>LUJP01000112.1:40138-41569 GCA_001689535.1 Bacteroidales bacterium M5
ACCTTAAATCTAATACCATGAAAAACTGGTGCAAAGGTAGTGGTATATCTGAAACCTGCAAAATATTTCAAGAAAAATATTATGCTTGTTAACATATTTTAAGATAAAAGATTATTTATATTCGTTTAGGAAGATAGAAGCTAAAAATATAATATATTGTTATGCAATGTGTTATGTGTTGTGATGTAAGGGGATAATCAGAATAAATTTACTTAATATAGAAGGAAAAATGTCTGATAAAAAAGATAATTGGAACAATAATACGAGACTCAGAGTGTTTTTCTACTGGATATATTTATAGATTATCTTCTATCTATTTTATAGAATCGATTATCGTTCAGTCTCATTATTTTCAAGGAGTTTCCGGATTGAGATGATAATATTTTTCCAAGAGGCTCTGTCAATGTCAAAAGATAATTCCCGGTCATAATCCCAATCAAGTCCTTTGTCGGTGGCTTTTCGGGTTGGCAGTATTTTCAGTCGATGGCTATCGTGAGTTACACGCACACTTGTAGAGTGCATATAAAGCTGTCGCCAAGAGCGTTGTTTCATCGCTTTGATTAGCTCGGATGCCTTTATTTCGGTGTATTTGTCATGCTGACTTGCATGGAAAATATCAGTCAGAGTATTCTCAAACGCCCTATTATCGCAGTCAAGAGGCAAGAATTTAATCGGATAGCTTGAGTTGGCATGATATACCGTGACAAATATGTACTCATTGTCGGTGCGATATATTGTACACTTCCCGGAACGCTCCAACTCAGGGCATCGGTCGTTATATTTTCGATTGATTGTCAGCCAGCGATATGCTGCCAAAACAATCGCAACGATTACAAATATTATGACAGAGCCAAATTCCGGACCATCAAAATACTCAAAAACCGTCATGTTATTTTCCGGATCGTCTTTCTGATATACCACACCAATACTGTCGCCCACGGAAAGACCACGGCGTGGAGCACTACCTTCATAAGCTTTACCATCCACAGAAATCAGATACTTCAAATATCTACTATTGCTAAGACTATACACATCAGAAACCACAGTTGATGTAAAAAACGGATTTGCAGACAGCGCATTATATTTCCGATTCTGGAAATATAGACCTACAATAAAGAAAGGCACAAGAATCAGCAGCATAACGCCAAAAGGCATGCGTCTCTCACCCCGCCGCCCAAAGAAAAACCTGTATATCTTGCTGTCAGATTTCATCTTCTATTTGCTCTATAACGATGCTGAAAAAAGTATTTGCTTTGTCCGGATAATCTCTAATATAGTCGCAAGCAATGTGATAGCTGCGGACAACATAATCATACGACGGTTCAGACTCTTTCCGGTCACAGTACCAACTGTCGGAAGTGGATTCTATACGTCCGTTAACCAGCTTATAAACATCACCACCAAGAATAGGCTTGTTTGAATTAAAGTACC
>LUJP01000064.1 GCA_001689535.1 Bacteroidales bacterium M5
TGTGTCTAACTTTTGGGGTGCAGTTCAAATGAACGGGACGCTTATTATTTTTATTCCTTACGTGCAATTATTCGCCTGCTTCGGCTTTCCACTGGGTGGTCTGGTTTTCGTAACCTGCACCAAGACGGTAGAAGAGACGATACAGGATTCCGGGAACTGCACTCATGTTGGTCTCATCGAGATTGTAAGCCTTCTCAAAGAGTTCGGCAGCACGGAGGAAATCGTTCTTGAGAGCATCTATATTCTTGCCCTCGGTCTGTTCGTCGGACTTGAGAGCGGTGTTGTAAATCACACGGCCAAGGTCAAAATATGCCTTTGCATAGGAAGGATCCAGATCAATTGACTTCTGATAGTTTTTCTCTGCATTGGCCATGTCATTTTCCTGCTCGCAGATGTAGCCAAGAATGTCATAAAGCTGCGACTGCATCTGGGTATTGTCAGCGGGAGTAGCTGCAATAGCTTTCTCCACGAGCTCGTGGCATGCCTTGTAATCACCGGCGAGAAGCTTGGCATTGATCAGCTGACCGATAAACGAGATGTTTTCAGTACCGAAAAGCTCATATCCTTTCGTGGCGAAATCAAGCATGGCGGTAGAGTCGTTGATACGACGGGCCGCCTCCACACCATAAACATAAACATCGATATTCTTAAATGCTGCGGGAACCTTCTGAAGAGCGCTCAGAGCCACGGCATCCTTGTTCTCGGAAAGAGCGGCAAGAGCCTGCAGAAGATATGCGTCGCCGAGCACGGTATCGGGAAGAGCCTTCGGAGGATTTTTGGCAAGCAGCGGATTGGTGGGAAGAGAGGTATAAAGTTCCCATGCCTTGAGAGCTCCGTCGAAGTCCTGAGCCTGGAACATGAAAATACCTGCATTGCGGAGCTGGGGATGCTGCTCGGCTATAGCCTTGAGAATATCCTTGCTCTTCTTGGGTTTGATTTTACCTTTGTCATCAGGAATAGAGTCGAGGCTGAGAGCCTTTATATATGCTTCGAAGCCATCAACCATTGCCTTACCGGCGGCATCCTTCACATCGGCGCGCTGGCCATTTCCCATGGATTCCATGAGGAACACCTGGTCATACTGACCGAAACCGGCCTGTCCGGCGAGGAGCCAGGGAGTGATGGTTCCGGCTGTGGAGGGATCGGAGAGAGCCGGCTTGATAGCTTTGAGAGCGGCGGCATAGTCGGGCTTGGATTCTTTGAGCATGTGCTCAACGTCCTTCACAACCTGCTGCTGGGCAAATGCCGAACCTGCAGCCAGAAAAGTGACGGCTAAGATACTTAACTTCTTCATAATCTGTTAAGGGTTAGAGTTATTAGAGGGGGAATTAATTAATAGTTTCATCATTTTCGGGTTCCTGAGCCGCAGAGTCGGAAATAGAATTGTCGGAAGGAGTGTTCTCTGGCAGTCCATCGATTATTTCCTCCACTTCTTCTTCGGAATCCACACAGCAAACAGATGCGATGGAGTCGCCTCGCTTGTCAAGATTTATAATTCTTACGCCTTGAGTAGCGCGGCCCTGCACACGGAAGTCGGCCATACGCACGCGCAGTGTTATGCCACTGCGGTTTATTATCACAAGGTCGTTGAGGTCGTTCACGCTCTTAATCGCCACAAGCGGACCGGTTTTTTCGGTCAGGTTAAGTGTCTTGACACCCTTTCCGCCGCGGTTGGTGATACGGTAATCGTCGAGTTCGGAACGCTTTCCGAAGCCTCGTTCGGATACGACCATCACGGAGTTGTCCGAACCCGGTTCCATGCAAATCATTCCTACCACCTCGTCGTTTCCGTCATCATCAAGAGTCATTCCGCGCACACCGGTTGACACGCGTCCCATTTCCCTTACTTTGCTTTCGTGGAAACGGATTGCGCGACCGTTACGGTTGGCCAGGATAATTTCTGAATCGCCATCGGTGAGTTCCACGCCTATCACGCGGTCATCCTCACGTATAATAATGGCCTTCTTACCTTTGATATTCACTCGTGCATACTCTCGCAGACAAGTTTTCTTCACTACACCGCCCTTGGTTGCGAACACAAGGTTATGGGTGCTTACGAATTCCTCGTCTTCAAGGTTCTTACATGAGATGAACGCGGTTACGGAATCGCCGCTTTCGATATTAAGGAGGTTCTGAATAGCACGTCCCTTGGAATTTTTAGCTCCCTCAGGAAGTTCATAAACCTTCATTTTATAGACGATACCTCGCTGTGTAAAGAACAGAAGCGAGCTATGCATGGAGGCAGTATAGATGTACTCTATAAAGTCTTCGTCGCGGGTCTCGCTTCCCTTGGATCCCACACCGCCACGGTTCTGGGCGCGGAATTCCGACAGAGGAGTACGCTTGATATAGCCAAGATGAGAAATGGTAATTATCATCTCGTCGTCGGCATAGAAATCTTCGGCGTTGAATTCACCTGCGGTGTAGTCAATGTCGGTGCGGCGCTCATCGCCATATTTGTCGCGAACCTCAATGAGTTCCGATTTGATAAGTTCACGACATACATGGTCGTTGTTGAGAATCTCATTGAGGTTGTTGATTTCAGCCATTACCTGATCGTAATTCTCACGAAGCTTGTCCTGCTCCATTCCGGTGAGCTGTTTGAGACGCATCTCGACGATTGCGGTTGTCTGAGCATCGCTGAGATTGAATCGTTCGGTAAGGGTGGCACGGGCAGCCTCGGTCGACGGGCTTTCACGGATTATACGTATGACCTCGTCGATATTCTGGGAAGCTATAATAAGGCCCTGGAGGATATGGGCGCGTTCCTCGGCTTTACGGAGCAGGAACTTTGTACGGCGGATAACCACCTCATGTCTGTGCTCCACAAACGACTGAAGGACTTCCTTCAGATTTAGCGTTTTCGGACGGCCGTGAACAAGAGCCACATTGTTAACCGAGAATGAGGCCTGCATCTGGGTCATCTTGTAAAGCTTGTTCAGCACCACATTGGCGTTTGCATCAGCCTTGAGCTTGATGACGATACGCATGCCCTTATAGTTGCTCTCGTCGTTGATGTCGGCTATGCCGTCGAGTTTCTTTTCTGTAACAAGCTCTGCAATGTATTCGATAAGAAGAGCCTTGTTTACATTATAAGGAATTTCGGTGACAATTATATTCTCATGATTGGCTTCCTGCTCAATCTCGGCCTTGGCACGGATTATAATGCGTCCGCGACCGGTTTCATATGCGTCGCGCACACCCTGATAGCCGTAGATAGTGCCGCCGGTGGGAAAGTCAGGAGCTGTGACATACTTCATCAGCTCGCTTACCGTAAGATCGGGATTGTCAACGAGTGCTATCGAGGCGTTGATGGCTTCAGTGAGATTGTGGGGCGGCATATTTGTAGCCATTCCCACGGCAATACCAGAAGCTCCGTTTACCAAAAGATTGGGGAAGCGGGTGGGAAGTACCACTGGTTCCTGACGCGAGTTGTCATAATTAGGCTGAAAATCGACCGTTTCAGACTCTATATCACTAAGCATCTCTTCGCCCATACGCTGAAGGCGCACCTCAGTATAACGCATAGCAGCGGCACCGTCGCCATCCACAGAGCCAAAGTTACCGTGGCCGTCTACAAGGCAATAACGAAGGGCCCAAGGCTGAGCCAGGCGCACCACGGTTCCATAAATTGAGGAATCGCCGTGGGGGTGGTATTTACCCATAACCTCACCCACGCAGTTGGCTGACTTCTTATGAGGGTGATCGGAAGTATTACCCATTTCATTCATACCGAAAAGAACGCGCCGGTGAACGGGCTTGAGGCCATCGCGCACATCGGGCAACGCACGGCTCACGATTACCGACATACTGTAGTCGATATAGGCCGACTTCATTTCCTTTTCAATATCTATCTTTAGGATTCTGTCTTCTTCAAGCATAGCTTAAATCTGTCTTATCTTGTTTGGTTACAAATAATTGACCCACAGCAGCGACGAACGCCCGGCGATAAAATCGGCCAAGCGGAGGCTACATGCGGGAAAATCAGAGCAAAGATAAGCATTTTTTCGGAATTCCGCAACGGTTATTTATTCAACACTTCGCCATGAGAAAATTATCTCTCACAGCATTAAAGGGCCCATTAAAATGATGTTTTTAGTATTTTTAGATAAAAACATGTGGTTTTTGGCACAATTATTGCTTTCTTTGTGTAGGATTTATAATCATGTTTCCAACACACCAATTACACCGATTATTTTTACTCTTTATATGAATACAGTTTTTTCTCAAGAGCTGAAGAACGTACTTTCTGCCAGTGCAAGTGTGGCCGCCGGGCATAACTCTCCGGTTATAAGGCCTGAGCACATGCTTCTGGCATTACTCGAGGCTCCCTCGCAACGTGCCCTCAAGCTCATTGACCGCAACACAAGAGGAAGCTCGGCCTACGCTCTGAAAGAGGAGCTTGACCGCCAGCTATTTGAAATGGGAATTGACCATACCGCTAATGTCACCGAAGTGTCCGTGAGCGATATGGCCAACCGCCTGATGAAGCTTTGCGTGCTTGAGGCTCGCATGCTCCGTAGCGACACCGTGGAAATCGAGCATCTTCTCCTCGCCATTTTTCATAATTCCGAAATCAAAGAAGCCGCATATATGGTTCCGTTCGCACAGGCCGGAGTCACATATTCCTCGCTTTTCCAGTCACTTGCCGAGAATGCAGGCCTGCCGACCGCCGGAGCGGATTTCGCTGACAACACCGACGATGATGACGCCGACGATGACGCACCGATGGAAAGCGACGACAGCAGCAGAAGCGCCCAGCATGGTTCTTCGAGAGACCAGCGTACCACTGCTCAACGGCGTGGAGGCGACACCCCTGCCCTTGACAAATACGGTATAGACATGACCCGCGCAGCCGAGGAAGGACGCCTCGATCCTGTGGTAGGACGCGAAGTGGAGATTGAGCGCGTGGCCCAGATATTGAGCCGACGCAAGAAAAACAATCCTGTGCTTATTGGCGAACCCGGCGTGGGCAAATCGGCAATCGTAGAGGGTCTGGCGCTACGTATAATCCAGCGCAAGGTGAGCCGCGTGCTCTTCGACAAGCGCGTGGTCTCCCTGGATATGGCCACTATCGTGGCCGGCACAAAATACCGTGGCCAGTTCGAGGAGCGTGTAAAGGCTATTCTGAACGAGCTTGCCAAAAACAAGGATGTAATACTTTTCATCGACGAACTTCACACGATAGTGGGAGCAGGCAATGCCGCCGGAACCATGGACGCGGCCAATATGCTCAAGCCCGCCCTTGCCCGTGGCGAAATCCAGTGCATCGGAGCCACCACGCTTGATGAATACCGTAAAAACATAGAGAAGGACGGAGCACTCGAGCGCAGGTTCCAGAAAGTAATGGTGGAACCCACATCAGAAGAAGAGACTCTTCAGATTCTTAACAATATCAAGGAAAAGTATGAGGCTCACCACAATGTGACCTACACCCCGGAGGCCCTGCGCGCATGCGTGAACCTCACAAGGCGCTATATGAGTGACCGCAACTTCCCCGACAAGGCCATCGACGCGCTCGACGAGGCCGGTTCGAGAGTTCACATCACAAATATAGAAGTGCCACGTGAAATCGAGCAGCTCGAAGAGCAGATAGCTGAGACGTCAGCGCTCAAAATCGCAGCTGCCCAGGCTCAGGACTTCGAAAAAGCAGCCGGTTACCGCGACAGTGAACAACAGTTGAAAAAGCAGCTTGAACAGCAGAAAGAGCAATGGGAAAAACATCTTTCATCTCACCGCGAGACCGTAGACGATGACAAAGTGGCCGAAGTGGTAGCTATGATGACCGGCGTCCCCGTACAGCGAATAGCCCAGGCCGAAGGTCGCCGTCTGAAAGAAATGGCACCGAAACTTAAGAGTGAAATCATTGGTCAGGACAATGCCATCGACAAGATTGTAAAAGCCATTCAGCGCAACCGCATAGGACTCAAAGATCCATCAAAACCTATCGGTGTGTTCATGTTTCTCGGACCTACCGGAGTGGGCAAGACCCATCTTGCAAAAAAACTCGCCGAGTATCTTTTCGACTCATCGGACACTCTTATAAGAATGGACATGAGCGAATACATGGAAAAATTCACAGTGAGCCGTCTGGTCGGTGCGCCTCCGGGATATGTGGGATACGAAGAAGGCGGTCAGCTTACCGAAAAGGTTCGCCGTCGCCCCTACTCCGTGGTGCTCCTTGATGAAATAGAGAAAGCCCACCCCGACGTCTTCAATCTCTTGCTTCAGGTTATGGACGAAGGCCGTCTGACCGACAGCCTCGGGCGCCGCATCGATTTTAAGAACACTATAATAATCATGACATCCAACATCGGCACGCGTCAGCTCAAGGACTTCGGCTCGACCGGCGTAGGATTCTCCACTCCCGGCACCGACACATCAGCCAATGCCCAGGCGATAATAAGCAAAGCTCTCCAGAAGGCTTTCTCGCCCGAATTCCTCAATCGCGTGGACGATGTGATAATGTTCGACCAGCTAAGCAAAGATGCCATTTTCAAAATAATAGACATCGAGCTTGCCGGTTTCCGCAAACGCCTGGAGTCACTTGGATACTCCCTTGATATAACCGAGGAAGCCAAAACCTTCATTGCCGAAAAGGGCTACGACGCCCAGTATGGCGCCCGTCCACTGAAACGTGCCATCCAGAAGTATATCGAGGACGACCTTGCCGACCTGATTATGGACGCAAAGATTTCAGAAGGCGATACTGTCAGAGTGACTTACGATCCCGCTGATAAAAAACTTATCACGGCCATTGTAGCTCCTGACAAGCCGGAACGAAACTGACAATTCGTCAGTACGGTTTAACATTATTTACAATTAATGCCACGGCTTTTGCTGTGGCATTTTTTTTGTTGTTATGTTATAACAGAAGCGGGCTGTCACCGCCATAAAATCAATCAGAACAACAAACATAAATATACACTTATATGTCAACTGTACAAAAAGGTAAAATCGGAGTTACCACCGACAATATTTTTCCTGTAATCAAGAAGTTTCTATATTCCGACCATGAGATTTTCCTTCGCGAGCTCGTGAGCAATGCCATCGACGCCACTCAGAAGCTCAAGACCCTCTCTTCTTTTGGCGAATTCAAGGGAGAGCTCGGGGAAATGAATGTAAAAGTGACTGTAGACAAAGAAGCCGGCACTCTTACCGTCAGCGACCACGGAATTGGCATGACCGCCGAAGATATAGACAAATACATCAACCAGATCGCATTTTCCGGAGCTGAGGAATTTCTTGAGAAGTATAAAGACAATGCCGCTTCCATCATCGGACATTTCGGTCTCGGATTCTACTCGGCCTTTATGGTCTCCACCAAAGTGGAAATCCGTTCTCTCAGCTACAAGGAGAACGCTCAGGCCGTAAGATGGGAATGCGACGGCAATCCGGAATTCACCATGGAGCCCTGCGACAAGACTGAGCGCGGCACCGACGTGATTCTCCATATCGACCCCGAAAATGCCAAATTCCTTGAACAGAACGAAATCGACGCGCTCCTCAAAAAATACTGCCGCTTCCTCCCGGTTCCGGTAATTTCAGGTTTCGAACAGGAATGGAAAGACGGCAAAATGACCGATACCGACACACCGAACGTGATAAACAGCACCGAGCCGGCCTGGACTCGCAAACCTGCCGACCTTACCGACAAGGACTATCTCGAATTCTATCATCAGCTCTACCCCGGTCAGGACGATCCCCTTTTCTGGATTCACCTCAATGTGGACTATCCCTTCACGCTCACCGGTATCCTGTATTTCCCGAAAATTAAAAACAACTTCGAGCTCACAAAGAACCGCATCCAGCTCTATTGCAATCAGGTATATGTGACCGATTCTATTGAAGGCGTTGTGCCCGAATTCATGATGCTACTTCAGGGTGTGATAGATTCTCCCGATATTCCTCTGAATGTAAGCCGTTCATACCTGCAGAGCGATACGGCGGTGAAAAAGATTTCAGGCTACATCACCAAAAAAGTAGCTTCCCGTCTGGAAGATATTTTCCGCACAGACCGTCCGGACTTTGAAAAGAAATGGGACGACATAAAGATCTTCATCGAATACGGTATGCTTACCGACCAGAAGTTCTGTGATTCCGCAATGAAGTTCACTCTCCTCAAGGACACGGAAAACAAATTCTATACCCTCGAGGAATACCGCACCCTGATAGAGGGTTCGCAGACCGACAAAGACGGCAACGTGGTATATATCTACGCCAACGACCCCGTGGCACAATACACTTATATAAAGGCCGCCAATGACCGCGGATACAACGTTCTGCTGATGGATGGCCAGCTTGACAGCCACTTCATAGGACTGCTTGAATCAAAAATCGAGAAATCGAGATTTGTCCGCGTAGATTCCGATACCGCAGAAAATCTCATTCCTTCTGCCGATAAAAAAGCTGCCGAACTCACTCCCGAGCAGCGCGATGCTCTGACTGAGCTCTTCAGATGCCAGATTCCCAAAGTGGACAAGGCCGAATTCCTTGTAAGCTTCGAGCAAGTGAATCCCGAAGCCAATCCGGTGATGATAACCCAGAACGAATACATGCGCCGAATGAAGGAAATGGCAGCCATGCAGCCCGGCATGAGCTTCTACGGTGAACTCCCGGACAGCTACAACCTTATTGTCAACGTTGCTTCTCCCGTTGTAGGTCAGATCATGAAAGATGCCGATGCCAATCTGATTCCCCAGCTCAAGCCCATGAATGAGACAATCAGCGCCAATTCCGCTAAGGCTCAGGCCATACGCGATGAGGCCAAAGACGGCAAACTCACCGATGACCAGCAGAACCAGATCAAGCACTTTGATGAGGACACCGAAGCGCAGCGACACAAAATCAACCATATCGTGAGTGATTACGCCAAAGAGCAGCCTTTGGTCAAACAGGTAATAGACCTGGCTCTCCTTGCCAACGGACTCCTTCGCGGAGCCGACCTCAACGAATTCATTCGCCGCAGCGTAAGTCTTCTTAAATAATCGTTACTGTCCTATGGACATCACACTCTCACATGCCGACATTCGCCGGGCGCTCGAAAGCGCCTACGGCGAATGTCGCACTGTTTCCGGAGGAAAGAATGCCGATTATATTCCATATCTTTCCAATATCAATCCCGAACTTTTCGGAATAAGCATAACACTTCTTGACGGCACCACTTTCAAGATAGGCGACACCGACTTCCGGTTCGGAATCGAATCGATTTCGAAAGTACTCACGGCTATTCTCGTCCTCAACAGCTGGGGATCGCAGGCTCTTCTCGCCCGGATCGGGGCTGATGCCACCGGCCTCCCCTTCAACTCCATATTCGCCATGCTGCTCGACAACGACAGGCCATCCACACCGCTTGTCAATGCCGGAGCTATTTCCACATGTTCCCTTGTGCGCCCGCAGGGCGATCCGGATGGAAAATGGAAGGCCATTACTGACAACGTGACTGCCCTGTGCGGCTCTGAGGCCCCACTTATACAGGAACTGTACCAGTCGGAATCAGCAACCAATTACAACAACCGCGCCATCGCCTGGATGCTGAAAAACTTCAACCGCATCTACGACGATGTGGAGATGAGCCTTGATCTTTACACGCGCCAGTGTTCGCTTGGCGTAAATGCCCAGCAGCTTTCTGTGTGCGCGGCAACCATTGCCGCCGATGGAGTGAATCCCGTCACCGGCAAACGCGCATTTGCCAAGGGGCTCATGCCGAAAATCGTCTCCCTGATAGCCACGGAAGGGTTTTATCAAAGTACCGGCGACTGGCTGTATACTTCAGGTCTTCCCGCGAAGAGCGGCGTTGGAGGAGGCGTTATGGGTGTGCTTCCCGGCGTTATGGGTATTGCGGCGTTTGCCCCGCCTCTTGATGCGGCTGGCAATTCCGTTAAAGCCCAGGCTGCGATAAAATCAATAATGAACAGGCTTTCGATTGGCGTTTTCAACGGAAACAATATAAAAATAGTTCCCTGATTCATCATGAGACGCTGACGATTATATGCCGTATCTCCTTAAAAGATCCTTATACCCGTCAGTCTGCTTATATCGCTTAATCATGGAGTTGACACTGTCTGTCAACTCCATTTCTTTTTTCCGGAGAGCCCATGTCTGAAACTGGGTAAAGGATATGGCGGTGGACACATCTATACCCGGATATTCCCCGGCAAGCCTCAGGGCCGTCTTTTCATTTACCACCGCAAGAGGAATGTCACCGACCGCAACCATCATCACAAGTTGCTCGGAACCGTAATCCGGGTCCTCTTTCACAAGTATTGTATCGCCGATTTCAGCGGATAGATTGCGCAGACGCATTGCCGAAGGCGAACCGGACGTCACCCATACTTCCCTGCCGGCCAGATCAAGCTGCGAGGATACTTCGGCGTTTCCTAAAGAATCTTTTTTCTGCACCAGCACCTGCTTATCAAGATAGACCGGTTCGGTAAAAACCACATTTTCCGAAGCCTCGGCTGTGGCAGCGATATCACTCACCACAATATCATACAGGCCGTTCTCCAGGCCTTCGATAGAGCTCCCCGGGGTGGTGACTGGATGGAATTTTACTTTCAGACCATTTGCTGTCGCCATTCCCCTTATCATATCATAATTGAAGCCACCCAATGTGTCGTCGTAGGTAAACAATGACATCGGGCCATAATCTATGGCCACATCCAAAGTGTCGCCGCCCGACGGCTTCGTCCCGGCTTTCGAAAACGGCGACGGGATGCTGCAAGTACGAATAAGCCACATTGTGATGAAGGCAGCCAGAAGCAATCCCAGATAAAGCGACAGCCGTCCGGTTCCTATTCCTTTAAGTTTCTTCATCAGAATGAATCAATCGGCAAAATCCACGGAAATTCCAAGACGGAACGTGCGCGGATTCATGGGATAATGAGGCATCGAGAAATAATTCTTTCCGGTAAGCCCCTGATTAATATGATCCATCACAACGAAGAAACGGGCTTTCTTAAGCTTCATGTTCGCATAAAGGCTCATATAGGGATAATTGCCCACCTTGGTCTCATGCTGGTTATAGAAAGCCATAGTTGCCGGCTGATAACCCGGAGCATAATATTTTGTGTAATAATCGCAATCAACTCCGAACTGCACATGAAGCACCCGGGCCACGGTAAACAGCAGATAAAGATTGCTGTAGATTGAAAACTTCGGTAGGGAAACCACGTTTTCATCGCTCGACGTCTGATAAGTAAGTTTGTTTCTCCAGTTAAGGATGCCAACGCTGAAATTCTGCTCGAGTGAAGCATTGAATACCTGAACGCTCCCGCCATGCTGCACAGGCATGCAATCGGAATTGAAATAGATGAGATTCTGCACGTTCTGTGCGCTTACGGAGAGAGATGTGCCGGTATGGGGAATATCAATCCGGCCTCCGAAACGCAGACGGCGCGTCTTTCCAAAATCATTTGACCATATAAAATGGTTGCTTACATACTGGCGCATCAGCAGTGGAGCAGTGCGATTGGAAAAATGGCCGAATCCAGTCACTGTCACGGAATCGCCCAAAAGGCGGAAGCGGGTAGAAACATTGCCGTTTACAATAACCTCGCCAGCAGCCTCCCCGGCCACTCCTATCTTACCGTCTACATCGTATCTCAGCAGCGCCCCTCTCTGTTTTGTAAGCTGCACGCCGGCCCAGAGATAATTCTCTGTAGGCTCTGCTTTTAACTTTGAATCAAAAGGATATGGTGTAAGCCCTTCGGGACGAAGCGCTCCGCTGAGCGCTATCGAATCCTCCACTTGACGGAAACGTCGCATCTCATGTGTGAGATAAGCGGCCAGTCCGGCCTTGGCGTATTTGTGGAATCCTTCAAGAAGCGATATTCCAAGAGTGTTGGAAATGGAATAATATTTCGTGAACTCGTCAGTGCCCTCACTGTTGAAATAATGATTCTTCCAAAACTCCTTCTCCTGAGCGGAATTGGTGTTCAGGAATTTATGATTTGAATTTCGGTAATCGAACGTCCACACGAAACTTGTCACAGGAATATATGTGCGGTGTTCTACCGTATCGCCCGGTATGGTGTCACTTGGAGGCGTCACGTGCCAATATCCCACCTTGTAACGATGATTCATATAGAACTCACCGCCACGCAAGCGGTTATGCGCGTCGGAAAGATTCGTAGGGATGGTTTTGGTGTCGACCGAAGTCTGACCACCCTGAACCTGGGCAGGATCGGTAATATACAAGTCGTCCGTAATTCCGCCGTTTTCTTTATTCAGGCTGTTATAGTGATTGAAGAATGCCTGTCCTTCATATCTGTCGCCTATATAGCTGGCCGAGAATCCCCACGTGAAATTCTTTACACTCTGATTGGCGTATGACCCCTTTGAATAGATATAATCCACATTGGCACCAATCTGCAGTTTGCTGTTGACGTTGCCTGAAAACGTTCCGGTGAGACGGTCCTGGGTCGTTTCACGTCCGCCGCCAGTGGAATAGCTGAGAAGGGTCATGGGAATGCGGGTATTGTAAAACCGGTGGTTTCCCTGCATCGGCAGCCATGCCAGAAGAGCATCACGGAAAAAGAAGTCGCTCATCGGCGCCCTCTCATCAAAAATCATATTTATACCCTCGCATCCGTAATTACCTGTAGATGCATAAGCTATGGAAGGAGAATACGGATTGACTACTCTGAAATAATTATATAATGTGGTATCTATGGTCGAAGGGGTATGAAGCCCAAGAGGGGACAAAAGTTCCCAGGCATAGCTTGGAGCTACAACTGTCTTATTCGGCTTGGATGTGGATACAGGCAATGACTGTGGTCTGCTCTGAGCTTCCAGACCGGCGGCCACACTCACTGCGCACGCTAATATATAGAGCTTTTTCATTTCAAGAATTGGCATATAGGCGCATATATAGATATGATTCGATTGATGCAAATATACGCAAAAATCGCGTGATTTATGTATCTTTGCGGTGAAAACCAAATTGACACCGACACATGAATATAGTAGTGGTAGGAACCGGCTATGTGGGACTCGTTTCCGGAGCGTGTTTCGCCGAAGTAGGCATCGACGTTACATGCGTTGATATAGATGCTGAAAAAATCGCTGCTCTTAAAGAAGGGAAAGTCCCAATATATGAACCCGGTCTTGAAAACCTTGTGATAAGGAACATGCAGCAGGGACGCCTGCACTTCACCACAGATCTCTCTGAGTGCATCCACGATGCGGAAGTTGTGTTCTGCGCCGTAGGCACTCCCCCTGACGAGGACGGCTCCGCCGATCTCTCCTACGTGCGTCAGGTAGCCCGTGAATTCGGAGATTCAATAAACCGCTATACGATATTCGTAACTAAGAGCACCGTTCCCGTCGGAACCTCAAAAATCGTCGAGGCTGAGATTCTCAATAGCCTTTCGCGGCGCGGTATCGATGTTGAATTCGAAGTTGCCTCCAACCCTGAATTCCTGAAGGAAGGAGCTGCTATAAAAGACTTTATGTCGCCCGACAGGGTGGTAATTGGCTGCGAGAGTCCAAGAGCCAGAAAAGTAATGGAACGCCTCTACCGCCCTTTCCTCCTCAACAATTTCCGCGTGATATTCATGGACATAGCTTCTGCCGAAATGACCAAATATGCGGCCAACTCCATGCTCGCCACGCGAATATCTTTTATGAACGACATTGCAAACCTATGCGAGCTTGTGGGTGCCGATGTCAACATGGTGCGCAAAGGTATCGGAGCCGACGACCGCATAGGCCGGAAATTCCTATATGCCGGCTGCGGATACGGCGGAAGCTGTTTCCCGAAAGATGTCAAGGCCCTTGCCAACACCGGCCGCGCCCACGGCTATGAGATGAAGGTGATAGAGGCTGTGGAGGAAGTTAATGAACGGCAGAAAGGAATAGTATTCCGCAAAATAGAGCGTGCGCTGGGTTCCGACCTGCGTGGACGGAAAATAGCTATATGGGGCCTGGCCTTCAAGCCCGAAACAGACGACATGCGCTGCGCGCCGTCGCTTGTGGTAATAGAAAATCTGCTCAAATCCGGAGCCTCGGTCACCGTCTACGATCCTGTGGCTATGGATGAATGCCGCAGAAGAATAGGCAATGTCGTGGAGTATGCCCGCGATATGTATGATGCCGCCAACGATGCCGACGCAGTAGCATTGCTTACGGAATGGAAACAGTTCAGAGTGCCGTCATGGAGAGTGCTCTCCAAGGCTATGCGCGGAAATCTGATTGTGGACGGCCGCAATATCTACGACCCCGTTGAACTCGCCGACGAAGGATTTGACTACCATTGTATAGGTAAATAAAGAATCAACCAAAATAAATCCGATATGGAAAATTGGATAAAACTGTCGCTTCCCCATAAAAGCGGCACCGAAATGAAATATATAGAACAGGCTTTTGCCGATGACTGGTTCGTTCCATTGGGCCCGAACGTAGACGAATTCGAACGTCGTCTCTCTGAATTTGTCGGCGGACGGCCGGTTGTGGCCCTTTCGGCCGGAACGGCAGCAATCCATCTTGGGCTTGTTATGCTGGGGGTACAGCCCGGCGACGAAGTGATATGCCAGTCACTGACCTTCGCCGCCTCTGCCAATCCTATAAAATATTGCGGAGCAAAACCGGTATTCGTGGGTAGCGAATCGGAAACATGGAATATGTCGCCCGACATCTTGCGCCAGGCGATAGACGACCGCATAAAACGCACCGGACGCAAGCCCAAGGCCATCATTGCGGTAGACCTTTACGGAATGCCGGCACGCCTTGACGAGATTGCCGCCATTGCGGCTGAATATGAGATTCCACTTTTGGAAGACTCGGCCGAGGCAATGGGATCGACACTTGACGGCAAAATGTGCGGCACCTTCGGAGAATACGGCGCCATGAGTTTCAACGGCAACAAAATGATAACCACTTCCGGTGGTGGCGCCCTTATCTGCCCCAACGAGGAAGCTGCTGCCAGAGTGAAATTCCTGGCCACTCAGGCACGCGAAAACCGCCCCTATTATTACCATGAAGTGATAGGTTACAATTACAGGTTATCCAACATCAGCGCGGGCATAGGAATCGGCCAGCTTGAAACTATAGAGAGTCGGCTTGCCCGCAGACGCGAAATCCACGATATATATAGCCGTGAACTCGCAGGGGTAGCTTGTGTGAAAGTCCTCGACAACCCGTCACAACGTTTCAATTCAAACTTCTGGCTCACCACAATACTTCTTGACAGCAACTCTCCCCTTACTCCGGATGAGCTTCGCCTGCGGCTGGCTGAAAGACATATTGAAACAAGATTACTATGGCGCCCGATGGACATGCAGCCTGTGTTTGCCGACTGCCCTGCCTATGGCGACGGGCTGGACCGCGAATTGTTTGAAAGCGGACTATGCCTGCCAAGCGGCTCCTCACTGACTGATACTGAAGTATCCCGCGTAATCGAAGCCTTGAAAGAAGCTCTCGGATAACACTTAAGAGAATCCAAATTATTAATTAAGCTAGCTAATTTAGCTATAATAGCTAAGTTAGCTAACTCTCTATATTGAACCAATTTATACAAGGAAAGCTGCATCATAGCCAAGCTACGACACAGCTTCATATTTTTCTATCGAAACAAGAATGATTATTTGCTTGCTATAGAGCAGCTAACGGTAAGGCGAGCACGTCCTTTGGCACGACGGCGAGCAAGAACCTTGCGGCCGTTGGCGGTTGACATTCTTTCACGGAAACCATGCTTGTTTATTCTCTTCTTGTTGGAGGGTTGGAATGTTCTTTTCATTGCCGTATCTGTTTATTCGTTTTGTTATTTCGCTTTTTGAGCTGCAAATTTAACCAAAACTTTTAAACCGCGCAACTCCCCAACTCCTATTTTTCCGATTTTCTGTAAAAGAAATATACGGGGATCAGTAGTTCACCAACCGATAATTGGCAGAATCAAATATGTCATTCGGCATATTCGCTCTCAACTTTTGATGTCCACTCGGCAATCCGGCGGTCCGTGAGATCGCTGTGATTATTTTCATCAAGCACGAGGCCCACTATCTTGTCATCAATCTGTGCGCCGGTATGCTCATAGTCATATCCCAGCGCATTGAAATCGCCAATCATACGGGCTCCCGTCGGCTTGAAAACCCGGTAAATCTCCCCCACGGCATTGCAGAAAGTATCGCGCATGGTATCATCACCGCAACCAAATACTGCCACCGTCTTTCCTTTGAGTGACAATGCTTTTACGCCGTCAAGAAATGATGCCATATCATCCTGCACTTCACCCGGGCCCCATGTGGACGACCCGACAAGAATAAGGTCATACTGACCCAGACCGGATGGAGCCGCATCTGCCACATTGTGCACGTCGGCCGATTCCACGCCCATTACTTTTGCTATTTTACCGGCGACCTCAGCAGTGGTGCCTGTGGTCGAACCATAAAAAATTCCGATTTTCATAAGAACTGTTTTTTGAACTAACTTATCAACAATCGAGTAGGAGTATTGGTTCTTAGAGCCTGTTTCATAATCCGCCACGCATGAATCCGACGCCAGTCAACATTTCTGAAAAGAGATAAAGCACACTAAAAAAGATGAAATTTCCACCTCAGCACCATAATTTATAAATAAGCGGGTGGAATTACGCTGAAATTTAGTAATTTTGCACTCGTAAAAAATAAAACCGATTATTAAGAAGCAATTTGACTAATACAATGGCTGATTCCAAGAAAATTAAGACAGCGTTAATCTCTGTCTACCACAAAGAAGGGCTCGACAGCATCCTCTCAATGCTCCATGCCGACAAGGTTGAATTCCTCTCCACCGGAGGTACCAAATCATTTATAGAAAGCCTCGGATACCCCTGCAAAGCAGTGGAAGACCTCACCACCTACCCCTCGATTCTTGGCGGTCGCGTGAAAACGCTTCACCCGAAAGTGTTCGGCGGTATCCTTAACCGTCGCGACAATGAAACCGACAAAGCCCAGATAGCACAATATGAAATTCCGGAAATAGACCTGGTGATAGTGGACCTCTATCCGTTTGAAGAGACCGTGGCCTCAGGAGCTTCCCACGCTGACATTATAGAAAAAATTGACATAGGCGGCATCTCTCTGATTCGCGCCGGTGCCAAAAACTTCAACGACGTAGTGATCGTGGCTTCCAAGGCCCAGTACGCTCCTCTGGCTGAGATTCTCGGCAAAAAGGGAGCTGAGACCACACTCAAGGAGCGTCAGTTCTTCGCACGCGAAGCCTTCAAGGTATCATCGGGCTACGATACTGCTATCTTCAACTATTTCGATTCCCTCGAACCAGATGCTCCTTCAGCTCTGCGCGTTGCTTTTGACGACAAGAAGCACCTGCGCTACGGCGAGAATCCCCATCAGGCCGGTTCGTTCTTCGGTCGCTTCGACGACCTTTTCGAACAGCTTCACGGCAAGGAGATTTCCTACAACAACCTTCTTGACATCGATGCTGCTGTTAGCCTGATTCACGAATTCAGCGACACCACTTTTGCCATTCTCAAACACAACAACGCCTGCGGACTTGCCACCCGTCCCTCCATACTCGACGCCTGGAAAGACGCTCTGGCAGGCGACCCGGTTTCGGCATTCGGAGGAGTGCTCGTGGCCAACCGTGAAATCGATGCTCCCACAGCCGAGGAAATGAACAAGATATTCTTTGAAGTGGTGATAGCTCCGGCATATACCGAAGAGGCCCTTGCCATACTCAAACAGAAGAAAAACCGCATAATCCTTCTGCAGAAAGCGCCTCTTGCCACCAAACTCCAGTTCCGTTCAGTTCTTAACGGAGCTCTCGCACAGGATCGCGACCTCAAAATCGAAACCCCGGAAGATCTCACTCCCGTCACCACGGTTAAACCCACCGACAAACAGATTGCCGATATGCTTTTCGCAAACAAGATCGTTAAGCACAGCAAGAGCAACGCCATAGTTCTTGCAAAGAACGGCCAGCTGTATGCCAGCGGTGTGGGTCAGACTTCCCGTGTAGATGCCCTCAAGCAGGCAATCGAGAAAGCGAAATCCTTCAATTTCGACCTCAACGGCGCAGTAATGGCCTCCGATGCCTTCTTCCCATTTGCCGACTGTGTGGAAATAGCCCACAACGCAGGCATCGACGCCGTTATACAGCCCGGCGGATCAATTCGCGACAACGAAAGCGTGGACTACTGCAATGCCAACGGTATTGCAATGGTAACAACCGGCTTCCGTCATTTCAAACACTAAACAACCATACCACCTCCTTAAAGAAATGGGATTATTTTCATTCAATAAAGAAATAGCCATTGATCTTGGTACAGCGAATACCATTATCATTCACAACGACAAGATAGTAATCGACGAACCGTCTGTCGTGGCAAAAGACGTCCGCACCGGAAAGGCGATTGCGGTGGGCAAACAGGCCCAGCCAATGCTCGGCAAAGAAAACGAGAACATCCGCACCATCCGTCCTCTCCGTAAAGGCGTCATCGCCGATTTCGATGCCGCCGAAATGATGATTCGCGGCCTCGTGGGAAAAGCCAGCTCCAAAAGCAAATGGTTCAGCCCCTCACTCACCATGGTTGTGGGCATACCCAGCGGCTCGACCGAGGTAGAGATACGTGCCGTGCGCGACTCCTCGGAGCATGCCGGCGGCCGCGACGTATATATGATCTACGAGCCTATGGCAGCTGCTTTGGGTATCGGTATCGACGTCCTTGCTCCGGAAGGCAACATGATTGTGGACATAGGCGGCGGAACCACTGAAATCGCC
The DNA here is from genome assembly GCA_001689535.1 of Bacteroidales bacterium M5. Taxonomy (GTDB): domain Bacteria; phylum Bacteroidota; class Bacteroidia; order Bacteroidales; family Muribaculaceae; genus Paramuribaculum. The sequence continues at coordinate 18,718 of LUJP01000064.1, forward strand.
GTGATTTCGCTTGGTGGTATCGTGAGCAACAAGAGCATCCAGATAGCAGGCGACGACCTCACCAACGACATCCAGGAGCACATGCGCCGCGTACACAACGTAAGAGTCGGCGAACGCACCGCCGAGTGTATCAAAATGAATGTTGGCTCGGCCCTGACCGATCTGGAGAATCCACCAGCCGATTTTATTGTGCACGGTCCCAACGTGATGACTGCCCTCCCCATGGAAGTTCCGGTATCTTATCAGGAAATAAGCCATTGCATAGAAAAATCCATCTCCAAAATAGAGGCTGCGGTACTCGGAGCTCTTGAGCAGACTCCGCCCGAACTCTATGCCGATATTGTGAGAAACGGCATTTATCTGGCCGGCGGTGGTGCCCTTCTTCTGGGTCTGGACAAACGTCTCACCGATAAGATAGGCATTAAGTTCCATGTGGCCGAAGATCCCCTGCTTGCAGTGGCTAAAGGCACAGGAGTCGCTCTTAAAAACATTGACAAATTCCCATTCCTTATCCGTTGACAGAACCATATCCTCGGAAGTCAGGAAACGGCTCATCACCGTGTCCTGACTTTCTGTGGGTTTTGACTTCTCATAGAGTTGCATAATGCAGAGTCTGATATATTTTCTTGTAAAGGCACGTCCATGGTTATTGCTTGTGATTTACATAGTCGCAAGTCTCGCATTGCTGTTCCGGAATAATCCTTATCAGCATTCCGTATGGCTTACCTCGGCAAATACTGTCAGCTCTTCTCTCTACAAGACGGCCAACGGCATCACCTCATATTTCAAGCTCAGGGAAATCAACGAGGATCTCAACCGGCGCAACGCCATGCTTGAGCTTGAGGTTCTCAGCCTCAAAAACAGACTCAGGCACTATTCCGATATGGAATTCGCCCTCAAAGAGCCTGTTGATTCTTCGCTTTCCAGATACACGTTCTATCTGGCCCACGTAATAAACAACAGCATAAACCGTCCTGACAACTATCTTACGATAGACCGTGGAGAGCTCGACGGAATAAAGCCTGAAATGGGTGTTGTTGACCGCAATGGAATCGTAGGCATTGTAAACGTGGTAGGCCCGCACAGCGCGCGGATCATCAGTTTCCTTAACAGCAATCTGAGAATTTCCTGCAAAGTAAAAGGATATGAACAGGTTGGCTCGCTCGTATGGGATGGTAAGAAACCTGACGAAGCCGTTTTGGAAGAACTCCCCCGCCACGCCGTGTTCAATCCCGGCGACACGATAGTCACGAGCGGTTATTCCACAGTTTTCCCTGAAGGAGTACCGGTAGGAGTTGTGGAGAAAAACCTCGAAGACTACGATGAAAATTTCTTCGCCCTGAGGGTCAAACTCTTTACCGACTTTTCCACACTCTCTACGGTAAGGATTATAGCAGACAATATGAAAGAAGAACTCCAGCGGACAGAAAAAGATTTGCAGCAGAAATAAACCACTCTGATATGGCAAGGATTTCTATAGAACTGTTGATATATACGCTGGTACTTGTGCTCGCACAAGTACTGGTGTTCAATCATATATGTCTTTTCGGAGTTGCAGTGCCGTTCGTTTTCATATTTGTGCTTCTGCGCCTGCCGGTGACGCTCTCCAGGGAGTGGTGTTTTACGATAGCGTTTCTTATCGGACTGATTATTGACGTGTTTTCCGATACTCTCGGCATGAACGCGCTCTCCTGCACTCTTTTTATGGCTCTACGTCGCCCGGTTCTCCGACTGTATGTGATGCGCGACGACGAGATAACCAATCCATGTCCAGGAAGCGCTTCACTGGGGTTCTTCACCTACGTGAAATACGCCTCGACAATGTCGTTGATTTACTGCATCTTTATTTTCACCATTGAAGCTTTCACATTCCTCAATCCGTTGCAGACCGCACTCCGGATTGCGGCGAGCGCGGTGCTCACATCCCTGCTCCTGATTGGAATTGACAGCCTTACACTTTCCCGACGTGAGAAAAGACTATAATCTTGAAAAACGCAAATACGTAATCGGCGGCTTTATCATAATCATTGCCGTCATATACCTTGTGAGACTGTTCAGTCTGCAGGTCGCCGACGATAAATATAAGGATTACGCCGACTCCAACGCTTTCCTTCGCAAGGCCATTTACCCTTCGCGAGGCATTATCTACGACCGCAACGGCGAGGTTGTAGTGTACAACCAGCCGGCTTACGACATAATGATGATACCTCGGGAAATACATGACTTCGACACCATTTATTTCTGTGAGACCATAGGACTTTCGCGCGAACAGTTCGACAAACGAATGCGCGATGTGCGCGACAAGCATCTAAATCCGGGGTACTCTTCCTATTCGCCCCAGACATTCATGACCCACCTCAATTCCGAGGACTATGGCAAATTGCAGGAAAAAATGTACCGTTTCCCGGGTTTTTACATCCAGAAACGTATACTTCGCGAATATCAGCGCCCTGTGGCAGCCAATGTCCTCGGCAATATAAGGGAAGTCTCAAATGCCGATATCCAGCGTGATCCCTATTACAAGCGAGGCGACTATACCGGTGACCTCGGAGTAGAGAAAAGCTACGAGGAATATCTCAGGGGTGTAAAGGGAGAAGAGATACTGATACGCGACGCGCGCGGACGCATAAAGGGGCATTATGAGGACGGTGCCATGGACAAGCGCGCAATTTCCGGCCGCAATCTCAAACTGAGTCTCGACATCAAGCTGCAGGAATATGCCGAAAGCCTCATGGTCAATAAAATCGGCGCAATAGTCGCTATCGAGCCTTCCTCAGGTGAAGTTCTGGCAATGGTCACGGCACCATCCTACGACCCCTCATTGCTCGTGGGAAGAAAGCGTGGTGAAAACTACGCGAAACTCAACCAGGATCCCTACAAACCGCTTCTTGACCGTTCGATAATGGGCGCCTATCCTCCCGGCTCTACTTTCAAGCCGTCGCAAGGTCTCATCCTCCTGCAGGAGGGTATAATAAATCTGTCCACTCCCTATCCTTGCTACCACGGCTATATCAACGGACGCCTTAAAGTGGGATGTCACGGACACGGTTCTCCCATCCCGCTGAAACCCGCGCTCCAGACCTCCTGCAATGCTTTTTTCTGCTGGGGATTCAAGAACATGATAGACCGGCGCAGCAAATACGGAACTCTGGCTAAGGCTTTTGAGGTCTGGAAGAATTATCTTGTTGAGCTTGGCTACGGTTATCGTCTGGGACTCGATGTACCCGGTGAAATCAGAGGCTTCATCCCCAACGCCAAATTTTACGACAAAGTCTACGGTGAGAACCGGTGGAGCGCCAATACTATTATTTCAGTTTCCATTGGCCAGGGTGAGGTTCTCGCCACTCCCCTCCAGATTGCCAATCTCTGCTCCACAATAGCCAACCGCGGGTGGTACATCACCCCGCATGTGGTAAAGGAAATCGAGGATACCGTACTTCCGGCAAAATCGCTCGAGCGTCACAACCCGTCAATCGACCGGATTCACTTCGAAGCTGTAGCCGAGGGTATGCGCATGGCCGTGACCGGCGGTACATGCCGTATAGCAAATCTTCCCGACATCGAGGTGTGTGGCAAAACGGGTACGGCCCAGAATCCCCACGGACGTGACCACTCCGTGTTCATGGGTTTTGCTCCATATCACGACCCAAAAATCGCAATCTGCGTTTTTGTGGAGAACGCTGGATTCGGAGCAACATTCGGTGTTCCCATCGGAAGTCTTGTGATGGAGAAGTATCTCACCGGACAAATTGCTGAGAACAGGAAATATCTTGAGCAACGCATGCTCGAATCAAACACTATAATTTACAGTGGAGTCAAGAAACACTAACATAATTCGTTTTTTAGACTGGCCAACCGTTATAATATATGTGATAATGGTTGTGGCAGGCGTGTTCAGCATTTATGCTGCAAGCTATGATTTCGATCAGGCCTCCATACTTTCATTCTCGGAATTTTCAGGCAAGCAGATAAGATGGATAGGACTGGCCTTCGCGCTGGCCGTCATGCTGCTGCTTTTTGATGCCCGTATATATGAAAATTATGCCGTCCCGATATATATTTTTCTGATTGTCATACTCATTGTGACTATCTTCGTGGCTCCTGACATCAAGGGATCAAGGTCTTGGATTGTAATCGGCAAAATGAGTCTTCAGCCGGCTGAATTCGGCAAGTTTGCCACCGCGCTTGCTCTTGCCAAACTCTTCAGCAGCTATAATTTCAAGCTTAACGCATCGACAAAGAACTATGCTGAGGCAATAGGAATAATCATTCTGCCTATAGCGCTTATTCTCGCGCAGCGCGAAACCGGCTCTGCCCTCGCCTACCTTTCGCTATTCTTTGTCCTCTACCGCGAAGGAATGAGCGGTCTGGTGCTTCTGGCGGCATTCTGTGCAGTGCTCTTCTTTGTAGTCACGGTCAAGTTCACGACTTCCATGTTTTTGGGCATGCCTGCCGGCGAGGCGTTTGTACTCGTCATGATTATGTTTATCATGGTGAGCATGGTTGCCGTCTACTGCAAGCGCATAGCCGAAGCGCGCAATTTGCTTTTGGCCTATGTGGGATTGCTTCTGCTGCTTTATGTTCTCCAGTTGTCCGGCATCGAGGTGCCGGGCATGCCGGTTCTTCTCACAGCTATCGGAGGCGGGTGTGTTTATCTTTTCCTTCTTTCCCTCAGAACCAAGGCAAAGAAATATCTTATCACCATAGGAGCCGCATTGCTTTCAGTAGTCTTTCTTTTCTTCGTCAACTTTGCATTTACCAAGGTGCTTCAGCCCCACCAGCAGCAGCGCATCCGCGTCACGCTGGGAATAGAAGACGATCTACTTGGAGCCGGCTACAATGTCAATCAGTCCAAAATCGCCATCGGGTCGGGCGGCATTACCGGCAAAGGATTTCTAAACGGCACGCAGTCCAAACTTAAATATGTCCCCGAGCAACACACCGACTTCATATACTGCACCATAGGAGAGGAGCAGGGATTCGTCGGCTCGTCTCTTGTACTGCTGCTGTTCCTTGCCCTTATCCTCAGGGTGATTCATATCGCCGAAAGGCAACCGTCGGTATTCGGCCGTGTCTATGGATATTGCGTTGCATCCTATTTCATTTTCCATCTTGCCATCAATATAGGAATGGTCATAGGCCTGTGTCCGGTCATAGGCATACCGCTTCCGTTTTTCAGTTATGGTGGTTCTTCGCTGTGGAGTTTCACCTTCCTGCTCTTTATTCTTCTGAGAATAGACGCCGCGCGCCGCGACCACCCCTCCTACGGTTAAACCATCTTACTTGCTGACTCTGACCGTGGCAAATATGTGACGTTCACGAACCTTAAGACTGCATTTTTATTTGCATCTCTTTATAGCAATTTGTACTTTTGTATGTTATGGAAAGTCTGCTCTATATCCTTTTCACCGGGCTGCTGATAGGCATTCTCGTTTCGGCTCCCATGGGGCCCGTGGGGATGCTCGTGATCCAGCGCACGCTCAACAAAGGGCGTATGGCTGCTCTGTTCACGGGTATGGGGGCTTCGCTTTCCGATTTGATCTACTGCCTGCTCACTGGTCTGGGTCTTTCCTTCGTTACCGATTTCATTACCTCCAACCAGAATATCCTTCAGATTATCGGATCAGGCGTTCTCATAGCCTACGGTCTGTATCTTTTCCGTTGCAACCCTTCGCGCTCCCTCTCTCCCTCCACGGTTGCCGCCAATACTTATTGGCGCGATTTTGCCACCGGTTTCCTGTTCACCTTTTCGAATCCGCTGATTCTTTTTTTCATAATAGGACTGTTCGCGAGGTTCAACTTCATGGATACCAACTACCGTTATTATCATTATATAATAGGGTATATCAGCATTACCCTCGGTGCTATCGGATGGTGGTTTCTGATCACTTTTATAATCGACAAGCTGCGCAAACACATCAACGTGAGATCCATGTGGATTATCAACCGCGTGATTGCCGTTCTGCTTATTCTCATAGCCCTGATAGGATTAATCACAGGAATCAAAAAAATAATATAAAACCATGACTGACAATAAAGATTACAGCCTTTCGGTTCCCTGCATCCCGGAACTCGATTCCATTCCATTGGAAGAAATGTCGCAGATTCTTGCCGAACGTGGATGCCGTTTCAATGTGGAATGCATCAACTGGAAAGAACAGTATCCCTACCATCCTCTCACCTCCTATTCCATTGCCCATTCAGGCAATAAGATTTATATCGACTTCTTCGTCAGATGCAATTACCTCCGGGCGGTAACCTCCGAGAACAACGGCCCGGTTCATCAGGATTCCTGTGTGGAGTTCTTTGTGGAGCCTACCGGAACCCTTCCGTATTACAATTTTGAATTCAACTGCATAGGTGCTATCCATGCGGCAAAACGCATGGACCGTCACAACGGCTCTCCGTTGAGCGATGAGGAGCTTTCATCAGTCGAACGCTATGCTTCCTGCAGAAGCAAACCATTCAACGAAGTTGAAGGATTGTTCTCCTGGAATCTTGTTGTGGCTATTCCCCTGAGCCTGATTGGACTGAAATATGAAGGCAAACCGATTGAAATGAAGGGTAACTTCTATAAATGTGCCGATCTCACAGCTGCGCCTCATTTCCTCAGCTGGGCCCCCATCAACACCGAAAACCCTGATTTTCACCGTCCGGAATTTTTCCGCCCCATAACCCTTGAATAAAGAATTCGATTTTTTTGATATTGCCTATTGCATATGTCAAAAAAACATCATACCTTTGCAGAGCAAAAAGGAAAAAACCTTATGCTCAGCTTGGCGATTTAGTGTAGAGGCCTAGCACGCCACCCTCTCAAGGTGGAGACTCGGGTTCGAATCCCGAATTCGCTACACACCGATTAGCTTCCCCAATACGGGAAGCTAATTTTTTATAATCGTCCATTCTCCCGGCCCCCGCGCCATGCAAATTCCGTTGAATATCACGATAAAATAAGAATACAATGGGGTCAGCGGATTTTTCCGGTGGGC
>LUJP01000044.1 GCA_001689535.1 Bacteroidales bacterium M5
TTAACAATCGTTATGAAACACCCTCTAATCATTCCATTTCTGTTCATCGCCTGTCTTTTTGTGACGGCCTGCAGCGATGATGAACCGAAGGACAAGACGAAAGACATTATCATGTCAGTCTCGGAAGAACCGGGCGTAATGTATGATCTATTTGACGACGATGGCAAGTATCCGATGATATGCCTTCGGGTGATGGACGAGGATTTCCCCGGCGAGTGGCGCAATCTGCCACTGACGGCAATAGAAGGCTTTGAATATGAAATCGGGCATATGTACACGCTGAAAGTGCGTCGTACCATCCTTGCAAATCCTCCGGCCGATGCAAGCTCACGCACCTACAAGCTGATTGCTGTGCTTGAAGACAGAATATGGCCCGAAGAGCCGAAAGAAGAGGATAAAATAGTGGTCAACACTGAAGAGGATATCCCTTATGCGGAAAAATGCCCCTATCATATCTATGATGTTTACAAGGATGCATTTGTGATCGACGGCAACGGCAAGATGCATTATGCCGATTACAAAGACGGCGATCCTGAGCTTGATATGAGTTTCGCGGCGGTACAGCTTGAATTTGCCATTGACCGAAGTTCGCCTGATTTCCTTGAGTTCAACCGCATCGGGAAGATGGCGTATTATGCTTATGTGCTCTCTCCGTTGACGGAGAAAATCGAGAAGGTGTGGCTGACCCGCGGAACGCTGTATCTCAAAGATGTAATCTCGCAGGAGCTATATGATGAGATTGCTACGGAGTATGAAAGCGGGCAGACGCTTGAATACAGCCTTGTGCTTGCCAATATCCACGGCTACGGTCTTCAGAAAGTGAAATTTTCAATAAGCAAGGAATAGGGCGGGTATGATGAGGAAATGCTGTATGCGTGTTTTTATCGTGCTTCTCTGTCTGCTGTCAACACTTGATTCATTCGGAGGGGTTTTCAATACATCAAGATGCTTTGATTTGTTGTGTACCCCTCAATATATTGACAATCTCAAAGAAGATGCGCGGTTTGTCGGTCTGTTTGCCGATTCAGTGTTTGTAGCCAGGGTTGCTGACATCAATTCAAATTGCAGTGCATCGCGGCTCTGCAATCTGTATTCCGAGGTGAATGGCGACCGAACGGATATTTCGAAATGTCTGTTTGCCATTCAGCATCTGGACAGTATGGCGAGTGAAATTGAGTGGGCGAAAGGAATTCTGACGGTTCAGCCACAACTGGCCTATGTGCTTCAAAAGCTGGTAGACAACGGGTATTCCGAGTATTGGGAACAGACTGTATATCCCCGACTGAAATCCCATATTGACAATTATAAGCTGAATCAGGCTCTGTTGGACGCCATCCACACGAATCTTTCTGTTTTTTTCTCACCGGAATCGATGCCCGACACTCAATCCAAGATTTTTATTCTGGATATTGAAAATGCCTTCAATCTTTCTGATGAATCGTTCTGCTGTACTCCGCTGATTCTTGACCCTGAAATTGAAAAGCAGCTCAGATTGAATTTTATGAATGTTTATATTCATGAAAATCTGCATAATCTGTATCTTTCTCCTGAACTCATGGCAAAGTTGGGCGAACTCGATAATGACTCTTTTTACAGAAGCAAGGAAGAGATAGCCCAAAAACATGGAGAGGGTCGGAATGAGGCATTTGTAGTGGCGGCAGAAGTGTATATTTCCAATAAATTGGGATTGCGCGACTGGCAGAATGTATATGACGAGTTTTCACAATACGTGGATGGAAGTCTGGTGCTGGCGCCAATAGTTTATGTCAATTTACATGACCGCAAACCCGGAGAGACGTACAATGACTTTCTTTTGCGTTTATTTGAGAAGGGAATACTGAAAGTGGGCGCTATCGAGGCAAGTTATATGGATGCCATGGGCTTAATCCGGTCGGGGAATTTTCCAACGGGGAAATAGTCTGGTAAATGCCCAGGCTTGCGCCTATCTGCGGCATCGCGTTCTCCGAGGCTCCGCCGCAGAGTGGGGAGGGAGGGCTCTGCGTCCCACAGCTGGCGCAGTGGGTTGTACAAAAATCGCGCCTGCGGTGCTCCGTGGAGAGGGTGGACTCTCTGTACTAAAATTGGTGCGATGGGTTGTATAGAAATCGCGCTCCGGCGCTTGTTGGGGAGGGAGCGTGAAAGGTTTGGTGGGTATTGCTAAACGACGAAGTGTAGGGATGCTCCATGGAGCAGCTGAGGGGATTAGTTGGGTGTCAGTGGGTTGTGTGATTTATTGGCGGATGCGGGATGAAGAGTGGGGATAATGTAAAAAACAGGTTGAAGGGTAAAAAAATGATTTGGGTTAATGATTGTTTTAGGAGTGAGGTTGGGAGAGATGGAAGTGTGGGTTCGACGGCCGGAGGCCGACGTTCCCAGACAGAAAGATCGACGTTCCCAGACCTGGAGGCCAACGTTCCTAGGCCGGGAGGTCGACGTTTCCAGTTCGGGAGGCTGTGGAGCGTTGATGTTTTTATTGATGGGGATTGATGGCGGTAAGGGTATCGCCATTCCGCGGGGGTCAGTCGGCGATGGCTTTGAAGAGGGTGCGGTAGGCTTTTGCGGTGCCGAGGCATACTAAGATGTCGCCGTGGGTCACTGTGGCGTCGGGGTCTGATTCCACGTCGATAAGCCGGGCGTTGGGACGGTCGAGGCCAAGAATGTTTTTGGAGACAACGCTTCGCGTCACTGCCACAAGTTGCAGGCCGTATTCGTGTGAAAGGTCGAGGTCGCTGTAACGCAACCCGTTGAAGAAGTCGGGGGCCGCGAATTTCAGTATGTAATTGTCTTCGTCGATTTTCATGGATTCTATGGTGCCTCCCACTCCCATCTCGTTTACGAGATCGGAGGCGGCGCGCTGTTCGGGGGTGATGATGCGTTCTATGTCAAATCCCTCAAGGATGGATTCGTGAAGCTGATCGATGGCGCGGGCGAATATATGGGGCACACCGAGTTTCTTTAGTATCGCCACGGTGCGTATGCTCGCACCGAAACTCTCGCCGATGGCCACTATCACTATGTCGACGTTTTTGAGCGGAAGAACCGACAGGGCCGACTCATCGGTGGAGTCGATGATGTAAGCCGTGGATATGTAGTCTTTGATTCCCTCCACGAGCGAGGGGTTCTTGTCGGCTCCGATTACTTCGTGACCCATCCGGGTGAGGTCTAAAGCAAGGTTCGAGCCGTATATTCCGAGTCCGATTATGAGATAGCGCATGATATAGAAGATGTTTTAGAATCAGGAGATGATAATATTGTCGGAGGGATATGAGCAACTGGCTGAGTCGCGCCGGGATGCAATGCCGGTGAGAAGCGATATAATGCCTACGCGGCCAAGGAACATGGCCACGCAAAGCACAGCTTTGGAGCCGACGCAGAGCTGCGATGTGATTCCGAGCGACGAGCCTACGGTGAATACCGCCGAGTTCACCTCAAAAAGGATGTCGCGGGCCGAAAGGTGCGGATCAAGCAGAAATATCGTTACCGAGAAAATGAAATAGGAGAAAATGGAGATGGCCACCACCGCGTTGGCACGACGTATGGAGCCTACCGAAATCGAGCGGTGGAAAGCCGTGACCTGACTACGGCCGGTGACGATGGCGCGCAGGTTGAGCCAGATGGCGGCGAGGGTGTTGACCTTAATACCGCCGCCGGTGGACTGCGATGATCCTCCCACCCACATGAGGAACATCACAATGACAAGGGTGACGTTGAGAAACCGGGCCGGATTCACCGATGAGAAGCCGGCGCTTCGGGGAGTGGCGGAGTTGAACACCGACTGGGTGATGCGTTCCAGGAGCGTCATGTGGCGCATGGTGTTGGGAGATTCAAGCACGAAGAATGCCACTGCGCCCGTCACGAAGAGGAGGCCGAAGGTGACGAGGGTTATCTTGGTGTTGGTGCTCCAGATGTGAAGCAGCCCGTTGTAGGAGTGTCCGCGCAGGCGTTGCCAGTGTTTCGAGATGGTGTGGACCACAATATCCTTGAAGTTGACCAGTATAGGGAAGCCTATGCTTCCGGCTATTATCAGGGCGGAGACAATCCAGTAGATGGATATATTGCCGTGGAGCAACGCTGGATTGGAAAGACCGTCGGGGATGGTGGAGAATCCGGCGTTGGAGAATGCCGAGACGGAGTGGAACACGGCGCATCCTATTTCCTGCGGGACGGTCATGGGCATGGTGCCGTGGATGGAGAGGAAGATGGCAAGAGCACCCATAAGCTCGACAACAAGCGTGAAGGACAGTATGTAGAGGAGGGTGGGAATGAGTGCGTTCATCGACCGGGAGTATATGATGTCCTTGAGCATGAGCTGGCTGTAGATGCTCGACGTTCCGCTGAAGAAAAGGGCGAAGAAGCTGGTGAAAGTCATCACGCCGAGGGCACCGATCTGAATTAGAATGCAGAGAATCACGGTGCCGAACGGGGTGAAGATAAGCGACACGTCAACCGGAGTGAGCCCGGTGATGCATACCGCGCTTGTGCTCACAAACAGAGCGTCGATAAAATCTATGCCCGTATATGTGCAGTTGGGGAGCATGAGCAGGAACGTTCCTATGGCTATCACCACCAGAAAGCTCGATGAGAGCAGGAGGGAGGGATTGGTGCGCTTGCCGATGACGCGAATCAGGGCAAAACTTATCGAAAGCACCGAGTAGGCTCCCATAGCCGTGAAAAGGAAAATGTTGGAGTAGAGAAACCGTTCGAGCCAGGGAAGCCAGGGATTCTCGGGATGGGGATAGATCCATGGCAGGAGTGAGAGGAGCATAGTGCCGTCCACCACCCATTTGAAGGAGCGGGTGGTGCGCACGGTGCGCCTGAAATTGAACGCGAGGTTGTAGATGATATTGAAGCAGAACAGCGCCTGAATCCAGCGGCAGCCTTTGAAAAGCATCTGCAACTCTGAATGGGAATGATAATATCCTCCGTAGACTATAGCCAGACATACAAACGCTATGGAAGCCACGGTGACGAGCACGGTGACGATATCAGTGACGGCTGCGAGGGTGACGGTGCTGCGATGGTTGAAGCGCACAACCGAGGCGCGGAAGCCGGAGGCACGGCGCCGCAGTCTTGTCAATGTTTTTTTCCACAGGGAGTCACTCATGGCTGTTATTGTATGTGGCTATAACGCGTAAGCCGACCCAAAGGATTTCAGGGGGGCTACGGCTTCACGGACTTATTTCGGCCCTTATTCCAGTTCGGAAAGCTCGAGCCAGCGCATTTCCTTTTCATCAAGCAGCCGTGTAAGCTCGGTATAGCGGCGGGAGCGGGTCTCGATGTCGTCAATGGCGGTGCCTGAAGCGAACAGGGTGTCGAGTTCGTTTTTCTCGAGGGTGAGGGTGTCGATTTCCGTGGTGAGTGCTTCCAGTTCGCGGCGTTCGGCCCATGATAGTTTCCGGGGGCGTTCCGCACGGGGTTTTCCGGCGGGTGCCGTTTCCCGCCGCGACTGTCGCTGCGACTCCTCTTCCGCCGCCTTGCGGCTGTCGAGGTAGGCACGGTATTCGGTGTAGGTGCCGGGAAAGTCCTTTATACGGCCTTCGCCTTCCATCACGAAGAGATGGTCGGCAATGGAGTCGAGGAAGAAGCGATCGTGCGACACCACAATAAGGCATCCTCCGAACTTCGACAGGTAATCCTCCAGAATGCCGAGCGTAACGATGTCGAGGTCGTTGGTGGGCTCGTCGAGTATAAGGAAATTGGGACGACGCATAAGGATTATGGCCAGATGCAGACGCGCCTTTTCCCCGCCCGAGAGCGTCTCGATATACTTCTGCTGGTCGGCCGGAGAGAACAGGAAGTGGGTGAGAAACTGCATGGGAGTGAAACGGTGGCGGTCGTCGATCACTATATAGTCGGCGATGTCGCTCACGGCATCGATCACCTTCTTGCCTGCAGGGAAATCAATGCCGTCCTGACTGTAGTAGCCGAACTTCACGGTCTCACCGATGTCCCATGTTCCGGAGTCGGCCTCCACCATCCCCAGAAGCATTTTGATGAATGTGGATTTACCCACGCCGTTATGGCCTATGATTCCGAGTTTCTCGTAGCGGGAGAACACGTAGTTGAAATCGTCGAGAATCACTTTGTCGCCCCAGCGTTTGGAGATATGGCGCGCCTCGAATATCTTCGATCCGATATAGGAAGAGGAAACGGCGTCGAGTTCCACATTCTGCTCCGAGAGGTTAAGGCGGGAGCGTTCCTTCAGGTCGTAGAAAGAGTCGATACGGTATTTGGCTTTGCCGGCGCGTGCCTGCGGCTGACGGTTCATCCACTCCTGCTCGCGACGCAGTGTGTTGCGCACCTTTGCAAGCTCGGCGCCCATAGCCTCGATGCGTTCGGCGCGTCGGCGCAGATATTCATCGTAGTTACCCTGATAGGTGAATATGCCGCAGCGGTCTATTTCGATTATCTTGTTGCACACGCGGTCAAGGAAATAGCGGTCGTGTGTGACCATAAGCAGAGTCACGTTCTGGCGCGAGAGGTAGCCTTCGAGCCATTCGATGATGCCTACGTCGAGGTGGTTGGTAGGCTCGTCGAGCATAATCAGGTCGGGTCCCTCGAATATGGTGCGTGCTATGGCCACGCGTTTGCGCTGTCCGCCGGAAAGAGTATCTACCGGCGCGTTTATATCCGTGACTTCGAGCTGGTGAAGGAGCTGCTTGATGCGGTCGTCGCGGTCCCATGCACCGAGGGCGTCCATACGGGCCACGGCCGCAGAACAGCGGTCGGCATCGCCCGACGCGAGGGCTTCTTCGTATTCGGCGATGGTTCGTCCGGCGTCGGATTGAGAGTTGACGCACGCTTCGAGAACGGTCTGTCCCGGAGTGAACTCGGGCGACTGTTCCACGAACCCCACGCGCAGGCCGGAGCGGAAGGTGACTGAGCCGCTGTCGGCACTCTCCTTGCCGGCGATAATGCGCATGAGTGTTGATTTGCCGGTGCCGTTCTTGGCGATAATGCCTATTTTGTCGCCCTGGTTCACACCGAAGGTGACGGAGTCGAAAAGCATGCGGTCGCCGTAGCTTTTCGTAAGATTCTCTATCTGAAGGTAACTTATCATTTTGTTATTTTACGTCTATCCATTTCTCGGCGGAGCGGATGTGGCCCGAAGCATCCACTACGTCCACTGCCACACGGTAGCGTCCGGGACGGGTGGGAGCGATGTTTGCGACATCAGCTACAGCATCGGTGTCAAGTCCCATAGGAGTCACGATAGTGCCTTTTATCGGGGCCGGCTGGCTTGTGCCGCGGTTACGGGTCTTGATGTTGAGTACGCCGTTGATGCTCCGCGATGTATATGCTATGGCCTGGGTGGGGGTGAGATGTTCCACACTTTCTATTTCGCTTGCTGGCATGTCGATCATCGAGGCATATTCATCAGGCTCGAAAAGGGTACCGTCTATAAGCACCGGGATGAGTGTTCCGCCGCGGCTCAGCGAATAGGCAGAACGCGTGGTGGCGAGCACCCAGCCGTTGTTCACACGCTCCATGCGCAGGAACGGCATGTCGCGTATGATATCGCGCAGCGACTGGTAACCTTTAGTCTCTATGTCCTCGCGGTCTTTATAGCGTGTGGCGTAGAACTGTTCCGTTGATTTAGGTTCAGACTTCACCACGGCTTTCACCACCACGTCGGCAAGCAAATGGGGGTCGAGAGAGGATCCTTTCCCGATGCTCACATCGGCTGCAAGATAGCGGCTGTCCACGGGAAGATGGGCACGGTCGATCATGGCGGTGGGGAATGTCGTATCGTCAATCTTCACTTCGGAACGCGACGGCTGCCCTTTGTCGTTGATAGGCTGGAGGAAAAATTCGGTACCCTGCGGAAAGTTGTCGACAGCAATCGCGAAACGACCGTCGGGGCCAATCACTGTGTCGTAGACGCAGTCGGTAGAGGCGTTGTAAGCCACTATTCTACCTCCTCGGAACGGATTCTCGCGGCTGCGGAAAACTTGTCCTGTAATTTCCATGAATCTTTCCGGCAGATAGGCATATACCTGATTCGGGCTTTCATGCAGAACGGTTCCAGGGGAGAAGCGTTTGAAGGATGCTGTGGACATCCATGCGGCGAGATCCTCGGCGCGCGTGCGGGCATCCGAAGTGAAATATCGCTGAGGGAAAGGTATGGGAGAAGCGAAATCGGAAAGATATTTAATGGCGGATTCAGCGTGACCTGACATCAGGTCGTCGGCCGAGAGAATTCGGGTAAAGACTATAGACATGCTGTCATTCGGCAGTCCCGATATTTCCAATGGAGAGCCGGCCGCTATAGATGAGGGAACCGAGAATGACAGCGGAGCGGAGGCGGTGGTCGCAGCCATAGAAGTAGAGGCAAGCACGGTACCGTCGGCATCGGTAAGAAACAGTGTTGCGGTCTCTGGAGCTACAGGAAGAGTCATGGAGCCTGTGGCGTCGGATATCGCTGCTTCGGAAAGACCGTTAGCACGGTCGTAGACCATAAGGCGTCCGCCGTGTGGAACGCCTTCAAGATGGAATGCTATTCTGTTTCCTGTGATCGAGCCTTCAACTTTCGGTGTAGTTCCGTCACCTGCCGTGAGGGTCTGCTTTTTGACCACACCCTTGTCACTGAAAGTAACGGTATAAGTCTGGGCCGCCGCGGGGAGGAAACTGAGTGTGGCCAGTCCCGAGGGAGAGGTTATGGCATCAGTGATTACCTTACCGGCGGCATCGGTAAGCGTGAGTTTTTTGTTGCCAAGAGGAAATCCCTGACCAGATGAAAGGTAAGCTACCACGTTCTGCGGACGGCCTGAGGAGAGTACGTTTCCGACGGGGAAAAGCGACAGGGATGCATTGGAATCAATTATACCGTCATCGGTGGGAAGGGTGGTGCCGAGGACTACTGGTTGCAGCGCGAAACTGGCGGGATTGAAGTTGCGCATGAGACTGGTATATGCACGGAGCCAGTAGATTCCTTTGCTATCAAGAGGATCAGTGGGCACGCGGAGAGAAAAATGTCCCAGCGAGTCGCATGCTACTTTGCTTCTTACGAGGGCCGAATCGGCTTCGCCTATTAGTTCCACATAAAGATATCGGCTGTAAGGTCTGATGTTGTCGCCGGCGAGGGATGTAACAATCCCCTCTACATCTATCGAGTCACCTGGCATTACGGAAGCCTGGAGGGGTGAGAGGTAGATTTGTTCTGACCGGTAATCGTCAGGCAGCTGTGCATAGAGTGAAGAAACGGATGCGAGCACAGCCATAAAAGAGAGAAAAAGGTTTTTCATACGGCGTGGAAATTACTCAATAATACAAATTTAACAAAAATGCCGATATAGAGTATTTGTGCCGGAGTTAAAAAAATATAAGAGGTTGTGGGATAGCTTTGCAGCCATGCCTTTCCGTTGTCAGCGGGCGAGGGAGATGTTAAAGGTGAGGCCGTAGGCGGTGTTGGTGACGGGGAAGGCGGCGTTGGTCACGATGGGGGTGTTGACCTGATGGTCAACGTACATGCCTACGGTCATGCGGCGCGACAGCACATAGTTGGCCGCGAGGTTGAGGGCTATGGTGCGGGAGCCGGAGGTGGCCTGGGTGTAGGCCGTCTCGATGCGGCGGATGAGCGCGCGGGTGAGCATGTAGGAGAATTCGGCATTGACGGTGAGGTCGTTGCTTATGCCGGTCTGGCGTCCTTTGATTTTAAGCACATTGTTGAATCCCACAAGCTTATAACCCACTCCGGCCGTGAAGCCCGACTGTGAGGCTTCCACCACCTGACCGGCCGAGGTGTTGAGCGTGAGGGTGCGCCCGCGCCTGAACTCGGCGTTGACTGTAAGGTCGTTGCGCAGAGTGGCGGCTGCTCCGATCAGAGGTGCGAAGCGCTCGGTTATCGCCACTGAGGAGATATTGTAGGGCGAGGAGGGGATGGGCGCGCCGGTGATGGCGTCGAGTGTGAATCCGAGTGTCTCTCCGCCGTCGGCCGACACCCAGTTGAGGAATGAAGAATAAGAGCCTACGGTGTAGGTGCACTGATAAGCGTGGGTGAGGGTGAAAGCTTTGAACC
The DNA here is from genome assembly GCA_001689535.1 of Bacteroidales bacterium M5. Taxonomy (GTDB): domain Bacteria; phylum Bacteroidota; class Bacteroidia; order Bacteroidales; family Muribaculaceae; genus Paramuribaculum. Next base: position 10,019 of record LUJP01000044.1, read on the forward strand.
AGCGGGAGAGATTGCCCACGGTGACAAGGCCGTCGTAGGTCACGCGCCAGTTGGGGAGCACTTTGGCGAAGGATGGGAAAGCGGAGAGGTATTGCTTGCGGGGCGATGTTCCGGTATAGGCCGCGATGAATGCCGGAATCAGGACGTCGGAGGATGTGGCGCTGACGGTGCCTACCGAGGGATCGAACGGCTCTCCGGCATGTGGGGTTCCGGATAGGAAGCCGGTGGTAGGATAGCGTGTGCCGGTGTATTGCCGTTCCACGCGGGCGGTGACCACCGGAATGTTTGATATGAGGGTGGCGAATGGCTCCGAGCTGTATCCGTTGGCGGCGTTTCCCGGGCTCTTGAAGGCTGTGGCAATGGCGCAGTGGGTCTTGGTGAAGCTACCGGCATAGACCACGGGCATGTTTTCCTGAGCCACCTGTATCTGCTTGGTGCGGTTGTCGGTGCGGTTGCCGGTGAGGATAATCTTCAGGCCTCTCACCGGTTCAAGGCTGAGTTCGAGGTTGACCTCGGCCGTGCGCGAGAAAATGGCCGGGGATGTCTGGTCTGTGTCAGTCATAATCCAGCCGCGGCTGCGCGCGCGGTCCACGAATCCCTCGCCTGTGAAACCGAAGGCGAAATCCAGACCCGGTGACATGGGGCCGTAGCTGCGGCTCTGGCCGAATATGTTGCCAACATCGGGCAGGAAGAGTGGCAGGGAGAGATTGCGGGTGTTGCGCCAGCGCAGCGACACACCGCGCAGGCTCATGGCCAGGCGTGCGGCATGGTCGGCGACTTCGGGCCAGAACCCGGCTCGTTCTGTTTCTATGGCACGCAGTGTCAGGCGCACGGGGCGGTCGCCGCGGTCGAGCACTTCGATGGTGTTGTCGTCGAGCGTGCGCGTGTGGATGTCAACTGGTGCGGTGCCGTTGATTTCAGTGGCCCGGATATTCAGGCGCTTTGCGCGGAGATTGTGGCGGACTATGACAGAGGTGTCGGTTTTAAGTGTGATGGTCTGCTCGAAGCGTCGGGTCTCCCTTTTTGCGGGCATATCGCGGCGGCGTGGGCCGAAGCGGGTGTTGACGCGCTTGAGCCAGGCATTTTTGTTGTAGAGGCTCTCGAGATTCATACGGCCGTCGAATCCCAGAGCGGCCTGGTTGGAGACGGTGTTTCCGGTCTTTACGCCCTCCACTGTGGCTCCGCGGTCCCAGCGGTATGCGGAATTGTAGGTGAGGTTGGCCGACAGGAAATCGAGGGCCGGAATGCTACTGAAAGGAGCACGGTAGGTGGCAGTGAATGTCTGGTTGTAGGCCCATGGGGTGCCGAGGTGGAGAATGGAACGCCACACCGTGTCGCGCCACTCGCGGTAACGGTTGGGGAACAGTTTGCGGTTCACCACACCCATCGGCTCGTCGATGCGCGCGGAGGTGTTGGAATTGAATGTGAGATTTATGGAGCGTGTCAGGTTCCAGGCAAGAGCCAGCTGACGGTCCCAGAGGAAGTTTTTGTTTACTGACGGAGGAAGCCCGAACCCGGTGTCGGCATCGTTGCGCGACTGCAGTTCATAATAGAACCTCGACATTGACGTGAGGAACGAAATGGAGTTGGGCAGCCAGTTGAATTCCCATTCGCGGAGGAAGCGGGTGTTGCGGCTGCGGGATTTCAGACGCGAGAAGGGCCGGAGCGGCCGCACTATGGGGGTGTAGGAATACTGGAACGAACCGCGGTAATCGTTGGTGTACTCGTGGTCGGTGGTGGGATTGGAGCGCGACTGCTTGTTGAACGAGTAGCTGAGAGTGAAGTTGGCGGGATCCCAAGGCTTGGGGTTGCGGCTGCGCACACCGAAATTCAGGCCTGAAAGACTGAAACTCGTTACTTTCAGACGCTCCACGGCCATGGATTTTATCGAATCGCGTTCCTGGCGGGAACCGGCCTCGTCAAGGGCGTCCTTGAGCAGCACATCGGAGTCCAGCGGGTTATATTGGGGAGAGGTCTTTTCGGTGGAGAAGGAATAGTACAGCGGGGCCTTGAGGGCTGCGCCTGAGGGGAGGAAGCGGCCCATATCGGCCTGCACGGCCACGGAATAGCGCGAATAGTCATCGATACGGCGCTCGTTTAGAGCCTGGTCGACGGCGCCGAATCCGGCTGTCTCGATGTGGGCTCCCATATTGAGCGTGGCGATATCGCTCATGGCCAGAGTGGCGTTGGCGTCCGCTCCCCAGCCGCCGTCGGCGTTGAAATCGGTTACTTTAAGCTCGTTGATCCACACGGTGCCATCCTTGGGTGTGGAAGCGTTGTTGCGGATACCAATCATTATCACTCTCACATCGGAAAGCGACGGATTGCCGAGTACCGCCATGCGATTGTGGGCGTCGGATGGATCCTGAGCTGAATAAAGCACGTTGAATCCCACTCCGTCCGTGCCCTCGCGGCGCGCGCGGTTACGCTCTTTCTTGAGGTTGACGAGATTCTGCAGTTCCAGGTTCATGAAATTGCTCAGAGGCCATACCTCCTCGCGGTCCGCTGCCGACTCGGTGTAATGTCCCGCCGGGGTAAGTTGCAGAGGAATCTCGTATTCGTAATAGTTGTTGCGTACATCGGTGCCGAGTCTCACGAAGAGCGCCAGCTCGCCGTCGCGCAGACGTGTGGGGTCGTCTATGAGTTTTTCGGCATGAATCCACATCTGGAGCTTCTTGTAATTGCGGAGGTCGTGGGAGGTGAGACGATAGATGGCCCGCGATTCCGAGGGCAGCAGATCTTCGGCGGTGAGCGAAAGCGACTGCTCGTTGAGCTGCACGATCTGGGACTGTCCGGGGTCGGTGATGCGCGACACTCCGGGGGGGAGCACATAGTTCACGGGCGTGCGTCCGGAATTTTCCTCAATGTTGACGGTGGAGATGTCGAGGCGTCCCGAGGCGGGGGTGTCGCCGCGGTCGGCAAGGTCGAATTCGTAAGGGCGCCACTCGCCTCGCACCAGCTCGAGCGAGGCGAAGCGGAGGTGGGTGGGACGCGAGAAGCCGGTCATGAATATGCGGGCGAAGCGTATGGTTGAGAATCCGTTGATGGAGCCTACCACCTTCTGGAAATCGCTCAGAGGAATCTTGAACTGAAACCATTCCACTTCCTTCTCACCGTCGCGGGTGCTCACCACCGACACCTGCCGGTCGGTGATGTAGTTGCGGCCAACCACGAGGTCGGCCGGACGGATGGATACGCGATACTGATAGTAGCGCTCGTATTCGTTAAGGGTATTGTCCTGGTTTATATCCTCGACATCGGGCGTGTTGCGTGACGACTGGTAAAGCGAGTGGCGCGCGTCTTCGGCCGAAAGCGAGTTGCCTTCCACACCGTTGTAGCGTTTGTAGCGCTCAAGTATGCCGAGGTGCTGCTCGTCGTAATCGTGACCGCGGAAAAAGTGGTAATTGTCGCCCGCAGGGTCGTTCAGCGGCGAGAAGCTGTCGGCCTGCATGCTGTCGAGCGCTGCAGGGGAGAGTTTAAGGCGCAGGCGGTCGAGATAGGCGGCGTAGGATTCGAACGTGAACTCGTCGGCGTTTGGAAGTCCGTCGAGACCTACGTCCTGCGGGGCGCGGGCGCCGGTGTTGTTGTCGAAAGCGTATGTGAGTGAATTCTGGGTGCTCACGCGTCCCCAGACCGTGTTGCGCATGAACTGCATGTTGCCGTCGGCCGGAACGCCGTTCTCATAGCTTTTCATGCCGTCTTTGAGAATGTCCTCGGAAATGTCGCCGAAGTTGAAATAGAGGTCGCCGCCTTCTGTATTGGGATTGTCAGGGTCGAGAAACGGATTTAGCAGCCAGAACTGCACATATTCGATATTGCTTTGCTCGAAGTTGGTGTTGTCCAGACGCCGCATTATGCCTCCCCAGCGCCTTTCGGGGTTGAGCAGACGCCCGTTCGGGTCGATGTTTTCGGCATCCATATTATAGGGGCCGCGTTCGGTGGGGTAGAAAGAAAGGTTGAGTGTCTGGATGGTGGCCGATTCACCGTAGGTGAGCTGGCGGTCGGGGTAAATCTCGCGTGAAGTGACTTCGCGAATGTAGGGGTTGGAAAGCTGTTTTGCGTCGTTTTTTATGTAGCCGGGACAGAGCGAGGAGTGTCGCGAAGTGAAAAGGCGATCGATATAATACCAGTTGATGAGGGCGCGGTTTTTGCCATAGTCGGCATTGTTGCTCAGTGCAGCTTCGGGGAACAGCGCGTCGGAGCCGTTGTCGTAGGGCGTGGAGGCAAGAAACCAGGAATAGGGGGAGCGCAGGTCGATGCCGGACTGCGCGGATTCGAAATCGTCGATATAGGAGCTTCCGGCGTTGGAGCCGGAGGCCGGTGTGTGGGGTACAAGGCGTGCAACCTCGGCCTGGAGCGCGAGCGACGACGGGGCCACGGCACGCACCGTTGGTATCCTGTTGAGGAGGTCGGTGAGCCAGTTGAATTTAGTGTTATAGCTCAGATTGAGGCCCCACACTGTGTTGTTGACAATCTCGTCGCCAATATTGACCTTTTCCGTCAGGGCTTTCTCGGAATAGTGGAGCACGGTGGCGCCAAGCGTGAGGGAGGGGTTGAAGCGATAACTGAGGTCGAGGCCCAGGAGGGTCTTGCGCTGGGTGGCGAAGAGCGACTGGTTTTCAAGCGTCACGTTGACCGGCTGCCCAGAATCGATTATGCTCTGGTTGGTGATGGTGACTATGCCCATGGAGTAGTCAACGGTATAGTCGGCGTTCTCGGTGAGCACCACGCCTCCCGCGGTGACCACCACCGATCCACGGGGCACATTCATGGCGTCGAGCCTGATCTGGGAACCGGCCGAGGCCTGGTATTCGCCGGTAAGTACGAACTTATTGCGGTAGGCAAACTGACGTGCCACCACAAGCGTGGAATCATAAAGTTGCGGATAAGTGAATCCCGCGGCAACGGATTCATTGCCTATGGCGGCCGCGAGATCGGCTCCGAACGGTTCCACCACAGGGAAAATCACCTTGCCGCTTGCCGGGAGAATGGTGTAGCCTTCTATGAAGTCGAAGAAACCGTCGGGCCCGGTCTCCAGATTGGAATTAAGGCGGTCGAGTCCTGTGATCTGTATAAGTGGCTTCGTGGCGAGGCCGCTTCCCGGCAGATACGGCACTTCGGCGCCTGTGGTGTCGGAAAGATATTTCACCTGTAGGCGGAAGTTGTTGCGCTCCACCTGATATGCACCGAGCGAATACACGTTTTTCATCATGAGTTTCCACGAGGGGAGCTTCACGGAAACATCGGTGCCTTTGAGCATCTTCACATAGAGGCTTGAGGAGGTGTCGGTGATATCGGAGGAGAATTCGCCCACGCGGTACACCTTTCCCTGCCAGGTGTATTCGAAGGCCACGGCGAGGACTTCGTCGGAGTTCACGCGTCCGGTTAGCGACACGTAGCCGAGAGTGGAGTTCAGAGTGTATTCGTTTTCGGAAAGGAGGCGTGCGCTTTCCACCTTTTCATAGTCGCGGCCTCCTGATATGCCGTAGGCCTCGAGCGGGGCGAGAGCCTGGGTGACATTGTTGATGTTTCGGGCGTCGGGGAACTGCTCGCGTATTACGGAGAGAAGGTTGTTGGAGGCGTTGTCGGGGACCGGAACGGAAGCGTCGGCTGTCCAGTGGCTGTTGGCCAGCAGACGGTTTTCACCGAGATCCATGAAGGCTACGAGATTGCGGCTCTGGTTGTAGTTGCCCGATTTGTTGGTGACCCATATCTCCACGCGGGTGATTTTTATGCCGGACGACACGTAGGGCAACCGGGCGCAGGAGGCATTGTAGGTGTCGCGGAAATACTGGGCGAGGAAAAAATGGCGGTTGTAATCGTAGTTGTCGGAGGCGATGGAGAACGGTGTGGTCTGCACGCCGCGTTTGGCCGACACGGAGCGGGATTCGGAGTTCTGCTGGCTTACGAGGGCGGTGGCCGTAAGGCGTCCGAAACGGAGAGTGGACTTGATGCCGAAAAGGGCTGTGGCGCCGCGGATGAGCTGTGAGCCTGTGGTGAGACTCACATTGCCCGCCTCGATGTTCTGCACTATGTCGTCCTCGGTTCCTTCGTAGCGCAGGCGGAGATTCTTGGAGTCGAAGTCGAAGGTGGCATCGGTGTTATAGTTCATGCTGAAGCTGAGCCTTTCGCCCACGGTGGCCTCAAGCGTGGCCTGTATTTTCTGGTCGAAGTCAAAGAAAGTGTGACGTCGCGCCGAGAGAGCAAGAGCGGGGTTGTCGGTCTTTACCGTCTTCACTCCGGTGCTGATTGTGGCGGTGCCTCGTGAGCGCAGTTTCACCCCTCCGGGCCCGAAAATCTTTTCCAGTCCGGATTTCTTGGTGCTGACGTTGAGAAAATCGAACGGCTTGCTGCCAGAGTCATCGTAGAGCAGGGAGTTGCGTCGGCGGTAGTATTCGGTCAAGGACTGGCGTGTGGCCCAGTCGTTGTATTGCGCCGGGGTAAGCATGAAAGGGGTGGCGATATCCCTGTCGCCGAGACGTGTGCGCACTATATAACATCCGGTTTCGGGGTCGAATTCGGTGGTGGTGCGGAGATTGGACGGCGTGGAAAGGTCGGCGGTGAACTCCCGCGACATAAGTTCCTCGAAGGTCTGTGGCACGGTCTGACGCACCGGAAAGGGCATCCTGAGCGAATCAAGCGGCTGGAGGGGTGGTAGTGCGGGAGCAATGGTATCTGGGGGCGCAGGAACAGCGGAGGCGATTGACGAGTGACGCGCGGGAAGGAAGAAAAAAAGCAGACATAGCACCAATGCCCGCAGAAATGCAGCTGCGGGAGCCGACACAGAAACGTTGCATTTCCTCGCAGTTGCCACGGTGATAACGACTCTCTCTCTCAGTAACGGTCACAGACCGGGAGCACGGACACGGGCGTGGGAAGAGAGGTGTGCAGTCCTTGTCTCAGAGCATGGCAAGAGCCTTTTTGATAGCGGTCTCCACCTTTGCGGCAGGATCGGCGTCGAATATTTTTTTGAGCACTTTCTGGGCTGCTGGACGTGGAAATCCGAGCATGACCAGAGCGGCAAGGGCTTCTTCGAATACTTCTGAGGTGCTTTCGGTCTGGATAAATAACGTATCTCCGGATGGTTTTATTTTGTCGCGGAGGTCCACAATCACCCTCTGGGCGGTCTTTGTGCCGATTCCCTTGACATTTTTGAGCTTGAGATGGTCGCCGGATATAATAACACCTTCGAGTTCCGGGGCGGGTATGGATGAGAGAATCATGCGGGCCGTATTGGCTCCTACGCCCGACACTCCGAGGAGCAGCCTGAAGAGGCTACGCTCCTGCTCGTTGATGAAGCCGTAGAGCTGGTGGGTGTCCTCGCGAATCACTTCGTGCACGAGAAGGCGTGCCTGATTCTGTCCCTCAAGGGCGGTGAACGCCGGGAGGGTGATGTTGAGGAGATAGCCAACACCGTGGCAGTCAATCACGGCGTAAGTGGGGGTGAGTTCGGCCACCGGGCCCGAAATGTATTCAATCATTGCTTTCTACTGGATTTTTACCGTGCAAATATACTCCAATCGGGTGGAAATATCTAATTTTGCGGGAGTATGGAAGTAGTTTACGAAGACAATCACATAATAATAGTGAACAAGCGCCCGGGCGAGATAGTGCAGGGCGACAAGACCGGCGACGAACCGCTGTCGGAAACGGTAAAGAAATATCTCAAGGAAAAGTACCAGAAGCCGGGCAATGTGTTCTGCGGGGTGGTGCACCGTCTTGACCGCCCGGTGTGGGGTCTGGTGGTGTTTGCAAAGACCTCCAAGGCCCTGGCGCGGCTTAACGAGATGTTCCGAGACGGGAAGGTGAGGAAGACTTACTGGGCCGTGACCCGCAACCGTCCGCCCAAGCAGTCCGACCGTCTGGTGCACTACATCACCACCACCGAGCGCAACAACAAGAGCTATGCTTCGCTGCAGCCTAAGAAGAGCGCGAAAGAGGCAGTGCTGAGTTACAGCCTGATAGGTGCGTCGGACCGTTATAATCTGCTAGAGGTGAATCTGGAGACGGGCCGCAAGCATCAGATACGCGTGCAGCTGTCGGCAGTGGGTTGTCCGATAAAAGGCGATCTGAAATATGGCGACAAGCGCAGCAACCCTGACGGTAGCATATCGCTACAGGCCCACCGCATAGAATTCGAGCATCCGGTGAGTCACGAGCATATCGACGTGACGGCACCGGTGCCGGAGGATAATTTGTGGCAGGCGTTGGCCGGGAGCGTCAAATGAGGGATATAAAAATTGGGATGTCGCAAAACTGCGAAAAGTAGGGCTGTTCCATGGAACAGCCGCTGGCAAATACATCATTGTCAGCGGCTGCACGAGCGTGCAGCCCTACAATCTGAACGGTTTTGCAAGTTTCGCACCATCCATTTGGAGAGGGGATGAACCGGTGGAATCTGCGGTCAGTCGTGTTGTTTTTTGTCGGAATCGGCAGGGTCGTTGAGGCCTTCTTTGAAGTTGCGGACGCCTTTGCCGAGGCCTTTCATCAGCTCGGGAATCTTGCGGCCTCCGAAAAATAGGAGTACGACAAGGCATATCACTAAAATTTCGGGAAGGCCTAAGCCTCCTAAAAACAGAAATATCGGCATATAGTTGTGATTTGGTATGACAGGATGGTGATTAATCCTTGTGAAGGCGCGTCAGGCAGTTGATTGCAAGCCATCCTCCGAAAATCTGAATCAGAATTCCGGGAAGTCCGAGGCGGAAGTCGGCGACAGCGGCGTGAAAGCTTGAGGTGTAGGCCCACTCGGCAAGAGAACCGAACAGCTGGTAGAACAGAACCACAGCTGCTACCATAAACAGTCCGGGACGGCGAGTGCGTGTCGAGGCATATCCGGCCGCTGCTGCAAGAAGCACCGATTTGGTGAGTATGGCCGGAAGGACGGCGGGAGCCGGCATTCCGAACAAGGCGCAGTTGATGAGAGGTGACGCTATGGCGGTGAGGATACCCACACGCCACCCGAATGCAAATGCGCCGATAAGGGTGAAGAAATAGATGGGGAGAAGAATCATTCCACCCTGCGGAACAAGATGGCATATCTGGGGTAAAACGACGTTTCCGGCGATGAATGCCAGTGCGAGCAGATATGTGCGGCGGGAGGCGAATGTGAGGGCTCCCGGGGCGTATAATGTTGAAGTGTTCATAGATTTAAAAAACGGTGTTCGGTTGTTGTTTATTGTCTATTATAAAGTGCCTTGCTTGAGATGCTCCACAAAATTGTCGATGCGTGCCATCTCCGCAGGAATGTTGATCTGCTGGGGGCAGTGTTCCACACATTTCTTGCATCCGATACAGTGATTGGCCTGGCGGAGCTTCGGAACGCTCCGGTCGTAGCCTATGAGGAATGCGCGACGGGCTTCGCGATAATTCTCGGCCTGGGCATTTTCAGGAACGTTGCCCTGGTTGACACATTTGTTGTAGTGCAGAAGCACACCGGGTATATCCAGACCGTAGGGGCAGGGCATACAGTATTTGCAGTCGTTGCAGGGCACGGTGGGGAACTGCACCATTATGTCGGCTGTATCGTAGAGGAACTGCATCTCTTCTTCGGAGAGGGGCTTCAGAGGACAGAATGAGCGAAGGTTGTCCTCGAGATGTTCCATATAGGTCATGCCGCTCAGGACGGTGAGCACTCCCGGATGAGTTCCGGCATAGCGGAAGGCCCATGAGGCCACGGAGCGTTCGGGTTCACGCTGCTTGAGGCGTGCGGCCACATGGTCGTGGACCTTCGAGAGGCGGCCGCCAAGGAGAGGCTCCATGATAACTGCCGGAATACCACGTTTCTCAAGTTCGGTGTAGAGGTATTCGGCATCGGTGTTGCGCGGATTTAATTCCTTGGCATGCTTCCAGTCCAGGTAGTTGAGCTGGATCTGGACGAAATCCCATTTGTATTTGTCGTGCTGGGATAGCAGATAGTCGAACACGCGCACATCGCCGTGGTAAGAGAATCCGAGATTGCGTATGTGTCCGGCCTCACGTTCCTTCACCAGAAAGTCGAGCATGCCGTTATCGATGTATCGGCCGTTGAACGGAGGCATTCCGTCGCCGTCCGAACCGCCCATGCCTACGGCATGCAGTAACAAGTAGTCGATATGGTCGGTGCGCAGATACTTGAACGAGTTTCGATACATTTCCATCGACGCCTCGCGGCTCCAGGTATCGGTAGCGAAGTTGGACAGCTTGGTGGCTATGAAGTATTTGTCGCGCGGATGGCGTGACAGCGCTATTCCTGTAGCTTCTTCGGAGCGTCCCTTGCAGTAGGCGGGGGATGTGTCGAAGTAATTCACACCATGGGCTATGGCTTTGTCGACAAGGGCGTTGACGGTCTCCTGGTCGATTTCATCCTCTCCTTCAGTGCCGTTGGCAACGGGGCGCGTGGGCCAGCGCATGCAGCCGTAACCGAGAAGCGACACGCTGTCGCCGGTCGAAGGGTTGACACGATAGGTCATTTTATCTGTGGGAATCGGAGCGTTGGATGTGCCTTCGGCAGAGACGGCCGACGCATCTTCCTTGCGGGCGCATCCGGCAATTGAGAGTCCGGTTACAGCTCCCGCTCCCAATCCGAGTTTCCGCAGGAATTCGCGGCGTCCTATCGCCGCCTGTGTATGGTTAAGATCCTTTTTCATACGGTTTTGTGAATTTCGTGTCCTTCTACATAGATGGCGCTGAACGGACGCGCCGGGCAAAGATTCTCGCAGGCGCCGCAGCCGATACAACGCTCTTCGTTGACAACGGGGATTTTGCGTGAATCAGGATTAGCGGGATCGGAGGCCACCATCATTATGGCTCCTGTGGGGCAATGGCGGGCGCAGTTGCCGCAGTCAACATCGTCGGTGAGCACAACGCAATTGTCCTTGATCCAGACAGCGTGGCCGATCTGAGTGGATGATTTCTCGGGAAGATCAATCTTCACTATCGCTCCGGCGGGACACACTTCCGAGCATCTGGTGCATTCGGGGCGGCAATATCCGCGTTCATAACTCGATTCGGGCTGCATGAAACGGTCGAGTGATGTGGAAGGGCGCAAAACGCCGTTAGGACATGCCGCTACACACAGCTGACATGCCGTGCAGTGCTGCGCGAGATGGCGGAGGCCCCTGGCTCCCGGAGGAACAATGGGGGTGTTGCGTGCCGGGATTTTCTTATCTTCGATTACAGCCAGACCACCGTCCACTTTCTTTTCCTGGGCCTTGAGGGCTGCTGTTCCGGCAGCGACTGCCGAGGTGATGATGAATGTGCGGCGCGAGGTCGATTCGGGGGCAGCTCCTTTAGCGTCCACAGGCTTGCCTTGCACAGAAGCTTTCCGGCGGGTATAGGAAATGGCTCCCTGATGACACTTTCCGATGCAGTCCATGCAGGCAACGCAGCGTGAATAGTCTATTGTGTGGTTCTTAGAGTCGATGCAAGAAGCCTTGCAGTTGCGCGCGCAGAGGCCGCAGCCGTTGCAGCGAGATGTGTCGATTACGGGCCGCAGCCATGAAAAGCGGGCGAGGAATCCGAGGACTGTGCCGACGGGGCAGATGGTGTTGCAGTATGTACGGCCGTTTCGCCAGGCAAGCACAGCAAGAACCACAAGCGAGACTACAGCTACCGTAAATACGGGCCAGCTACGCACCCACACCTCAGTTCGGTAAAACGCATAGCTGTCGGCCGACTCGGCAGCCGAGGCCAATAGATTGTTTGCCGCAGCCCATACGGGCCCCAGGAGGTTCTGGACTATGCGTCCGTAAGCACTGTAAGGTGCAAACAGGGCTACCACCCATCCCAGGCCGGCCAGAAAGGCTATGACCAGAAGCGCGAGCATTCCATAGCGCAGAGCGTTGAGGGCTTTTGAATAGCGGTAACGGTTTTTACGGGCGCGGCGACCCAGAGCGGCAAAGCCGTCCTGCATTACTCCCAGCGGACAGATTACCGAGCAGTAGATGCGTCCGAATATGAGAGTCAGCACAACGAGTGCTGCTACCACTCCCACATTCAGCGCCAGCAACGCGGGCAGAAACTGGATTTTGGCCATCCAGCCGAGCCATGTATGCGTCGTCCCGGTGAAATCGAGAAAAAGAAGCGTTATGCCTGTGATGAATATCAAGGCCAACGCAACACGGATTTTTCGTAACATACGGAAAATGATAAATTGCTATGGTTAAATAAATAAAGTGACGAATGACTGGTTGCAAATATAAGTAAATCCCTGCAAAAACGTCTGCACTATATCCCTTGAAAATCTACCATTATTACAGATATTGCCACGTTAATGCGGAAATAGCGGAGGGCAGGCCGACTATCAGCGGAGGGAGTGGAGGGCGGCGAGCATCTGCTCTATGTTTGAGCGCATGGCGAGAAGGCGCTGCACCGTCTTGTGGCGACGCTCAATGCCTTTGGGATTGGAGCGTATCTGTTCCTGGGCGGCCTCAAGTTTCAGTCCGCAGTCCTTGACCAGATAGTGGATCATGGAGATTTTTTCGATGTCGGCAGCAGTGTAGAAACGTATGCCGGTCTTGCTGCGGCGCGGCTTTATGACCGTGAACCTGCTTTCCCAGAACCGTAGGGTGGATGCGGGGATATGAAGCAGTTCGGCCACTTCGCTTATTTTGTAGAATTTTTTATCGAGTTCGTCCATGGCATTCCGGTCAAAAATTACCTGTGTTTCTTTGTGTTGCAAAAATACAAAAATAAGGCTAATTTTGCACACTGATTCCGGCCGGAAAATTTTCGGTTGTTTTGCAATACAGGCAAATGGAGGGTTGCTCCATGAAGTGTCTGATGCTAAGATGTTGGTTACCAACGGATGCACGAGCGTGCATTCCTACGGGTTGGACGATAATCTGAGTTTCGCGACACTATCGGATATACGACCGGAATGGAGAAAAAACGCAATAAATACAGATACTTAAATAATATTTTCCAGTGACTAAAAGAACTGCAAAGGAGATTCGCGAGTCGTTCAAGGACTTCTTCCGCGAAAAAGGACACAAGATTGTTCCCTCCGCTCCAATGGTAATCAAGGACGATCCCACGCTGATGTTTACCAACGCGGGTATGAACCAGTTTAAAGATATAATCCTCGGCAACAAAGCTGCGAAATACCACCGTGTGGCCGACTCGCAGAAGTGTCTGCGCGTCAGCGGCAAACATAATGACCTCGAAGAGGTGGGAATGGACACTTACCACCACACTATGTTCGAGATGCTCGGCAACTGGAGCTTCGGCGACTATTTCAAGAAAGAGGCCATAGACTGGGCCTGGGAATATCTGGTTGACGTGCTCAAGCTCGATCCCGACAGACTTTATGCCACGGTGTTCGAAGGTTCGGTTGAAGAGGGGCTGGAACGTGACGATGAGGCTGCTTCCTACTGGGAACAGCATCTGCCCAAGGATCATATAATCAATGGCAACAAGCGCGACAACTTCTGGGAAATGGGCGATACGGGCCCATGCGGACCGTGCTCGGAGATTCACATTGACCTCCGCAGCGACGAAGAACGCGCCGCCAAACCGGGCGCGGAGATGGTGAACCATGACCATCCCCAGGTGATAGAGATATGGAACCTCGTGTTCATGCAGTATAACCGCAAGGCCGACGGCTCTCTGGAGCCTCTTCCCGCCAAGGTGATAGACACCGGCATGGGATTCGAGCGTCTGTGCATGGCCCTGCAGGGCAAGACCTCGAACTACGACACTGACGTGTTCCAGCCGATGATCGAGGTGATAGGCCGTCTGTCGGGTCATACCTACGGTACCGACCGCAAGACTGATGTGGCCATGCGCGTGATCGCCGACCATGTGCGCACCATCGCATTCTCGATTGCCGACTCTCAGCTTCCCGGTAACGCCAAGGCCGGATATGTGATACGCCGCATCCTGCGCCGCGCCGTGCGCTATGCCTATACTTTCCTGGGTCAGAAACAAGCGTTCATGTACAAGCTCGTGGATACTCTCATTGAGAATATGGGCGATGCTTATCCCGAGCTTCCCGCGCAGCGCGAACTGATAATGCGCGTGATAAAAGAGGAAGAGGATTCGTTCCTCCGCACACTCGAAAACGGCATCAAGATGCTCGATAATGCCATAGCCGCCGCTCGCAAGGAGGGTAAGACCGAGATTTCGGGCAAGGAGGCTTTTGTGCTTTACGATACCTATGGTTTCCCGCTTGACCTTACCGAACTCATACTGAAAGAGAATGGCATGACTCTGGACCAGGCCGGCTTCGACAGCGAAATGCAGGCCCAGAAGGAGCGTGCCCGCAATGCGGCTGCCACCGAGACAGGCGACTGGACGGTGGTGAACGAGGGCGAGCCTGAGTTCGTGGGCTATGACTATACAAAGGTTCCCACACGCATACTCCGCTACCGTCTGGTGAAGCAGAAGAAAGGGGAGTATTATCAGATAGTTCTCGCACAGTCGCCTTTCTACGCCGAGATGGGCGGTCAGGTAGGTGACCGCGGTACCCTTACTGATTCCGAGGGCCGCGTGACCGAGGTGTATGACACCAAGCGTGAGAACGGAATGGCAGTACACCTGGTGAAGGAACTGCCTGCTGACGTTACAGATACATTTGAGGCTGCCATCGACGAGAAGGCCCGCATGGCCACATCGTGCAACCACACGGCCACCCATCTTATCCATCAGGCCTTGCGCCAGGTGCTGGGTACGCATGTGGAGCAGCGCGGATCGTTCGTATCGCCGGATGTTCTCAGATTCGACTTCTCGCATTTCCAGAAGCTCACACCCGAGGAACTGCGCAAGGTAGAACATCTGGCCAACGCCAAGGTGCGCGAGGCCATAGCGCGCGACGAACGCCGGTCGGTGCCTATAGCCGAGGCCCGCGAGATGGGTGCCATGGCGCTGTTCGGCGAGAAATACGGCGATGAGGTGCGCGTGATACGTTACGGCGACTCCGTGGAGCTCTGCGGCGGAACGCACGTGGCTAATTCAGGCAACATCGGCATGATAAAAATCGTGTCGGAAAGCAGCATTGCAGCCGGTATCCGCCGTATTGAGGCCATAACCGGCGAGGCTGTGGAGAATGCCATGGACGAGCTCACGGACACCCTTCATAATGTGGCAGCGATGTTCAACAACGCTCCTGATGTGGAGGCTGCCGTGAAGAAGGCTGTGGCTGAGAATTCCGACCTTCACAAGCAGGTGGAGGAATACTTCAAGGAGCGCGTGGTGAATCTCTCGCGTCAGCTTCTCGACAAGGCTACCGAGACTCCGGCAGGAGTGAAAATCGTGGAGATGCAGGGCCTGAGAATGCCCGATGTGGTGAAGAACGTGGCTTTCAACGTAAGAAATCTTTCGGGTGAGAACACAGTGTTCATCGCAGCCACGAAGGATGCAGGCGGCAAGCCGCTGCTTACCGTGATGGTGACTGACGATCTGGTGAAGTCGGGGCTTAACGCATCGCAGATTGTGCGTAATGCCGCCAAGAAAATTCAGGGTGGCGGCGGCGGTCAGCCCGGGTTTGCCCAGGCTGGCGGCAAGAACGCCGACGGACTCACCGAGGCTTTTGCCGAGATGCGAGCTGCTGTAGAAGCATAATCACTGGAAATCAAGATAATTATAGGATAAATGAGGATGGGCTAAGCCGGCCCATCCTCATTTTGTTTTTTCCGAACAAAACAAAATCCATGGCCGTTGTAGTGACATATATGGGGCATAAAACGAAGTGATTTGTTT
>LUJP01000002.1 GCA_001689535.1 Bacteroidales bacterium M5
TTAACAGTTGTTATGAAACACCCTCTAATTACAGCTCCGTGGTGCGCCGCAGCGGCGACGGGTATTATTATGCCGATACTACCTACAACGCCGCCTGTGCGGCCGGAGAGGCCCAGTGGCGGGGCGTTTCGGGCTCCACATCTCTCCGTCAGGAGGAGCACTTGATTTACCGGCTCGTCAACCAGTACGCCACGCCCTCAGTGATATTGACGCTCCCGCTGCATGGCGGTCTGCATCCGGCCGGTACGTTTACCGACAAAACCATCACCAACCGCATCTTTATTATTGACTCCTATAGCATGGACTACAAAGCCAACCAGCAGACGGTCCGCCTCATCGAAAAAAAATGAACCAGATTGTAAAATTCAATAGACCCCGCGCCGGTTCCGGAGCCGTTTCGGCCTCCGGGGCCGCCGTGGCTTTGTCGTCCCTGGCTGGTGTCCTGACCGAGGCGCAGCTGTCGGTCATACTGGAGGGGTATCTGCTCAAAGAGGCCTTTGACGATCTGTTTGTTAAAGAGCCGGATGGTAAGGGCGGGTACCGCATCCGGGCCAAATACGCTTTTTACACAAATGAGTGGATGAGCTGTTTGGGGGCTAATCCGGATGCGGGGACTGGGGCGCTTGGAGCTACTACACTCGGCGGTCTCAATAATGTTGTGGCCGCGGCGGATGAGGTGAGTGTGGCCGCTAAGGTGCTTGTGCGTGAGGCTGGTTCGGCGTCATGGTCGCTCAAGAGCCTCAGCGATATCGTAGGGCTTGACACGTCGGCGCTGGCTACGTATCTCAGCAACAACGGCTATGCTACACAGCAGTGGGTACGGCTGCAGGGGTATCTCACCGAGCATCAGAGCCTCGCGGATTATGCCACAAAGGTGTGGGTGCAGGCGCAGGGGTATCTTACGGCTATAACCAAGGCGCAGGTTGAGGCGGTGCTTACCGGGGATATAACCACGCATACGCACTCGCAGTATCTCACCTCTGTGCTGGCCGCTCAGACGTATCAGCCCAAGGGGGATTATGCGCTGACGTCGGCGCTTAACTCGGCTGTGTCGTCGCTCAGTACGGCCATCGGTAAGAAGCTCGATGCATCGGTGTTTGATGATTTGTTTGTTAAAGAATCAGATGGCAACGGGGGCTATCGCATACGTGCCAAATACGCGATTTACAGCAATCAGTATATATCGTGTCTCGGCAACAATCCCGGCGCCGGAACCACCACGGGCGGAGGTGTCGACCTCGATGCGGTGCGCGACTACCTCACCCAGCAGGGCTACGCCACTCAGCAGTGGGTCAATCAGCAGGGGTATCTTAAGGCGGCTGACCTCTCGGCGTATGCTCTGGCTGATAACGCTTACCTCAAAAACCAGCAAAACCGCAAGAGCAACGCACATACGGTTGCAAGTCTTACGGCTGTCGCCAACAGTAGTGACAGCTGGGTTAACAACTATAGTCTCAGCCTTGTAAACAATAACAATGCCCTAAACTTTTATGTCGGCGGCGTGGTAAACGAGCGGCAGGCTCTCATACAGAGCGGCCATAGCTCAAACGGTTATGCTCAGGTACTTGGCGTGCTCCATCTCAACAAGCTTGGCGGGGCCGTCTATATCAACAACTCTCTCGCTCTCAATGCTGCAAATGTGGGCAGCTATGCGGTAACCCTTGATACCGAGCAGACCATAAGCGGCAAAAAGACCTTTACAGCTGCCGAAACCACTGTTAACCGTAGGCTATATGTAAACGGGGCTTTCGATACCTTTGCTAACTGGCCGCATTTTATGTGGCACGTGGCGGGCACGCGGCGGACAAAGGCCGTGATGGACACCAACGGGCATATACATTTTGTGGATGGTAGCGCGAGTGGGTTTAGCTCGTACAAATCTATCAAGGCCCTTGCTTTCGTGGTTAGCGGCGGCACCGCGTCGCAGTTTTTAAAGGCCGACGGCAGCGTGGATAGCAACACCTACCTCACAGCTCATCAGAGCCTCGATTACATCAGAGTGCTGGACACGCGCAATGCCGAAACCACCACATCTATGGCACAGCAGCTCACGGCGCACTTTAAGGGGAACGATAAAATCGGGCTGGCCGACGGAGGTCTATACACAGGCCTGCTGCATTTGCAGCCGTGGGGGGATGCCTCGGGCGGGGCGGCTCACGACATCGCCTTTACGGTCAACGGCAATATGTGGCTACGCACCGGCGCAATCGGCTCGGCATGGGGCGCATGGCGCAAGGTGCTCGACACCAACAACTACGCCTCGGTGCTGGATGCCCGCTACGTCCACGGCAATTACATCCAATGCGGCTATGGCGCACCGACCCTGCAATGGGTTTGGGGCAGCGACCTGACGCACGTAGTGGGATTTGAGAGTGCCAACAACGGAGCTATGCGCGTGTATAATGGAGCGGCCATACGCGCCTTTGCCAATGCCGTGAACAAGGCGGGGGATACCATGACGGGAGCGCTCAACATCGCAGATACCGCGAGCCATGCCCTTATAAACGCTCAGTATAACTCCGCTGGAGCTTACTCAAACGTGATATGGGCCAACAAGTCGGAGGCTCGCGTAATTTTCGGCTCGCCGAATTGGGCTACAGTGGAGCTGGAGACAGCACCCACGGCCACGGCTGCATACCGTCGCACAAACGGCGCCCAATACAAGATTTGGGACAGCGGCAACGACGGCTCCGGAAGCGGCTTGGATGCTGATATGATAGATGGTCATCAGGCCACGAGCCTTTACCGCGTGTTGGGTGCCAATCTCGACATTGGCTCATTTGCGGATGGCAACCCATACAGTGGCTTTATCCACATCAACGATAGCGTAAGTGGTTGGAGTTCGTCAATCCACCCCTTCTCTTATGGCGGCATTTTCAACATGTCCAATGGTGCGTCCAACGTACAGATTGGATTCCGGTCAGATTTTTCAGAGCCGTATATTCGCCAGCGCTGGTGGAGTGGCGGCGGTGGAAATTGGAGCGCTTGGAAGCGATTGGCCTTTACAACTTCCAACGTCGCATCCGCCACGAAATTGCAGACAGCGCGCAAACTGTGGGGTAATAGTTTTGACGGTACGGGCGACGTGAGCGGCAATATTAACCTTACAGGGCAGCACGCAAAAATCGGCTGTGATATCTCCGACCAGTCTAATGAGTGCCCGTGGTACGGCCTGCGCCTGTCCGCCATGGAGGGCTGGCATGTGATGCTCAGCGGATATTATGGCACGAGCCTCAGGAGCGCCGGAGGTATGCTCTCGCTTGCCCAGTCGGGCAACGTCGGCATCGGCACGACAACCCCAGCATATAAACTGCATGTCGTCGGCGACATCATGGCCGATGGCTGGGTGCGCACTACTGGAGCGCATGGCTGGTATAACCAGACCTACGGCGGAGGGTGGTTTATGAATAATTCCAAGTGGATAAGCGCGTATAATAAGCCCGTACATATAGGGTTCATCTCCCCTGAAGGCGCCAGCTCCTTTGGCGTGGGACTTCACCTCTACAACAGTGGACACACCTCGGTAGAGGTACAGGGCGGCAGCTACACAATGGGCCTCGGATGCCACAGCAACGGGTCGTGGTACTGGTGGCGCGGCACGGCATCCGGCAAAGGCTATGTGATGGAGTATAACGGCACTACGTGGGCCTTTAACGGCGTCATCAAGACGTCAACGGGTATGTATTCCGACGGCTACATGAGCTGTCTAGGCAAAAATACAGGCTCGGACGCAAGGCTTAAGGACATCCTCGGCGATGTGACGCTGCCGATAGAGGTAATACTTGGCGCACCGGCCAAAAAGTTTAGCTGGAATGCCAGTGCGGGGCCGACAATGGCGGGCAAGATGGCCGTAGGCACCATCGCGCAGTATTGGCTGGAGCCCCTGCCCGAGGTGGTGGGCCTGCTGCCGACGAATTACTACGGCTTAGACTATGAGGGGCTTAATTGGGTGGCGACAAAATCGCTGGCGCGTTACGCCTACGACGGCCTCACCGACCATGAGCGGCGTATCTTGGCGCTGGAGCACCGGTGCATCGCGCTGGAGCAGGATAACAGCCGGATGCGCGCGGAAAACGAACAGCTTAGAAACCGATTAAATCAACTTGAAAGGAGGTTAGTTGCATGAGCGTTGTAAACAATATACTCGTAGACCCCGTAAACGTCGAGGAGGTCTACAACTATATGAAGGTCGCACCTACCAATGGCGAATACAGTATTGGAGCGATAGTCAGATGCCCTCAAATCAATCCCGAAAGCATCCGCAAGCCAATCAAAGGCAACACGGCGTTTTTCGGCGACTGTCTTGCGACGTTGCCGGATACGGCATGGGATGACCCGAACACATCGGGGTGGGAGATTGTGCGCGACGGCAATGTAAGCGGACAGACATACGCCTGCTTTAATATGCGCCTCAAAGAGATACTCAGTACCGATGCCGCCCGTTTGACCGACTTCAACGGGTACGACAAAAACGCAAAAGGCCCGGCGCTGACGTTCCCGGTCAGCAACATCTCCGGCTATGGGCAAGGCTCCGGATTTATGGGTAGCGGTGACACCGTCCTGACCATGACGGCAAAGATTACGTTTCCGACAATCCGACCGGGAGCGGTACCCATCGCGCCGTTCAACCCATCGACGGGTCAAAACGTGCAGCTGGTAAAGTATAAAAACAATGAGCGTATAGTGGTGTGGGAACTGCCGCATGACCAGGAACTGCCTAATAAGGTACAATGGTACACGGCTGCGCAGTGGGCTGCGCAGTACGGAGGAAAGACGCTGGATGTTACCGTCACCGAATCCACCGACCTGCCCGTGCGCGGCCAATCCAAAGATTACACCTATTACCTGGAGATAAACGGATGCCACAAGCGGCTCGGCAAGACAATCAGCTTCACGGCGCGAGGGTGGAGGCAGTTTGAGCGATTTGACGGGTCGGGCGCTCCGTTGCAGGAGGTGATGGACTACATAAACCCGACCAAGGTTGAAAACTACGGCGAGATATTTTACCACGAGTTCATGCGGCTGCGCGGCAAAACGACCTCCGACGGTCTGTATCTGCGCATCCACGGTCTCTTCAACGTCGGCAACCCGCCGAATGTGGAGATTTATGCTAACAACAAGCTCATCGCCAAATGTAACAACAGTGTTAATGTGAGCTACTACAACGGAGCAAAGCAGGGCTACGCGAATCCGCAGCTCAGCTCCTATACATTTAATTTCAACGGCAACAACACCACCGTGCAGGCGCTTGATTGCGATATACGCGTGGATTCGCTGCCGTGGAACGCGGCGATAACACTCAAATCTGTGAACAAACTTGGAACTTGACGAAATTTATTAACCACTTAAAAATATATCATTATGTTAAGCAACAACAAAGTGCAGGAGGTAACGCTTATCTCCGCTACAAACAAAGTAGACAACTCAAACGACGATGAGCGTCTTTATGACATCAGCGCCAACGTCACCTCGACCGTGGCGACGGTAAACGACATCAATAGCGGTGCCGTCTGCGAAAAGGGCACCGGGAATCCGATTGCCAATTTTAACGAGAGCGCGGGCGGCTATAGCAACATCTCGTTTAACGGCAACCATGACACCGCCACCAAACGCGCCATCTCCAATGCCGTCTACGGCTTTATCGACGACGTAAAGGAGATGTATGCCAATCCTCAGTAACCCTTAAAAACCAATCAGCGATGAAAAAAGGACTTACCTACAACGATGTATATGTGTGCATGGCCCTGCTGGGCGATGCCTTACAGCTGTCACTCCCCAAAAAGGCACTCAGTGAAGTGCTTATGCTTCGCGCCCATTACGGCAAGGGCGTCAAGGAGTTTGACGAGGCCAAAAAACAGATTGTAGATGATGCCTCCAAGGGCAAAGACCCCGAAAAGGACAAAGAGACCATCGAGACCGCGGTAAAAGACCCTATAGAGGCCAAGGCCAAGGAGGAGGCGGGCATTGCGTCCCGCCCCCTCAGCGCCGGGGCGTTTGAGGAGATATGCGGCGCGGCTACCGAGGCGGGCAATATCCGTTCGGGGCTGTTCCCGGCCCCTGCGGATAAGGATGCACCAGAGGGAGTTCCGGCGCTGCTGTGGCTGGAGACATTGGCTTACAATCTTACGGAGTGAGGACCATGGCAGCAAGATTAGCATGGGCCTCGTTTATCGTGGCCGTAGGATTGATTGTGTGGGGCATGATAGCCCCGCCTCCGGGCCAGATGCACCACTCTGTGCTCGTCGGATCCGGCATGTTTTTACTCTTTACCGCCTGCGCCATCTTTGGCTTTATCAACGACCGTAAAAACAACGACCGGCGGTGACAGACTTTTTAGAGATATTTTCGGCTGACCCTACAGCGCCGCTGCTTTGGATCGCGCTGGCTTTGACAGCCTCAATCACAAACGGCCTGCTGTCGCTGTGGTCGTACCGCCGCGATTTGCGTGCAGGGATACAGACGGCCCCGCCCGATTACATAGGGCATGTGCTGGAGTTTGTGATTGTGGTGCTCATCATAGTCATGGCGTTTTTTTGTCGCCTGACCGTCGGTAAGCTGCTGCATGCTCCGGTGTTTTTTACCAGCATCCTTGTGGCGCTTGCAGGCGTAGAGTGTGGCCGCACGTTTAACCGCTATCTTGAGATGCGAGGGGTATCGCGGCGCATAAACCTCGGCAAAGCCATCGACAAGGCGCTGGGGTCAACTCCGGCCAAAGATTTAGTTGAGTCAACTGACAAAGAGTGACTTTTACACATATCTGCAAAGGTATCTGCAAAAGTCGCATAAAATCGTAAAAGTATGAGATATTTTAGTTTTCAGGAGTTTGAGCGGTCCCAAAAGGCGTATCAACTCGCAATAGACAACACTCTGCCGGAGGAGGCAAAGCGCAACGTGGCCGCGCTGGTGGACACCGTGCTCGACCCTCTGCGGGAGGCGTGGGGCGGGCCTATCACGGTCTCCAGCGGATATCGCTGTCCGGAGCTTAACCGCAACACCAAGGGTGCCTCAAAGACATCACAGCACATGACCGGGGAGGCCGCGGACATCTCCGTGGGCAACCCGGTGGATAACCGGCGCCTCGCCCAAAAGCTGCTCGACCTCAAGCTGCCGTTTGATCAGCTCATCAATGAGCATGATTGGGCGTGGGTGCATGTGAGCTACCGCCATGGCAATAACCGCCATGAGATGTTAAAGACCGTGCCCGGAGGGTATGTTAAAATCAATGCAGTATGAGACAGATTAAAGATACACTCATATCGCTCTGCTACGCCGTGGTACTGATTGCCGCGGTGTCGTTTGCCATGTGCGGGGTGGCCCGGTGCTCTCGCCCGCATAGCCCGGCACCTATGCCTGTGGGAGACACCGTGCGTGTGACGGTCTACGACACCCTTACGGTCGTGCAGCCTGCTCCGGCTGAGGTGGCACAGCTGCCTGCAGCGGTCAAGAGGTTGCCCCGGTGGACACAACGTGTAGATAAAAACACACAGGGAGACAGTGCGTTAACAGCCGCTGTCCAAATAAGCAGTATTAAACCTGCTTATCCGGACACCGTGGCTGACAGTGTGGCCGTCATAGTCCCCATGGAGCGTAAGACGTACACCGACAGCTCGACATACCGCGCCGTTATCTCCGGGGCGTGGGCCTCACTGGATACCATGGAGGTCTACCCCCGCAGAGAGATAGTGACGATAAAGCAGCCTCCCGACCGCCGCCGGTGGGGTGTGTCGCTCACCGCCGGTTACGGCTGGGCGGGCAAATGGACGCCTTTTGTGGGCGTGGGTGTCAGTTATAACCTTTTTAGATTTTAAGGAGTATGGATAAGGATATGATCAAAGTAGATATAATCTTCAAGGGGCCGGTTGCTACGACCTCTTACGTCTCATGCGATGCGGAGGCGATTATTAGCTATAACGTCCCCTCTTTTGACGAGGGTGTGTTCCCCGACCGTATATACCACGACGGCCGGGTATTTGATTGCCGGAGTGCAATCATTGTTTCAGCACCAAACGGCAACGGCACAATTAATATCGGGTCGATGTTTGCACCTCGCGGCAAGGTGGTGCTTGTCTGCGGATCCGTCGGCATTTTGGCCGCAACACGTCCTCACTACTCCGAGGGCAATGTGTCGAGCACCGGAGTAACGCCACAGCAGCCATACGAGCCGCCGAAGACACAGCTCTACGGCCACACGTTCGATGGCACCGGCGACACCTCAGATTAAGTTTGTCAGCTTTTAGTTAGTTTTAGTTGGTTATCATGAGAGCAGCGGCCGGCCCGGGATGGGTCAGCCGCTGTTGCTGTTAATAGACCTTACGCCCGCAAACGGGGCATATTATGTATGTCTGACAATCGTCATCATCACGGCAATCATCCTCAGCAAAGATAATCTCACAGCCACAATGCGCGCAGCGGGTGGTGCATCTTGCGGCGGAGAGTTTTGCAGCTTTGGTTGTGATGGTGCCCATGGCTACTCGTGCAGGTCAAGGGTGAGGCCGAGCGCTGTAGCGAGCGCCGTAATGGTGTCAAGGGTGGCATTGAGCCTGCCGGCCTCTATGCGGCTTATCTGATTTTTGTCTATACCGGACATATCAGAGAGCGCCCTCAGGGATAGGCCGCGGGACTCTCTGGCCTCGTTGATGATCCGGCCCACTCTTTTGCGCACAGCGCGCTTTGGGTTAGGCTCCTCAGGGACGATGGGAGCGAGCCTCGGCAGGCCGTTAAGCATTATGCCCTCCGTCTCGGTGTCGTCTACGCGCCATATTATTTTGTCTATATCCTCGGGGGCTGTCGGCACCCAGCTCTGCCAGTCGCAGGGGGTAAACAGCCAGTCCTGGCCTGCATAGTGCACAAACGGCACGGTCAGAGTCTCATCAGGGTATTGCAGCCGAGCGACAATAAAAGTAGCGGTGTCGGCGCAATCATACTCGCTGATTATCTCTACTGATTTAAGAGGCTCCTCAAAGTCGAGGAGGTCTCTGAGCTCTTGGTTTGTCATTACTGGCGATGTTGCGTTAACAATTATTTTTGGCGACCTCTACAGCATCGCCAAACTCGTTGAGTATCTGATTGACCTTATCAAGGCGCTGCTCATGCACGAGCCTGCGCCGGATGTCGGTGGTTTTGGCGGCGTCTTTAATTACCTGCTCGGTGGTCTCAAACGCTTCGGCGACTTTGGCCTCGCCGGTTAATTCATGTATATACTGGCCTAATACGTAGCACTGCAATGCGGTTATCTTGAGAGTCTGTGTCATAATAATTGACTTAACCGTGATGTCGAGGGCTTTATGGCTATTAATGATGATTATGCAAATGCGCGACGGTGGTCGATAAAAAAGGCTGCGTTCTGAGTGGTGAGGGCGTGCAACAGCAGCATAAAATAATTATCTACGTACTTGTAGCAGTCCGAGCTTTCGATGGCCTCTTTTTCTGCGCTGTATTTTTTGAGCAGTATGTCTTTAACCTCGTCGAGGGTTTTGCCTTTGGACTCAAAATATTCTCTGGCTATGTCAATCCAGCGCTGACGTATCGAGATCGCCCATTTAATCTGCTTCTCGCTGCCGGTCAGGGCGGGCAGAGCGTCGATGTTTTTAAGGGCGTTGTTATATTCTTCTTCGCGTTTTTCGGCCGCCAGTTTGCGCTGGCACTCGGGGCAAAGTTTGTGCTCTCTGCACCAGTCAATGTATCTGTAACGCTCGTCGATTTTGCCAAAAAGCTGTTTGTCCTCTGAGTGACCGCAAGAGTAAGTAATGGTGTAACGTGCTATGATGTTGTTGCCGACTTTAGGCCGCTGGCGCCGCGGTGTTGATGATTACGCTGCAAATATAAGGGCATTTTATTTTGTATGCAAATAATCATACAAAAATTTTTGGGTAGGGGGTCATTTTTTTATGGGCGAGGTCGTTCAAACCGCGCTCTCACCCCCTTTCCACAAAATGAAAATTTTCAAATTTGAATTTTGGCCCTCCCCGGGTCACTTTTTGCCATACAGCACCCAGTCGAGCACGCGCCGGTTAGCCTGGTCCACTTTTGCCTGATCAAAGTCAATGTAAATATCGGTGACGGTGTTGCCTCCATGCCCCAAAGCATGGGCGATGGTGTCACGCGGTATGTCGAGGCTCGCCGCGATAGTGGCCCATGTGTGCCGCGCCCAGTAAAGTGTCAGATCTGGAAACATGCCTTTACCGGCTTTGCTTCGCCCAGGAGCGGTGCGCGGAGCGCCGATATTTCGTAGTGCCTTGTTAGCTCCGTCAGCAAAAGACTCGTGGTGCTTCCAGCGGTCCGCAAGAGACAGGAGGGTCGCATCTCCGGAGTAGCGCTTTATTATCTCCATGGCCTCCGGCTCAACTTTGACCGAATATGGCTTATGCGTCTTAGCGCGGCGGTACTCAATCCTACCGTGGCGGATTTCTTTAAGGCGGAAAAGATCTATAGAATTTATGCCTATAAGCATAAAAGACAACTTAAACATGTCGCGGTAAATCTCGGCGTAGGGCTCCACGTCGACGGTAAACAGTTGCCTGATGTCGTCGATGGTTAATGCGCGATGGTGAGTTCTCTCCGTTTTGAGCCTCATACGGTCAAACGGGTTGCGTATGTCGAGGTCGTTGCGGATAGCATACTTTATTACCGCACGGATATTACGCATGTGGTGGTTGCGCGTGTTGAGCCTACAGGTCTGAGAGAGGTGCCGGTCAAACTCGTCGAGCCATGACACTGTGAGATCCTTAAAATTGAGCGAGCCAAACGTAGGACAAAACGCTCGCAGTTTGTTAAGCGTGTGCTCATAGACCTTCTGGGTGCGCGAGCCTTCCGGGTGGGTATTGGCAAAGCGGGTAAACCACTCCACAACTTCGCCGGAAGTCGGAGCGGAATCCTCGCCAAATATCTTATCCTTTATAATCTGTTTTATGACAGCAATGTCCTCATTACGTCTGCCAGACTCTATCAGATACATTTTAATCTCCTCAAGCTGCTGCCTCAGATTGAGGAGAAATCTGCTGCGCGCCGCATTCCTCGGAGATGGCTTCGGCGAAAGGGCATCCTCCAAGTCCTCCTTGGTCATTTTAAGGCCTAAGCCGATTTTAAGATCCTTACGGTTGTTAGTGATCCTCAGATTAAGAGTGTCCCCGCGTCGCGGGTCGGTAAAAAATTTGTAGGTAAGCATAGAGATTTGAATTTTTTTGTCGCAACACTGTCGCAACAATCTCCCCATAAATCCCTAAAAATCCCCATAATTCCCCATTATTTTGAGGAAAACGGTGGTGTGTTAAGGAAAACAAAGCCGCTCTAAGCAACTGTAATATGTTGGCTTAATGCGGCTTGAAATCAGGTGATTCGGCCGCGACTCGAACGCGGGACCGTCTGNNAAGGCAGATGCTCTATCCAGCTGAGCTACCGAACCCTGGGTTTCGTGGCGCAAAGGTAGGCAATTTTGGTAATGACTGCAAGAATTCGGAACAATTTAGCTAATTTTGAAGTGAATTTTCCTTGCAATGGGGCTTTTGGTGGTTCTTCCGGACCGATGCGGAAGGCCTGTCGCCCCAATAATTCTGAATTAATGCCATAAAGGCTATAACTTAAACGCCTTAAAGGCCATAAACCAATTGTTATGTCACGCAATATAATTCTTGCAGATAATGCCGAGGCACGCCTGAATCTGCTGCCACTCACTTTTACCCGACCGATTGCCCGGCTGCTCACGGGCCTCTTTACCATCGAGGAACGCTGGCAGCGCTATCTTCCGGGTGACTATTCGTATCTTACGGCCGACTATCTCTCGGAGGTGTTTCCGTTCAGAGCGTCGGGCGATGACAATCTGATAATCGACTCACGAGTGATTGCCGACCGTCAGCTTTCCGAGGCCGTCTCTGCCCTGCAGATGGGTGAAGGGCTCATGGCCGGCGACGTGCTCGTGGCCCGGCGCGGAGCCGTGGACGGTGAGGCTGCGATACTCCGGGAGTATGACGGGCAGGTTACGGTAATCAACCGTCCGTTCGATGTGTTCCTGACCAACGGCGCGGCGCTGGAGAGCGACTTCGCCGAAGTGACACGCGGACGCGCGTCGCAGCCGGTGCCGCAATCATGCATGGTGATAGGCGACGTGTCGCGGCTCTTTATTGAGGAGGGAGCCACGGTGTCGGGCGCGGTGATAAACGTGGAGACGGGACCGGTCTACATAGGCCGCGGAGCGACGGTGATGGAGGGAGCGTGCATGCGCGGCCCTATTGCCATCCTCGACCATTCGACCGTGAACATGGGCGCCAAAATCTATGGTGCTACCACCATTGGCCCGCACTCCAAGGTGGGCGGCGAACTGAACAACGTGGTGATTCTCGGCTACAGCAACAAAGCCCACGACGGATTTCTGGGCAACGCCGTGATAGGGGAGTGGTGCAACCTCGGCGCAGGCTGCACGGCTTCCAATCTCAAGAACGACTATACGGAAATCAAGCTCTGGAACTATGCCTCGCGGCGCTTCCAGCGCAGCGGGCTGCAGTTCTGCGGTCTGATAATGGGCGACCACTCTAAGGGCGGCATCAATACGATGTTCAATACGGCGACGGTGCTCGGTGTGGGTGTCAATGTGCACGGCACCGGCTTCCCGCGCAATTTCGTGCCGTCGTTTTCCGATGGCTCTGCGGCCGGATTCTCCGAGCAGTCCCTTCAGAAATTCCTGGATGTGGCCACCCGTGTGATGGCACGCCGCGACCGCACTCTCGGCGATGCCGAGGTGAGAATGTATGAGGCACTGTATTCTCTGACGGAGACTTACCGCTGAGGTAAATCAGAGCTCTATGCGGTTCTGGCGGTTGCGGTGGGTGAAGCGCTTGCGCAGAGCTATGCCGCGGCGGTAGACTTCCATGGCCCGCAGCCAGATGGGTGATGGAGCCGAGGCAATGTCGGTGGAGAGTGAATCGGCCATCATCGGCACTATGCCCTCGTCGCCGAACTGTTCCGGATAGATTATAAGCAGGTTGTTTCGCGAGAAATATTTGCGCAGGAATTCCGGCAGCGAGTCCATGAACGAAGTGAACGAAATGGCCGCGCGGCGCGAGCTCACAACGACCATCAGGTCATCGTCCAGAATCTTGTTGGCCAGCAGTACGAAATCGTCCATCTGCTCCAGCGGGCGGAATTCGGCGCGTATTTCAAAGGCTCCGTTACGGAGCACGGCCTTTATGGCTCCGGCGGTGGCCGACGAACAGCAGAATATAATGCGGCATCCGAGCTGACGCGTGATATTGCCAAGCGCTTCCACCCACTGGCGGAAACCGGTCTCGTATTCCGCTTTAGGAGGCACGGCCACCACCACGCGCGTCACGGTATTGATGGGTATGAAGCAGCGCGAGATGGAAATCATGCGGTACGTGGCCTTGAGCAGCTGCTCGAGCTTGTCGCCCAGAAAGCTGTCGAGCACCATCGTGCGGCGGTGCAGACCTATTACCACCTCCGTTATGTCGCGCTCGTGGATGGCGTTGAGCACACCGGTGACGAAGTTGTAATCGTAGCGTTCCACCGGCTCCAGCCGCAGGTCGACGCTCGCTGCCACCTGTTCGGCCGTGTCGAGCGAACTGCGGCCCACGGCGCGGCTCTGTGCCGAATTGTCGTTGCGCACATGCAGCGCGTAGAGATTGCGCGGACAGCTGTCGGCCGGGTGCATCATCACGGCAAGGTTCACCAGCTCCGTGGCCGATTCGGGATTTGCCACCGGAATAAGCACGTTGGACACGCGCGGGTTATCCTTGGTGTTCTCGTCGGTAAGAATCTCCTCTTTTGTCAGACTCATCACCTTGAGTTTCGACGCCGCGCGTGAGGTGCCCAGGGAGCTAACGGTGCATGTGACGAGTATCATCACTATGGTGCCGTCGAGAATCGTTTCCTCGAAAATCCCCATATTGAAGCCGATCATCACCACAGCCAGCGCTACCGCCGTGTGGGCGTTGCTGAGCTGATACATAATCGAGCGGTCGATGGCCTTCATGCCGAACGTCTTCTGCGTGGCAAAAGCGGCAAGCCACTTGGTGGCCATGGCCGTGGCGCACATCACCGTGGCCACATAGATGGTATTCCACCCCGTGAACAGCACATGGATATTTATGAGCATTCCCACTCCTATGAGGAAATAGGGGATGAAAAGAGCGTTGCCAACAAACTCTATGCGTCCCATCAGCGGAGATTTCCCCGGCAGGTAACGGTTGAGTACCAGTCCGGCGTAGAAAGCGCCGAACACGGCCTCTATGTGTATGGCAACAGCCATTTCCGCCGCCAGAAACACCATGGCAAGCACGTAGATGAACTGCAGTATGGTCTCGTGATAGCGTTTGAAAAACCAGCGGGTGAGCCTCGGGTAGATGTAGACTGTGATGAGACAGTAAAGAATCAGCGACCCCAGCAGACGCAGTATCCCCATTACCTCGAACCTTCCGTCGCGCGCCACTCCCACTGTGGCCGCAAGCACAATGAGGGAGCCCAGTACGGTAAAGATAGTGCCGGCGATGGCTATGACCACAGCCGGTTGCCGGGTTATGCCGAAGCGCGACACGATGGGGTAGGCGAGCAGCGTGTGAGCCGCGAACATCGAGGCGAGGAGCACCGATGTGAGCAGGTTGAGTTTAAGGAATGTAAGTGCGGCAACCGTTCCAAGCAAAAGAGGTATGAAGAAGGTGAACAGGCCGAACACCACACCCTTGCGCAGGTTTTTCTTGAGGTGGTACATATCTATCTCTATGCCCGCCAGGAACATGAGATAGAGCAGGCCCACCTGCCCGAACACTTCGAAGCTCATATCGCGCGCCAGGAGGTTCAGTCCGTAGGGGCCGGCTATCACGCCCGCCAGTATGAGGCCTATCACGGTGGGAATCCTCAGGCGGTTGAAAATCATGGGTGTAACCAGCATGATCATCAGCACCACGAGGAAAATTCCCACCGGCGACGTTATCAGAGGCCGGGTGGCATTGATTGCGTATGCTATCAGGGCCGTACTCACTTTTTGTGGGCCAGCATGAACATGGCAATCTGCACGGCGTTCAGAGCCGCTCCTTTTTTAATCTGGTCGCCTACAATCCAGAATGTGAGGCCGCAGGGATTTGTGAGGTCCTTGCGCAGGCGTCCCACATAAACGGGGTCGGTGCCAGCTGCATCGAGGGGCATGGGATATTTCTTGTCGGCGGGATTGTCGATCACCACCAGGCCTTCGGCGTTTTCAAAGGCGTGGCGAACGGCATCCAGTTCCAGGGGCTGCTCAGTCTCGGCCCAGATGGCCTCGCTGTGGGCGCGGAGCACAGGCACGCGCACGCACATAGCGCTTACGTCGAGACCGGGAGCATGCATGATCTTTTTGGTCTCGTTGAACATCTTCATCTCCTCCTTGGTGTAGCCGTTGTCCATGAACACGTCAACCTGCGGGATGAGGTTGTAGGCGAGCTGATAGGCAAACTTGTCGACCGTCGGTTCCTGACCGGCCAGAAGCTCTTCGTACTGATGGCGGAGCTCCTCCATGGCTGATGCGCCGGCACCGCTTGCTGCCTGATAGGTAGCCACATGTATGCGACGAATCGGGCTGAGCTCATTGATGGGCTTGAGGGCCACTACCATCTGAATGGTGGTGCAGTTTGGGTTGGCAATGATATTGCGGGGAGCATTGAAGGCGTCCATGCCGTTGACCTCAGGAACAACCAGAGGCACATCCTCGTCCATGCGGAAAGCGCTTGAGTTGTCAATCATCAGGGCGCCGTGGCGGGTGATGGTTTCGGCATATTCCTTGCTTACCGAAGCTCCTGCCGACACAAAAGCGAAGTCGATATCCTTGAAGTCGTCGCCATGGCGGAGTTCCTTCACTTCATATTCTTTGCCGCGGAAGGTATATTTGTGTCCTGCACTGCGTTTCGAGCCGAAAAGCACGAGGTTGTCAATAGGAAAATTCTGTTCGTCGAGCACGCGGAGAAACTCCTGGCCCACGGCGCCGCTGGCGCCAACAATAGCTACGTTCATCGCTTTTTATAGGTGTTTGGTGGTTAAACTCTGCAAATTTACTCATTTTGCCTGAAATTTCAGAAATCATAATTGGTGAAAATAGCAGAGGCGGCGGAGCTCCTCTATAAATCCTGGACACGCACATGCAGAAGGAGACTGAATATTGGTTGAAGAGGCTTGGCGGGGTGTAGGAATGTCTATATTGTAACACTATATTACCTTTGAAATCCAGTGAGTTAATTCTTGAGTTGTTTATATTGAACGAAATTGGAGGCCGCATATATTGCGGTGTGTCCGACGAAAAATTAATTTTGTATCCACAAGGCGTGAGAAGATTCGCCTTAAAAGAGAAAGAAGTGCATAAACGTTATGTGATTTTGGGTTAGGTTTATGGTTTTATAACCATAGACATGAGGACGCGTCAGTGATGATACGTCCTTTTGTTTGATTATTGGATTTCATGCCGGTGTGCGGACACGGTTGCGTTACACAGCTTCCGGTCTCGTACACCGGCATTTTTTGTTGATGTAAGATAGGTGGAAATGTTAAAAAAACTACCCGAGTTTTAGACGTATGTTTTGGTAGGGTAGTACTGGGGGGTAGGACGGCCGGAGGCCGACGTTCTCAGTCCCGTGAGTGGCGATAGGGATATTGCCACTCCGCACCGCCTTCACAGTAATGGGTTAATATACAATGACCGTATTTTAATATTGGGTCTGGTTACTCGGAGTGGCGGGTGAGGAGGTCGAGCATTTCGGGGCGGGAGATTATTTTTATTTCCTGCTGGTTGTAGTCTATGAGGCCGCGGGCTTTCATGCTGTCGAGAGTGGCCATGAACGACGACCGCTGGACACCGAACAGCGAATAAAGGTCGCGCTGGCGGCACGAGAGCACTATGTCGGAGCCGCCTCGCTGCGTAAGGGCCGTGATCCAGAACGCTATGCGCTCCTCAAGCGATCCGTTGGTGAGTGCGAGAACTCCGTCAATCGCTTTCTGGGCGTTCATGGACAGTATATTCAGGAAGTTGAAAAGAAAAATAGGATCCGAGTTAAGAATCTTCACATAATCATGCTTGGTAATCTGAAGGATACCTGTCGGGCCCAAGGCTACGGCGTTGCAGGGATAATGGGTGGCGCGCCCGAAGAGATAATCGGGAGCTATCACATCGGGAGCCGACAATGTCTGCGATACCTTGAAGCGGCCGTCGGCATTGGCTATCGAAAGCCGGGCTCTGCCTGAAATTATGAATTTGACGTGGGTGCAGGTTTCACCGGCTGTCACAATGGTCTCTCCGTCAAGATATTTCAGGAAATGGAATTTGGTAGATTCCACTACCTTGGATATGTTGGTGTAACTCACCCCTTTGAAAAGCGGCAGTCCCATTAATATTTCATACATGCTGTCCATAATCGCAATGCTCTATATGCGGATGCAATGTACAAAGTGCCCCTCCTGCGTGTGGACGCTGTAGATCTGGTTTCAATCTCCGGCTCCTGCGCAGGACAGCCCTGTCATTTACATTCTTCATTTATTTAACGTTCAGGGGAGGAGTTAAGTTTGCAGTTCTCCCTTTTTTGTTTGAGATATATCTGAAGTGAGTTTATGGTGTTTTGCCACGCTATATAGGCGGCAGGAGCCACTGATGTCACGGGATTGAGGTAGGTAAGGGCCATCCAGATGGCAAGAACTGTGTTTTTCTGTCCGAGGCCTTGTGCACCGGCAATGCGGTCGCCATAACGTCGGCCTATTCTGCGACCGGCGACAAACTGGACTATGCACACCACCCCTGCCACTAGGGCAAGCGCCACGAGTTCGGGGATGCGCGACGGCGGCTCCTTCATCACGAAACTCACCGCACGTCCAACGACTATTATTAGCGATACCGCCCACAGATAGAATCCTATGGACTGAGATGAGGAAATGCGTCGGTGGACACTCGGGGCTACGCCTTTGAGCACAAGCGCCGTTACGAGCGGCCCCAGGATAAGCGGAAGCACCCGCAAGGCTATGGTGCTGACCGATTCGGCAAAGTCTATCTCCGTTGTGCCCATAAGGGTGAACGCAGCAGGGGCGGTGACAGCTACAGCCATATTGCTCACCAGAGAAAAAGTGGCGAGGCGCGAGATGTTTCCGCCGAGCATCCCGGTAATCACCGGAGCTGCAGTGGCCGTGGGGCAGAACACGCAGATAAATGCTCCCTGAGCCACGTCCACGCTTACCGGAAGAAGTGCCAGATAAACGGCGACGGCTCCACCCAGTTGTACGGCCAGAAGCGATAGCGATAGCC
This sequence comes from Bacteroidales bacterium M5, assembly GCA_001689535.1. Lineage (GTDB taxonomy): Bacteria > Bacteroidota > Bacteroidia > Bacteroidales > Muribaculaceae > Paramuribaculum. The sequence goes on from LUJP01000002.1 coordinate 18,260, forward strand.
CCGTGATGCGCATTTTCTTAGGCTCAAGACGGCAAAAAGTGATGAAAAGCATGGCGAAGATGAGCCATGGGGTAAGGAACGCCACAGCCTCTATCGCGTTGTGGAAAAGCAGTCCGCACAGCATGGCCAACGGAAGCATCCATGGTTTTAATTTCCGTAGAAATTCGGAATATCTCATTTTGTGAAAGGATGTTTTCGGGTTGCAAAATTACAAAAAATGGAGAGGGCGGCAAAAAACGTTCGCTTGCCCCTTTTGTGAGTTAAGGCAGTATTGCCTACTTTTGCAATATATATTCTTTTGACGCCATGAATGTACGCCGACTATTCCTCACATTGCTTTGCTATTTAATCTGTTTCATCCCTGATATCCATGCAGTGGAATTCTCGACTGCGGGATTCTACCGGGAGCCCGGCAGTCAGCGCTCGGTTTCTTCCATGAATCCGGCATGGCGTTTTCATAAGGGAGATGTGCCCGGGGCTTCCGACGTCCGATTCGATGATTCATCCTGGCCCGTGGTGTCGCTGCCTCACGGTCTGGAGGAACTGCCTCCGGAGGCAAGCGGATGCGTGAACTATCAGGGTCCGGCGTGGTATCGGAAGCACTTCACCCCGGCCGATTCTCTCAGAGGCAAGAAGGTTTTCCTGCATTTCGAGGGGATTATGGGCAAAAGCCGTGTATTCGTCAACGGAAAGCCTGCAACCGAGCATTTCGGAGGATATCTGCCTGTGATCGTCGATCTCACCGGGATGTTGAAGTTCGGAGAAGACAATGTGATTGCCGTCATGACCGACAACAGCGACGATCCCTCCTATCCCCCTGGAAAACCGCAGGATATGCTCGACTTCACATATATGGGAGGTATCTATCGCGACTGCTGGCTCGTGACCCATGGCGATGTCTACGTGACTGATCCGAATTATGAGGACGTCCCCGCCGGCGGCGGCATTCTGGTGAGCTACGAGCAGGTAAGCGACAGCTCCGCGCGCGTAAGGCTCTCCACCCACATACGCAACGAGCATTCACGCGGTTTCTCAGGACGACTGAACTATGAGCTTATAGGCCCCGACGGACGGACAGCCGCCAGTCATAGCCGACCGATAAAGCTCGGCACCGGAAAGGCCAGCGCTTTCAGCGATATACTTACCGTTGAGGCCCCGCAGCTGTGGTCGCCCGACGATCCGAAGCTCTACCGCCTCAAAGTAAGCATCACGGATGCGGACGGACGGGAAGCCGACTCTTTTGTGAAGCGACTGGGAATACGCAGCGTTGAGTTCCGGGGCGAGAAGGGATTCTATCTCAACGGCAAGCCGTATGGAGAGCCTCTTATCGGTGCAAACCGCCATCAGGATTTTGCGGTCGTGGGACACGCGGTGCCCAACGCCACACACTGGCGCGATGCAAAGAAGCTGCGCGATGCCGGTTTTAAGGTGATACGCAATGCCCATTGCCCTCAGGATCCCGCATTCATGGATGCATGCGACGAGCTCTGGCTCTTTGTGATTGTCAATACTCCCGGCTGGCAGTTCTGGAACGATGACCCGCAGTTTGCCCAGCGGGTATATTCTGATATAAGAAATATGATACGCCGCGACCGCAATCATCCTTCGGTGTGGATGTGGGAACCGATACTCAACGAGACGTGGTATCCCGCCGATTTTGCCGGACGCACGGTGGAGATTGTGGGCGAGGAGTTCCCCGGCGGCCGCGCTCTGGCGGCTTGCGACGAGTCGGCGCGCGGAAGCGAACACTTCTCCATCCGCTTCCGCCATCCGGCCAATGCCGACCCTACGGAGCCACGAGGAGAAACCGATCCAAAGGTCACCTACTTCACAAGAGAGTGGGGCGATAATGTTGACGACTGGAACTCCCATAATTCTCCGAGCCGTGTGGCCCGGGGCTGGGGTGAGCATGCCATGCTGGTGCAGGCCAACCATTATGCCTCGCCCGACTATCCCTATACAAGCCTTGAGACTCTCCACAGCACCACGCCCCAGCATGTGGGCGGCTGTCTGTGGCACTCGTTTGACCATCAGCGCGGCTATCATCCCGACCCGTTCTACGGCGGCGTGATGGATGCTTTCCGTCAGCCTAAATATTCCTGGATGATGTTTGCCTCCCAGCGTCCGGCTGAAAAGCTCGACCGGCCTTTCGCCACAGGACCGATGGTCTACATAGCCCATGAAATGACCCCGTTCTCGCCCAAGGACGTGACGGTATATTCCAATTGCGATGAGGTGCGCCTCACTTTCTGCTGCGACGGCAAGACCAAGACTCTGCGCCGCGACAGTCAGGGCAAAAACATGAAATCGCCGGTGTATCTCTTTACCGATATGTACGATTTCATGACCGACAAGGCTCTTGACCGCAACGGGCATAAGGAAGATTCATGGCTCTTTGCCGAGGGCATCATAGACGGAAAGGTGGTGGCCACGCACCGCGTCTTTCCCGCCAGGCGTCCCGCCCAGATACGCCTTAGCCTCGACAACGAGGGCCTTCCATTGGTGGCCGACGGCTCTGATTTTGTGACTGTGGTGGCATCGATGACCGACAGCGAAGGAAATGTGAAACGGCTCAACAATCAGACGCTGCGGTTTACCATAGAGGGCGAGGGTCATATTATCGGTGATACCGTGACGGGAGTGAATCCAATGCCGCTCACATGGGGAACGGCTCCGGTGCTCGTGCGCTCAACCCTTACCCCCGGCAAAATCCGCATCAGGGCAACTACCGTAAAGGAAGGGCTCCAGACACCTCTTGCCGGAGAGCTGGTGATAGAAAGCGTGGCTCCGTACATGCCTCAGGTCTATTCCGGTTCAGAAGCAGCTTCGCTGCCGGCCTCAACGCCGCTTTCCGTGAATGCCGCCGACGATTCCGTCCACAAGACCTCCGCTGATAAACTCCGTGAGGTTGAGCGCCAGCAGGAAGAATTCGGTGAGAAGTCCAAATAAGAATAAGGTCTGTCTGTCAACCTATGAGATTCTCGATAAATTCCTTTCCCAGGAAATTGCTGCTCCTCTTGCAAGCAAGCGGCACCAAGCTCATTCATTTTCTTGCTCTGTGCATAGCGCTGCTTCTGCCGGAGCTGCTGATGAATCTGCTCGACGTGCGCAATCCCGGAGTGTCCATCAATCTATATGTGAAGACGGCGGTGTATATCGTGGTGTTTTATGTGGAATACTATCTTGTGCTTTCCGGGGATATGGTGCGCGGTCGGGTGAACTGGTTCCGATTCTTCGGCCTCAGTTCCATAGTGGTTGTCGTGGCGATGTCGCTTCTTTACGTGCTGTGGATAGAGAATATTCCCGATCTGCATTCGCTTCGCGACGGACACGGCAGTCCCCCTCCGGATTTTCCGCATCTGGTGCCGGGGCATCCTGAGACACCGCCCTCTATCCCGTATATGGTTGGCAATCTGGTGATGATTCTGCTGGTGATAGCGCTTGCTGTGGCCATCAACACTTCCTCGCAGCTCCAGTCGCTTATGGAAAAGCGCCATGAGAGCGCCATGCTGCAGCGTGAGCTGGAATTGGCCAGAATAAAGTCGCAGATCAATCCACATCTGCTATTCAATACGCTCAACACCATCTATGCCATGGTGGAGATCAATCCCGCGGAAGCCCAGAAGGCCATCCATCACCTCAGTTCCATCCTGCGCTATTCGCTCTACAATATCACCACGCTGGTGCATCTCGAAAAGGAGCTGGAGTTCATAGAGAAATACTGCGCGCTGATAAAGATGAGGCTCGGATCGCGGCTTAATCTGGAGATGGACATTGATGCCGGTAAGATGGGCAAGACGGAGGTGGCTCCGCTCATGCTGATAAACGCCGTGGAGAATGCCATGAAATACGGTGCTGTCACGGGTGAGCCCATAAAAATAATGTTCAGGGCCGATGCCGGAGTGCTTAGCGCCGAGATTTCCAACAGCTATCATCCTGCCGAGCGTGCCCGCAACGAAGGCGCCCATATAGGTCTGCGCAATATGCGCCGTCGTCTGGAGCTGCTTTACGGCGGCCGCCACACCATTGACATCAGTGATACCGGAAGCCGCTATGTGGTGAAATGCCGTATTGACATCTCTTCTCCTCCGTCGTATTATAAATCGAAATAACCCAAAACCATAATATGAAGAAAATCAGAACATGCGTGATCGACGACGAGCCTCTGGCCGCTGAGCTGATCGCAGGATATATAAGGCGCACCGCTTTTCTTGAACTCGAAGGTGTGTATTCTTCGGCACAGGAGGCCGTGCAGTCGATAATGAAAGGGCGGGTGGACCTTGTGTTTCTCGACATTCAGATGCCCATGCTCGGCGGCCTGGAGTTCGCGCGCCTCATGCCCAAGGGAGTAAGGGTGGTGTTTGTGACCGCCTACAGCGAATTCGCTCTCGACAGTTTTAAGGTGGGCGCTATCGACTATCTGCTCAAGCCCGTGAGCTATGAGGAGTTTGTTGGTTCGGCCACACGCGTGGCATCATTCCTCTGCCCGGTGGCGGAAGAGGATAACGAGCCGTCGGAGACCGACAGCGATTACCTGATTGTGAAGAGTGAATACAAGCTCCAGCAAATCCGCAAGTCCGACATCGTTTATGTGGAAGGACTTAAAGACTATGTGAAAATCTGGCTCAACGGGAGCACCCGGAGCATCACGACCCTGCTTAACATGCGTTCGCTCGAAAAGTCGTTGCCGAGCGATAAGTTCATGCGTGTGCACCGCTCGTTTATAGTGAATCTCGACCAGATAGAGACCATAGAGCGAAACCGCATAATCTTCGACGGCGCTGCGGTGCCGGTCAGCGAGAGTTACCGCGATTCTTTTCAGAACTGGGTGGCCTCACGCATGACCAAAGCTTTCCGCGGCGACGGTGAAGGGGAGGAATGACCTCAGTCGCAATCTATTTTTTCAACCCTCTTTTCGTGGCGGCCTCCGTCGAAGGGGGTTGAGAAGAACGTTTCGACTATGGCAAGCGCCTTATTGGCATTGATGAAGCGGGCGGGGAGCACAAGGATGTTGGCATCGTTGTGGGCGCGGGCCAGACGGGCCAGTTCCACATCCCAGCAGAGGGCGGCGCGGATGCCGCGGTGCTTGTTCAGCGACATGGCCATACCGTTGCCGGAGCCGCACAGGGCTATGCCCGGATAATCCTTTCCCGACTGCACGGCCTCGGCGCAGGCGTGGGCGAAATCAGGATAGTCGCAGCTGTCCGTGGAATGGGTGCCGAAGTCTTCTATGGTTATACCTGCTGCCTGCAGATGCTGTTTGATGACTTCCTTGAGTTCGTAGCCGGCATGGTCGCTACACATTGCCACCGATTTGCCGGGGCTGAGAATCAAAAGAGGTGTTGACATGATTGGTCTGGAATATATGATTTTTTTAGATTTCGAGCGAAAGATGTCGCCAGATGCGTTGCGGCACGAGCTGCATCAGACGTGCCGCCACTCCCCAGCGGTAGTCGATGTAGGCCACGCGGCGTCGGCGCAGTATGGCTTTCTCTATGAGCGGGGCGGCATAGTCCACGCTCATTATCATGGGGTAGGGTTTGCCTTCCTGAAGTAGGGGAGTGCTGATGAAGCCGGGACGTATGTCGGTAAATGCCACGTTGACCTGGCGGCGGTAGGCAAGCTGTTCGAGACAGTTGATGAAGCGCTGCTGAAAGCATTTCGAGGCGCTGTAGGCCGTTGCCACCCCGAGGGCCTTTACTCCCGCCACGGATGTTATGGCGGCAATCTGTCCCTGATGGAGGTTGGCTGTGTCACGGAAGTAACGGTAGGCGGCTGTGACTATAGCCGAGAATCCCATCACGTTGGTCTCCAGAGTGCGGTGCACCTGGGCCGGATCGAGTTCGGGATCGTTGAAGCCTATGCCTGCCGCAAACAGCAGCACGTCCATGCCGTCGCAGAGCTCTATCAGTTCCATGAACCGCTGCACCGCATCAGGCTGCGTTACGTCGATACGCTTTGTGACGATATTGGCCGGAAATTGCTCCTTCAGCTCATTGAGCCTTTCCTCACGGCGCGCAGCTATGCCCACGCGCCAGCCTCCGCGGGCGAAATCGGTTGCTATGCGCGCGCCTAATCCGGAGGATGCTCCTACAATGATGATTTTCTTCATGACTTAGTATTCTGAACGTTACGGGCGGTCGCCTTTGTTGGCTCCTCCCTCCGGTGTATTAACTCCCCCCGGGCGCTTCTTGTTCAGGGGAAGAGTGTAGATTATGGAGAAAGAGCCTGTGAAATGCGAGTTCCTTTTTCCGTAGCCGGGAATATACATAGGCTCGCCGAAGGCCGATTTCCCTTCGTGGAGCAACGCATGGTAGCGGGCTGTCCATCCCATCGACAGCCATCGCCATATTTTCACTTTCACACCGGCCGTAAATTCAAAATATCCGGCTGTGGCGTTCTGCGAGGGAATGGAGGTGGCTGTGTTTTCCTGCCAGTAACCGTCGGAAATGGTGCCGGCGGTCACGCTCCATTTGAACGGGGTGAAGCCGTAGCGCACGCCTACGTTGAACTGGTAGTCAGGCGAATTATTGTAGAAAATATTGTAGTTGAGTCCGATTTTGAAATACGGCGACACAGGCACACGGAATGTGAAGTTGCGGTCGTCGGGAGTGTCGTCACACTGGCCGAATCCCAGCTCGAACACAGGCTTGTAGCGGTTGTGGAGGCTGAGTTCGCCCCAGAAGCCAATCAGGCCGTAGTGCTGGCCGAATATGCGCATGGCCGGATCCCAGATATCCACGCCTATCGACACGGATTCCAGCAGAGGATAGAGCATTTTGGCCTTGCGGTTCACCAGAGTGGTGTCTACCCACTCGGTACCTGTCACGGTGTCAACGAGAACTATATTGCCTTGTGCGTCGCGGCGTTCGGCAAGGTTCGACTGGCCGGTGAACGCCGGTTCCTCCACCTTCACCGTGGGAACGGTTCCGGGCTTGGGCTGCACCGGGGTGATACGGCGCTGGCTGTGGGCCGGGACGGCCGCCGTAACGAGCAGGAGCAGGAGTGCTATGAGAGATATGGCCTTACCTGTTTTCATGTCCGTCGGGGTTTAAGCAGCGGGTATGGGCCGCGGGGTTCTGAGTGTCGCCGTTGTCGCCGGGAGTCTCGGGGCTGTCTGTGGCTGTGCGGAAATAGATCTGCAGCTGTTCCACGTCGGCGGGAGTGATTTTATTGTCGAGCAGCTTCACGGAGTCTATGAGATGGGTTGTGAAGCTCAAGTCGGTTACGGTGTATATGAAGCTCAGACCGCACTCCTCGGATGTGAAGTAAGGCTCCGAAGTGTAGCGGAATGTGATTGTGTCGTAAAGTTGCGTATGGTTGAGCTCTTTCTGGAGATACTGGAAGCAATATGAGGTCGATTCCATGTCGGACCTCAGAGGCAGATACACCTGGGAGAGAGCCGAGCCTGAGTAAAGAGCGGAGTCAGACGGCGCTCCCACACCACGGATGCACAGCGAGTCAACGGAGATTTTTGCTCCGTCGGAGCCGTAGAATCCGGCCAGAGGTATGCTGCTCTGGTTTTCGGTGCATGATTCGGTGTTGCAGCCTGTTATCGTCGCCAGCAGTGCGGCGCCAACAGCTATAAGGCATGCTATGTTGGCTTTCCTTGTCATTCCGGCGCTTGGGTTTTCAGTTCTTCCTCTATCTCATAGTCGTTGCGTCCGGGAGCGTTGCGCACCACAAGCTCTCCTACGAAACCCGCGAGAAACAGTTGTGTCCCCAGTATCATCAGGGTTAGCGAGATGTAGAAATATGGAGAGTCGGTCACAAGGGTATAGTGGTTGCCCGCGTGCATGTTGTAAAGCTTGAGAGCGCCAACAACGGCTGCAGCCACAAAGCCCAGGATGAACATAAGGCTGCCGAGCAGTCCGAAGAAGTGCATCGGCTTTACTCCGAATTTGTTTGTGAACCAGAGGGTGGCCAGGTCGAGATAGCCGTTGACAAAGCGGTCGAGGCCGAATTTTGTCTTGCCGTATTTGCGTGCCTGATGGTGCACCACTTTCTCGCCAATACGGGTGAATCCGGCGTTTTTTGCCAGATAGGGGATGTAGCGGTGCATGTCGCCGTACACCTCTATGCGCTCTATCACTTTGTGGCGGTAGGCCTTCAGACCGCAGTTGAAGTCATGGAGATTGTGTATTCCGCTCACTCGGCGGGCGGTGGCGTTGAACAATTTGGTGGGGATGGTCTTCGACAGCGGGTCGTAGCGTTTCTGTTTCCATCCGCTCACAAGGTCATAGCCCTCCTGGGTAATCATGCGGTAGAGTTCCGGGATTTCATCGGGGCTGTCCTGCAGGTCGGCGTCCATGGTTATCACCACATCGCCTTTGGCGCGGCGGAAGCCGGTGTTCAGGGCCGGGGATTTGCCGTAGTTGCGGCGGAAGCTAACGCCTTTCACAGAAGGGTTGGTGCGCGACAGCTCCCGGATTACGTTCCAGGAATCGTCGGTGGAGCCGTCGTTCACGAATATTATTTCGTAGGAAAATCCGTTCTGTTTCATCACGCGGTCAATCCACTGCTCGAGTTCGGGCAGCGATTCGGCTTCGTTGAAGAGCGGAACTATTACAGAGATATCCATTACAGAAAAAACAAAAACGTTGGGAGATTGCAGTTAAACGGAAATGACCCGGGCTCAGGGGATGGGAGGCGGAGCTGTAGGCGGACGCTTTACCCTGCCTATGCGGGCCAAGGCGCTCATAACCAGCGAGAGAAGCGAGCCTGAGAAAACCGAGAGGAATATTATTTCCATCACCATTGATGCCGCCGAGGGCACCAGATTGGCTTCTATCATGTTGCTGAGCACTTTTGCCATCTCCTTGGCTTCGGGTGAAGGCAGCCCTTCGTAAAAGGAGATTACCGAGCGGAGCTGGGTGATGATGAAAGCGGGGTCAATCCATTTGAGATAAACCACGGCCACCGCGCCCTGAATGAGCGAGCCGCACATAAACACCATGATGCCCTGCATCCATAGCGAGGAGAAGGGCGTAAGTCCGCCGTCGGCCACGAATGTGGCGCGCAGACAGCGGAATATGTAGAACGGCACACCCACTATGAGCAGCATGCCTATGAGGCCCATAAGCGGATAGCTTACGGAATATACCGAGGCCAGGAAAAGAATCGACAGGTAGATGCCGAAAAGCATTCCTTGGGTGGCACCCCGGCGGTATGGCGATGGAGGCATGTGGTTCATTGGCGTAAGTTTGTGCAAAGATAGCTAAAATATTTGGGATGCGCTCAGTGGCGCAGGTTTAGAAACGTGTCGATATGGCGCTTCTTCTTTTCCTCGAGAATCTCGGATATGTCCAGGAATATGCCGGATTCCTCCACATCGCCGAATTCGTCGTTGACGGCTGTGCCGAACATCTTCATGGTGGGCGAGAGGCTCATGTAGGCGTTGACAAGCGGGGGGATGTTGAGCCCGTTCTCGCGTATGGCATGGTTGAGTATGCGGTAGTCCTCGGCAAAAGTGGCGCCGTGGAAGAGGTGTCGCATCTCGTGCACGTCGATATCGGTCTGCAGCGGATTGATGGGCGTGGCAAGGCGGTCGGGGTCGGGGAAGTGCTTGTGCATGAAATAAAGAATCATGTTGCGACACTTGGCGGAGTATTCGGGATACATCGTTACTTTTCCGAAGAGATAGCGCATCTCGGGGTGTATTACCGTGAGCGCTCCCAGGCCGTCCCACAGGTTATCGAGGGCGAAGATGGCTTTGGCGCCGGCGCGCGACGACTGGTATTCGGTCCGCACGAAAGAGCGTCCGAGCTCTATGGTGTAGGGCAGATAGTCACGGATGAATGATTCGGAAAACCGGAAGAGGTGGGATGTGGCCAGACGCGGGCTCCCGTCGGGGTTAATGCGTATGTCAGGGCCGATTATGTAGCGGTAGCCGCCTATGATCATCTCGTTTTCCGGGTCCCATACTATAAGCTGGCGGCAGGGAGGGTCCATCAGGTCGAAGGCATCTATGTCGCAGTCCTTTCCGGAGCCTCCTCCGGCCCCGCGGAACGTGATCTCGCGCAGACGGCCCACCTCGCGCATGAGGTTGGGACAGGAGCGTCCGTCGAATGTGTATATGATGTTTCCTCCCTTGTTGGAGGATCGCAGCTGATTGTCGGAAGTGAGCTCGGCTTTGAGAAGCGCGGTGTCTACCGGTGGTATTACAGGCTGTTGGTCTTGGCTCATTGCGAATCGTTGTTTGTCCGAAGGCTATCGCGTTCGGTTTCGTTTTCGAGTGAATAGACTCTGTCTTTGATTTCACGTGCGTCGGCAGCGGCCCGCGAGCCGGTGGAAAGGGTGTTCCATGGTACGCGCGGTCCGGCCACTATGGTGAAGTTGCGCGAGCGCTGCTTGAACACCTCGGCCGGCAACAGGGCCATCTCCACATTGAATTTGAGCCCCATGCGTCGACGCATATATGCAAAGTTATAAAAAAAGTTTGAATTGCGGCCACTGAAGAAGAGGGGCACAATGTCGCGCCGGGAGGCGATGGCTTTGTTTATGAACATCTTGTGCCATTCAAGGTCGGCCACGGCGCCGTCGGCTCCGCGTCGGCTCACCAGCCCGGCAGGGAAAATCACCAGAGGGTCAGGGCCTTCGAGCGCGCGCGTCAGATTGTCGGATGCGTCGCGGCTCTGTTTGCCGAGCTTGTTTACCGGCAGGAACACGCCCTTGAGCTGGTCGATGGCCATGAGCAGGTCGTTGACCACGAATTTCAGGCCCGGGCCGTAGAGGGAGGTGAGAAGTTCTATGAGCACCATGCCGTCGAGTCCGCCAAGTGGGTGGTTGCTGACGAAAATCACGCGGCGGTCTGCCGGAGCGGGAAGGCGTTCGGGGTGTACCACGCCGTAGGTGATGCCGAGCTCGCGGAGCACCGCACGGCAGAATTCGGCATCGCGTAGATGGCCGGTCTTGTCGAGCAGGTCGTTGAGGCTGTCCTGACACACCACCCGCTTCAGCAAAGCCACAAGAGGCCGGGGCACGAAGCGGTAGCGACTGCCCAGGCGCTCGCGAAGCACGGCGTCGATGTCGATTTTCTTTATCACCGGCTTCGGGGTATTTGGCTGTACTGACATTTATGGCGGTTTTTCGCAGTTGTGGATGCAAATTTAATTAATTTTGCGGTTAGTATGAAAGAAGCTCTTAACTCAATTTCGGAAGCCGCTAAAAACTGCGGCCTGCTCGGAAAGGGACTGGTGAAAATGGCTGTGGAGTCGCGGCCTTGCGGAATAAGCCGTTCGGCTGGCGACCGTCAGCTTGTGATAATGGCAAACGGGCCCTCTCTTGCCGATGCCATGAGGAACCATGCCGCATCGCTGGAGCATTGCGACCTCATGGCCGTGAATTTCGCCGCCAATGCCGAGGAGTTCTACCGTTTCCGTCCGCAGGCCTACGTGATGGCCGATCCCCATTTCTTCAATCCCGGAGGCGACGGCAACGTGGCGCGGCTGTGGGAGAATATAGCCCGGAGGGTCGACTGGTCCATGACGCTGTACGTGCCGGCGCGTATGGTCCGCAGGATTCCGCGCGAAGTCACGGTGGCCGGACATGTGAGGATTGAGCGTTTCAATCCCGTGGGAGTGGAAGGCTTCGGATGGTTCGAGCGTATGGCCTATAAATCAGGATTGGGAATGCCTCGTCCGCGTAATGTGCTTATCGCCGCCATAATGATTGGTCTGAAAGCGGGTTATCGCGAGATTTATCTTGCGGGAGCTGACCACAGCTGGACGCGCACCCTCGAGGTTGATGAAAATAATATGGTGGTGACCGTACAGCCCCATTTCTACAAGGAAAGCGAAAGCGAGAAAAAACGTGTCACGAGCCTCTACAGCAACATCCGGCTGCACGACATGATGTTGAGTTTCCACATCGCCTTCCGCGCCTACCACCGCATCCGCCGTTATGCCGACGCCATCGGTGCCCGCATCTACAACGCCACCCCCGGCAGCTTCATCGACGCCTTCCCCCGCCGCCCCCTCCCGGAGCCCTAACGCCGGCCGGAACCGACGGTTGACGAATTTATTGATTTAGTATAGCAGTGAGATGGGGTCTAAAGACCGGATTTTATTGCATCGTATAATTCCGTCAATCCTTTTTGGTCCAGGATAGCTCCGGAATGAATAAAACGAATTCGCCCATCCCTGCCGATTACAACATTCAATGGCATAACTCCACTTTCTCCATACTGTCTGGCATCTGATACCAGAAAGACGTAGATACTTCTGTTTTTCCAACATAATAACGGGTAGGAATCTCGGCAAAAATAGCCGTTGCTACTATAGAAAGTAGCAGAATACAACAGCACCGTTTCATGTTTATCGGTTTTCCAGAGAGATGAAGGTGAAGGTGCGGCCGGAGGAGGTGCCGAGGCGACGGGCTGAGAAGAAGAGGTCCGGGCGGCAGCGGCTGCATTCCGGCGGGAGGGCGATGTTGTTTTTTGCTAAGCCGGATTCCATGAGGGTGGCGGCAACGGCTGCGGGGAGGTCTATATGAGGTTTGACTCCCGGTTTTCTTATTACGAAACTGCCGAGATTTGCCTTGATGAATTCCTGGGCCACTTCTTCGCCGACCTCGAAACAATCGGGGCAGATGCACGGGCCCATGGCGGCATGTATGCTGGCGGGAGTGGCTCCGAGAGCACACATTTCGCGGACAGCCGTGGTGCTGATGCGCCCTACGGTTCCGCGCCAGCCCGAATGCACCGCGCCGACAATACGCGCCACGGGATCGAAAAGCACCACCGGGACACAGTCGGCCGTATGCACGCCTATTGCAATCCCGGGGCGGTCCGACACAAGAGCGTCGGTGTTTTCAAACACCGCGGGATGCGACACATAGGCCACATTTACGGAGTGGGTCTGGCGTGCGGAGACTATCCTCTCTGACGGGAGTCCGGTGCAGGAGGAGAGGGCGGCGAGACTGTCGGCCACATGCAAGGGGTCGTCGCCGGTGTAAGTGCAGATGCTCAGGCCGTCGTAGGGGAGCGTGGCATCCGCACAACCGCGCAGTGTGGTGAATGCGACGGCTCCGGCCGGCAGATTCAGCCGGAGAAGGTCAGGCTTCGTCATTCAGCGGATCAATGTTTGAATCCTCGGGGTGGAAATCATCTTCGCTATATTCGTCGCCGAAAAACTCGTCATCATCGAAATCGTCGTAGTCGAGATTGTCGCCGTCGTCATCAGGCATCTGCGGAGCCTTGTCGAATATGAATTCGTCTTCCTCGCGCACGCGGTGATGGCCGTCGAGCGGCCGGTGGGTGATGGTGCTGACGGCTATACGGTTGCGGTCGTCGGTCACGGCTGCCCACAGAACGTCCTTAAGCTCGGTGAGTCCCATGCCGGTCACTGCCGAAATCATCACAGAGCGTACACCTTCGGGGAGCGTGGCGCGCACTTCCTCCATCAGCTCGTCGTCGAGCATGTCGCATTTCGATACGGCCAGTATGCGCTCCTTGTCCATGAGCTGCGGATTGAATTTCTCAAGTTCGCCAAGCAGTATGCGGTACTGTTCGGCGATATCGTCGGCATCGGCCGGCACCACGAAGAGCAGCACTGCGTTGCGCTCTATGTGGCGCAGGAAGCGCAGTCCCAGGCCACGGCCCTCACTTGCTCCCTCTATGATTCCGGGAATATCGGCCATCACGAACGAGCGGTTGTCGCGATAGCTCACAATGCCCAGCTGCGGTTCCATTGTGGTGAAAGGATAGTCGGCAATCTTGGGCCGCGCGGCCGAGAGGGCGGACAGCAGGGTAGATTTTCCCGCGTTTGGGAACCCTACCAGGCCAACGTCGGCAAGGAGCTTGAGCTCCAGCACAACGCTTTTTTCTATGGCCGGTTCGCCTGGCTGGGCGTAGCGGGGGGTGCGGTTGGTGGAGCTTTTGAAATGCCAGTTGCCGAGACCTCCGCGGCCTCCGCGCAGCAGCTTTATCTCTTCGCCGTCGTAGTTCACCTCGCAGAGAAATTCGCCGGTGTCGGCGTCATAGACCACGGTGCCGCAGGGCACTTCCACCACCACGTCGGCGCCGTCTTTTCCCGAGCTGCGGTCGGCGCCGCCGCTCTGACCGTTGCCGGCAAAGATATGACGGTTGAATTTCAGGGGCAGGAGAGTCCACATGTGGGAATTGCCACGCAGTATGATGTGGCCACCGCGGCCGCCGTCGCCGCCGTCGGGTCCGCCTTTCGGCACATATTTGGCTCTGTGGAAATGGCGTGAGCCGGCGCCTCCCTTGCCCGAGCGGCAAAGGATTTTCACGTAATCTATAAAATTGGAATCAGCCATAGTTGCTTGAATTTGGTAATTTAACGCCCCGGAGGGTGGAAAAGTTAGGAGGAGAGGCCGAGATGGTGGCTCATAAGTTCGGATGCGTGTGCGAAATCCGTTGGAGAGCCTATGTCGATCCATGTGCCGGATATGGGGAAGTAGCCCACATGCTGTCCGTCGGCAATGGCCGCCTCGATAAGGTCGGTGGCGTCGGTGCGTCCGGTCGGTGGCAGGGCGTCGAGCAGACGGTTGGATATGATGTATATTCCGGCGTTGGCATAGAAGGAATAGGAGGGCTTTTCCTGCAGACCGGTCACGCGGCCTGTGTCGTCGGTGGAGAGAATGGCATATGGAACGGAAATGTTGTAAGGAATGGCGGCTATGGTGATTGCCGCTCCCGACTTGAGATGGGCCAGATACATGTCCTCGAGCGAGAGGGTGGTGAGGATGTCGGAGTTCATCACCAGTGTGGCGCCGTCAGGGTCACACCGCTTCACAAGGGCTGCAGAGCCTATGGTGCCCATCGGCTCCCGTTCGCGCACGCATTTCACGGCTATGCCTTCCACGGGCGCACTGAAATGCGCCTCAAGCTGCTCGGCAAGGTAGTTTACGGTAACTGATACATGCGAGATGCCGGCGCGCGCGAGGGCCGCGATATTATAGTCGATTATGGCTTTTGAGCCGATTTTGAGCAGCGGTTTGGGAGTGGTGAGGGTCATGGGCCGCAACCGTTCGCCTTTGCCTCCGGCCATGAGGATGGCGCTGAGGGGGAGTCGGGTGGTGGTGGCCGTAAGGTCCATTATCTCAAGGATGCGTCCTTCGGCGTCAAGGCGGGGTATGAGTTTCACTCCGCAACGCCGGATGGCGCGGATGCTCTCCACATCGTTTTCCGCCGCAGGGCGCAGAGCGCGGAACGAGCGGTTCATCACGCGCTCCACCAGGTCGGTGAGCTGAGCTCCTTTCAGTAGCCCGCGGCGCACGTCGCCGTCGGTGAGCGTCCCCACCATAGTGCCGTCCGCGCCGGTGACAAAAAGCGTCATCACTCCGCCCGACAGTGCGTTGAGCATGTCGAGAGCTTTGAGCAGCGAACAGTCTGAGGCAATTATATGTCGGTCCATTGTTTGTGTCGTTTAAGATTCGGCTCTGAGGTGGCGCATCACGGCTTCGGCCACCTCCCAGTCCAGAGGAGTGTCGAGGTCGATGGCGCGGGATGCGTCGGTGGGGCACGGAACGCGGCGGGGCATCGCTCCGAGCGCATACCGACAGATAGAGTCGGGGTTTATCACATATACCGAGCCGCTGTATTCCCAGGCCTCCGGGGCGTCCTGACGGCGCACGTAGAGTCCGGAGCCTTTGGATATGTGGAGCAGTCCGGTGGCGGAATCGGTCTCGAAACAGTTGTAATATGGGTTTGACTTGGCGGGAATCACGCTCACCACCATGTCGGCCTCCGGAGTATAGCGCTCCAGACACGCTTCCACATCGGCCACGGTGCGCAGGGGCGAGGTGGGTTGCAGCAGCACTACGCGGTCAAACGCGATGCCGCGGGCTGCTGCCCAGTCCATCGCGTCGATTATCACCTCGCGGCTGCCGGAGGTGTCGGTGGCGAGTTCGGCCGGGCGCATGTAGTCAACCGGCAGGCCGGTCTGCCGTGCCACCGAAGCTATTTCTTCGGAATCGGTGGAAACGATTATATGCGAGTCGGGAGCAAGCTGCCGGGCTATATCTATGGTATAGTGTATCAGCGGGCGTCCTCCGAGCGGCTTGATGTTTTTGCCGGGAATGCCTTTGCTGCCGCCGCGAGCGGGAATCACGTACAGTGTATGGTTGTCCATCGGTTCAGAATGAGATGTCGTGAAATTTCTTTGTCCTGAGATTTTCGAGTGGTGTGAGGGCTATGGCATCGGTCACCAGGCGAAGCGTGTCGGGACGGTAATAGGGATTGCTGACGTGCTTTGCCTTTTCCTGCATGGCCGGAGACAGTGCCAGCTGTATTGCCGAGGCGATTTCCGTGGCCGAGTCGCCGCAGTGGATCACGCTCTCGGCGGCTGTGCGCCCTCTCTGGCGCATGCCTATGTCAACGGTGGGTATTCCCATCGATGGGACTTCTATTATGCCGCTTGAGGAATTGCCAACCACGGCGCCAACGAGCCGCAGGGCCGACAGATAACGCCGCATGCCCAGCGAGGGGATGGAGGCGGTGTTATAGGGATGGGAAGCCACATAGTCTTCGATCATGGCTATGAGCTTCTGCCCGCGTGAATCGTTGTTGGGATAGGTGAACAGCACCCTTACAGCGGGAAGAGTGTCCAAGGCTTCGAGAAGCTGCTCGAAACGGTCGGCCGGGTCGGCGGGGTCGAGTGTCGCCGGGTGGAAGGTCACAAGAATGGTGTCGCGGTCAAGCTTAAAGCCTATCGAGCGGCAAAGCTCTTCGGCATCCATAGGCGCGACATTAAGAGCGTTGTGAACGCCCGGCGCACCTGTGTTTATCACTTTGGCAGGGTCCTCGCCGAGCTGAATCACACGTCGGCGGTAGTCCTCAGTGGCAGTGAGATGAAGGGCTGAAAGCTTGGTTATGGCGTGGCGTATGGAATCGTCGATTGCGCCTTCGGTTACCTCGCCTCCGTGGAGATGCACTATCGGCACGCCGCTCACGGCGCATGCCGAGGCCACAGCAAGCATTTCGGTGCGGTCGCCGAGAATCACGGCGATATCCGGCGACAGACGCTGCAGTGCGTCAGCCATTCCCGCCATGCAGGCGGCCATAGCCTTTACGGTCGACGCCGGGGTACCGTCGGTAGCAGGGAGGGGAACGCGGGCGTTGACCGTGAACCCGGCGCCGGTGATTTCGTTGACGGTCATGCCGTAGGCCGGGTCAAGGTGCATATTGGTGGCCACAATCTGCAGCTCGACATCAGGCCGCGACGCGAGCTCGTGGGCCACTCCGGAGAGCAGTCCCCACTCGGCGCGGGTGCCTGTGATTATGCATACCTTGCGTTTCATTTCTTGCTGACTGCAAATATAGCGATTATATTCCGAATTTCGTACCCCGTCACCCTTTACGCCTCCTATTAGCTTGTGGATATCAGTGATTTGTGTTGATTTTGCGATGCGATGGCTGATATACCTCACAATAACGGACCCCATATTGTCAGAGTCAATGATTTCAGAATTGACGCTGACTATGCCGCTTGGATATCTGAAATCAAGCGACGCTACGTTTCTGCTCAAATCAAAGCATCCATTAAGATCAACACAGAGAAACTACGTTTTAACTGGAGTATCGGACGAGATCTTGTGACACTCAAGGCTGAGAAAAGATGGGGAGTGGAGTTGTAGAACAACTGAGTCTGGACTTACAGGAAGCCTTTCCGAAAGAGAAGGGTTTCAGCAGTAGAAATATGTGGCGAATGAAGCAGTGGTATCTGTTCTTCTCTACAACAGAGGCAAATGAAAAACTACCACAGCTTGTGGCAGAATTGCAAAAAACTGAATCTCCGTATCTTATAAATGTGCCACGACCTGTGGCAGTTTTGAATGGAGAACAGTGCTTCCCGATAATTCTTGGAATGATTCCGTGGGGGCATCAAACAGATATCGTGACTAAATGCAAGTCGATTGATGAGGCAATCTTTTATTTGCGTGAGTGTATATTGGGTGGTTGGAGCCGTCAGACATTGGACAATTCACTGAAGGCCAATCTATATAAATCACATGGAAAGGCAATAAGCAATTTTTCGGAATATTTGCCTGAGGCTCAATGCCGCATGGCGCAGGAAATAACGAAAGACAATTATGACTTCGGATTTATAACCGTTCCGGTCAATTACAGGGAAGAACAGCTTGAGGCGGCTCTGGAACAGAATATTACCCGGTTCCTGCTTGAACTCGGCACCGGTTTTGCGTTTGTGGGACGGCAGAAAGAACTTATCGTTGGTAACCGTACCCGACGGATTGATATGTTGTTTTATCACATTCGTCTAAAAGCATACGTTGTCGTCGAACTGAAGGCCCGACCATTTGATCCGGAGTATGCAGGAAAGCTCAATTACTATGTAAATGCCGTTGACGAACTGTTGAAAGGCCCCGATGACAACCCTACGATTGGCCTGTTGATTTGTAGTGATAAAGACGAAACCGATGTACGTTGGGCGTTCAAAGGCATACAGACTCCGATGGGTGTGGCTTCATACGACAATGTGCAGATAGATTCCTCGAATCTGCTTCCGTCGGCCGAAGAACTGCAAGCGCGTGCGCGTCTCGCATAGTGGCGGAAGCCTGGGATATCGGGCCGTATCCGACTAAATTGAATCTTCAGGCGGAGACGGTTACTATGGGGCGGGGATTGGCTTCGGCGCCGTGGAGTTTGGCGTAGGCGCGGAGGTATTTTCTTATGGTCGAAACCATTTCCTGCGTTTCCTGAAGCACGTTGATGTAGACGTAGAGCACCGTCATGGAGGCGGGATTGTCCTCGCGCAGTCTGTTCTGGAGGCGATGGTACACGGCGGCTATGTAGTCTTTTATCTCGTCGCAGTGGCGGCGCAGCATCGGAATGGTTTCGAACGCACCGGTGTCGATCATTGCGAGGGTGTCGTTGAACAGTGTGTCGGTGCGGGAACGCACTTCGTTGTATTCTAGGCGATAGGCTTCGGGTAGCGGCATGAAGTTATTGTCGACGTGCTCACGGCATATCTCGTTGATTCGGCTGAGATTGTAGAGCATGCTCATGCAGCAGTTGTTGGAGAGGTGAAACCAGGCGCTCATCTCGAGGGCGGTCTCCCGCCGGATTCTGCGGAGGCCAAGGGTTTCCTTGCGGCGAGTGTTTTTCAGCGAGTTTTTCTGCCGGATTAGGCTGGAGGCCGCTTTGCCGAGCACCTTGACGTTTTCCGAGGCGAAAGCTTCGGTCACGGCGCTGTAGGTGGTAGAGGCATAATCAAGAAACTGCCGCTGCTGTCCGGTGATATAGATGAGCAGGAGTTCCCACACTTTTTCCTTATCCTCGGTGTTGAGGATGGTCTGGAACAGGGTGTCGCCCTTATCTTCGGCCTGACGGCGGCGGAAGCGGCGGTTGCTGCGTATGAGCAGGAAGATGGTGAGCAGAGCGAGAGCAAACATCATCCAGTGGCCGCCATAGTGCATGAGCGAGACGATAATGGCGGCGCCGATAAACGCTACGCCTGCCGTGAGGAACCATCCGCCTATCACGGATATCACACCTGTGATGCGGAACACGGCGCTTTCACGGCTCCATGCCTTGTCGGAGAGTGAGGTGCCCATCGCCACCATGAAGGTGACGAATGTGGTGGACAGAGGCAGCTTGAGCGATGTGCCGAGGGCTATGAGCGCACCGGCCAGCACCAGGTTGATCGAGGCGCGTATGAGGTCGAAGGCGGCTCCGCTGTCCATTATGGCTTCGTCGGTGTTGAAGCGGCGGTTGAACCAATGGCGCACGCGCGGGGGTGTGATGTTTCTGATCCAGGCGATTACCGAGAGCGACCAGCGCACCAGCCGACGGGCTATGCGCGAGGAGCCGAACATCTCGTCACCTGTCTGGCTGGAGCCGAGTCCTATTTCGGTCTTGGTGACATTGCGTGCTTTCTTGGAGGTGGCCAGCGACGCTACCATTATCACGCCGGCTCCTATCAGGAAGTAGACCGGGGTATTGGCCTGCCCGTTGAGCGAACCCATCAGGAATCCGTGAGGGTCGCCGGCGCCGTTGGCCGCATAGTCCTGATATGAGGCCAGACCGGTGAGCGGCACGCCTATGAAGTTCACGAGGTCATTGCCCGAGAATGCCATCGCGAGAGCGAATGTGCCGGTGAGCACCACCACTTTGAGCACGTTGACCTTCAGCGCATGGAGCAGCTGCATGAGCAGGGTGAAGAACACAAACGAGGCTAAGAGTATCATGCCAGTATGCTCGCCGATAAACTGCTTCACTTCCGGAGTCATGAAGGTGAGGGTCTTCGCGCCTTTGAGCAGCAGGAAGTAGATGATGGCTGTGATGCAGATGCCTCCGAAAATGCCTATCTTCCACTTGAGATTGTTCTTGTAGTTAAACGTGAAAATGAGTCGCGATATAAACTGCACTATTGTGCCGAACACAAACGCTATGGCCACCGAAAGGAAAATGCCGAGAATCACCTGGAGGGCTTTCTCGGTATTGAGAAGCTCGTTGAATCCGAGGTCAATGCCTCCGGCCATCTTGATGAGTGCCACCGCGAATGTGGCGCCAAGGAGCTCAAACACCATCGAAACTGTGGTGGAGGTGGGCATGCCCAGCGAATTGAAGATATCCAGAAGGATTATATCAGTTACCGTCACTGCCATGAATATGCAGATGAGGTCGTAGAAGGAGAAATGCTCCGGTCGGAATATACCGTGCCGTGCAATGTCCATCATGCCGTTGCTCATGGCGGCGCCAATGAATACGCCTATCGATGCCACTATCAGCACTCTTTTGAAAGAGGCTGCCTTGGAGCCCAGCGACGAATTGAGAAAATTGACAGCATCATTGCTCACGCCAACCGAAAGATCGAAGATGGCGAGCAGAAAAAGGAATATTACAATACAGAGAAACAGAATGTCCATGTTGAGTTACGTCTTTGATTCGAAAACAAAGTAACCCAACTGATGTTTCAAAAATATTGCAGAAGTTTGAACTTAATATGAAATATTAAATATTAAACAAACTCTAATATACCAGAGGGAACGTGATTGTGAAGAGCAGACCTCCTGTGGGACGGTTCTCTACTGAGATTTTTCCATCGTGGAGCAGGACGGCATTTTTCACTATCGAAAGGCCGAGGCCGGTGCCTCCCGCCGCGCGAGAGCGGCCCTTGTCAACGCGGTAGAAACGCTCGAATATGCGGGGTAGATGCACGGGATCCACTCCGGTGCCGTTGTCGGAGACCGTAAGGGTGCACCGCTTGGTGTTGGCCTGTTTCACCGAGATGCATATTTCCGAGCCTCCGCTATAGGCAATGGCATTGTCTATGAGATTGTGGAACACCGATGTGAGCAGCTGTGCGTTGCCTCTCATCTTAAGCTCACGTTCAATATCCATCTTTATCTCTATTTCTGCTCTCTGGGCTGCGGGGCGGCAGTCCTGGATGGTGTCGATAATCAAAGACGTGAGGTCTACGCGGGAGCGCGCAATGGCATCGCCGCCTTCGGTCATGCGGGTGATGAGCGCCACGTCGGCCAGGAGCTTGCTCAGGCGGTCGATATTCATGAAGCTGCGTTTCAGGAACTCCTCGCGCTTCTCGCGGCTGAGATAAGGGTGGGTGAGCAGTGTCTCCAGACACACCCTTATCGATGCCACAGGCGTCTTGAGCTCGTGGTTTATATTATCGGTGAGTTGCCGCTTTATGCGCTCTTTCTCGCGTTCCTGTTTCAACGCGGCTGAATGCTCCCGGTCGCGGTCTGCCACGGCTTTCTGCAGCGAGGCATAGAGCCGGACTATATGGTTGGAGATGTCGCCGAGCTCATCGTGAGGGAACGGTTCGGTATCGTAGATTCTCAGCCCCTTTTCGGCATGCTCGGCAAAGCGGTTAAGCCGTGAGATGTGCTGTCCCAGTCGGCGGGTGGCGAAAAATCCGAGAACACACATCACCAGAGTCACAACACACATGAACCAGATAAAGCCGTAGTCGGCCTGCAGGAGGCTGCTGAGCGTTACGGAGTAGGGGACGGCAGTTCGCACCACGTAGCCGTTCTCTCCTTTGCGGGCCGAATAGAAATACGTCAGTCCCGTGCTCTGGCTGTGGCGGCGCACGGTGAATCCTGTGCCGCGCGACAGGGCGTCGCGTATTTCCTGCCGCCGGAGATGGCTGTCGTGCGGCAGCGCGTCGAGGCTGTTGTCGTATATCACATTGCCCTTGCCGTCGATCACACTCACTCTGAGATCTCCGAAGGGGTGCAGCCCGTCGAGACTCACATCTTTCATCTCCTTGCCGCGCTCAAGCTCGTCGAGGATATAGGAATTGACAATCTGGAGCTGGGCATCGAGCTCGGCCGACTTGAATTCGCGTTCGCGGTGGTACTGGAAGATAAGGAAGCATCCGAGGATGATGGCGGAGTAGCCGAGAAGCCAGAGATAAAGGCGCCGGGCGTAAGGGATTCGGAGGGTCTGTTTCATGATGAATAACGGTTAAAGGGGGAATTAATCTACAGTCTAATCAACAAACCCATAGCCGTAGCCTGAGCGTGTGGTTATGTGGGAGCCGTAGCGGCCTATCTTGCGGCGGATGCGGGTGATGTTGACGTCGACCACGCGGTCAACCACCACCACCTCGTCGGGCCAGATGAGGTTCAGCAGCTCTTCGCGGGAGAAAATGCGTCCCCGGTTCTTGAGCAGTGTGAGGAGGATTTCGAATTCCTTTCGGGGCATTTTCACATACTGGCCGTCGACATTGCAGGTCTTGCTCACAGGGTCCACGGTCAGCCCCTCGAAACTTATGCTGTGGGAGGGCTTCTCGGGAATGGCGGTAGAGCGGCGGAGCACGGCTTTTACGCGAGCAATGATGTTGCGTATGGAATAAGGCTTGGTTATGTAGTCGTCTGCGCCGAGGTCGAGGCCTTTAATCATTTCATCCTCCGAGTCGCGTGCCGTGCAGAATATTATCGGTATGGCTGCGGTTTCGGGCTTTGATTTCATTATTCCGGCAAGGCGTGTGCCTGAAATTTCGCCCATCATGATGTCGAGAATCACCAGATTGTAGCTCGCAAGGTCAAGACAGAGAGCCTCTTCGGCGCTCAGAGCGGTATCCACTTCGAAGCCTTCCTCTTCCAGATTGAATTTCAGTGCCTCGCACAGTGTTTCCTCGTCGTCAACCACCAGTATTCGTTTGTTTTTTTCCATAGCCTATTTCCATATTTTCACAAAGTTATCAATTTAGAGCAGATTAGGTGCATTCATCGCCAAAAATAATGCAATAAGGGGATTGTGATTCCAAATTTCAGTGAAAATGACGAAATTTGCGTGTAGAAACCCAAAATCAAACCGAGATGAAAAAAATATTGTGTGTGGCGCTGATGTGTGCGGCAGCAGTGTGCGCGGGAGCCAAGGATACGGAAGTAAGTGTGCTGCAATGGAACATCTGGCAGGAGGGAACATCTGTAAAAGGCGGTGCCAATGCCATAGTCGAGGAGATTGCGCGGCTGCAGCCCGATTTTGTGACGCTGAGCGAGGTGCGCAATTATAATGGCGTTGACTATACGGCCTCGCTGGTGGAGGCATTGAAGTCAAAGGGCGTGGAATATCATTCGTTCCGCAGCGACGACACCGGTCTTCTCAGCCGCTATCCGATCACCGATACTCTCACCGTGTTTCCTTTAGGCAACGACCACGGAAGCATTTACCGTCTGCTCGCCGAGAAAGAAGGCAAGAAACTGGCAGTGTACACGGCCCATCTTGACTATCTGGACGACGCATATTACAATGTGCGCGGTTACGACGGTTCCACCTGGAAAGAAATCCCTATTCCGACAACGGTCGAGGAGGTTCTCGAGCGCAATGTGCGTTCGCAGCGCGACGACGCAATAAAACTGTTTATCAAGCAGGCCAAAAAGGATATGGCGGCAGGCTACACCGTGATTCTCGGTGGTGATTTCAACGAACCATCCCACCGCGACTGGACCGCGACTACGGCCGATATGTTCGACCACCACGGATTTATCGTGCCCTGGACGGTGACAACGCTCCTTGAGGAGGCCGGCTTCGTTGACACCTATCGCACGCATTATCCCGATGTGCTTGCATATCCGGGATTCACTTATCCCTCCAATGTGCCGGGCATGGCGCCGGAGAAGGTTACTTGGGCTCCCAAAGCCGACGAGCGCGACCGTATAGACTATATCTGGGTAAGCCCGGGTGTAAAGATTGAGGATGCCGTGATATTCGGCCCGAAAGAGAGCGTTGTACGCTCTAAAGTGGTGACCGAACAGACCTCCGACCGCTTCATTGAACCTCTCGACGTCTGGCCCACCGACCACAAGGGATTGCTTGTGAAGCTACGTATAAAATGAAAGGCGCATTACGCTTCCTGATATGCGGAGCTCTCTTGCTGTCTGCATCCGCCCAGGATCTCGAAGCCCAGAATACGTCCGATACCCCCTGGAAAAAGACCGAGGCGGTAGGGAGTACATGGCGGGGATTTCCCACATCGACTTTTCCCATTGGGAAATGGACGCTTGTGGTGGCACTTCCCACTGAGCCGCTTGAAGGAAATCCGTGGATTATGAAGATAGAGGACGCCGGCGACTCATTCCACTGGCAGATAAACAAGATGCTGCTTGATGCGGGAGTGGCGGTGGTTTCGCTCAACACTTACAATACGTATGGCGCGCCGTGCGGTCTTGAGGCTATGGACAGTGTTTATAGCTTCGTGGTCGATCGGTTCGGCCTTTCGGAAAAGTGTTCGCTTGGGGCTATTTCCCGGGCAGGCCTTTCGGTTTACCGATGGGCTGCCGGAAATCCTGAGCAGGTCAATGCAATTTATTGTGAGGGTCCGGTAATGGATTTTACCACATGGCCCATGCAATGGCCCGGATCGGCGCCCAACTGGATTGAGCTGAAAAAACTGTATGGTTTCGGCTCAGATGAGGATGCCCTGGCCTACAGGCAGAATCCGATAGATCTTCTGCCTGAGATTGCCAAAGCCGGTATAAAACTTCGGCATGTGGTGAGTGTGACCAATGAGCATGATACTCGGGTGGTGCCCAACGACAGCAACACTTTTCGTGCGGCAGGGATTCTCAGCCGTCTCGGTTCCGGTATTGACCTGGCTATTCTGCCGCCGGAGACAGTGGAGCCCCCTTATCCAACCGATTCCGCAAGTGTGAGGTTCATTGTGGAGGCTTCCGCTGGGCGTTAGACCCCGTTCACCAATATTTGTTAACGCTGGGGCGGTCAAGCGTCGTGCAGATGTGTTCGCGCAGTGAGGGA
>LUJP01000017.1 GCA_001689535.1 Bacteroidales bacterium M5
ACAATCGTTATGAAACACCCTCTAAGTTCCTGCTGTGAACGGATTTCAAAGTCGTTGTCGGCATCCTCTTTTATTTTATGGCGCGTGCGTAGCACTTCGGTGATTGCGTCGATGGTCTCGTCGGTCTGATTCTCATCGGCCGCACTCGCGAAGATTCCTTGGATATAGTCTATGGCAAGTATGCGTTTCATTACCGTGGTATAGGGGGCTATGACCACGTCGTCCTGATCCTGACCCATGGAGTTGGTGCCTTTTGATTCCAGCACACCGATTACCGTAAGTGGAATTTTGCCGAAACGTATCACACGTCCTATCGGATCATCGCCGTTAGGAAACAGGTTGTCGACCACGGTCTTTCCAAGAATACACACTTTTGCCGCCGACTTTATGTCGTGGTCGGTAAACATCGCGCCGTCTTTTACCTTGAATTTCCGTATGTCAAGATAATCCGTGGTCACGCCGTAAATCGACGAGGGATAATTGTTGTTGCCGTTGACAAGCTGGCCACCCGAGTTTACCGAGGGGGATATGGCCGCCACTCCGGGCAGCTCCTTGAGCGCCTCGTAGTCCGATACTTCAAGGGTCTGCATGTCGTCGGCGCTCTGGCGCACGCCGCCGCGCTGCATGTTTCCGGGATGAATCATTATCATGTTTGATCCCATCTCGGAAATCTGCGCCTTAATGCTGTTCTTGGAGCCCTGGCCTATGGCAAGCATGGTGATGACCGACGCCACGCCTATTATGATGCCGAGCATGGTGAGGAAGCACCGCAGTTTGTTGTTGTTAAGGGCCTTGAGCGCTATTTTAAGTAAATTGGCTAAATTCATCGTCAATCTTTCTCTGTGGGTAAGCTTTCAAATGCCTCACGTGCCGAGCGGGGGCATTCGTTGATGGTGTCAGACACAATTTTGCCGTCGCGGAGCGCGATATTGCGTGAGGAGTATAACGCGAGTTCGGGATTGTGGGTCACAAATATGATTGTTCTCCCTTTGGCGTGGAGCTCCTGAAACAGCGAGAGGATGCTGAACGATGTGCGGGTGTCGAGATTTCCGGTAGCCTCATCGGCAAGTATGATTACCGGATTGTTGACCAGGGCGCGGGCTATCGCCACACGCTGTTGCTGGCCGCCCGACATCTGGTTGCTTTTGTGGTTCAGGCGTTCTCCGAGTCCCACGGCTTTGAGGGCGTCAACGGCAAGGCGCCGGCGTTCGTCGGCCTTTATCGCCGGATTGTAGAGCAGGGGCAGTTCCACGTTTTCAATCGCGGTGGTTTTCGGCAGCAGGTTATAGTTCTGAAATACGAATCCTATTTTCCTGTTTCGAGTCACTGCGCGCTGATTTTTCGACATCGACTGCACAGAAACGCCGTCGAGCAGATATTCGCCTGAGGTAGGGGTGTCGAGTCATCCCAGAATGTTCAGCAGAGTAGATTTGCCGGAACCGGAGGTTCCCATTATGGTGACGAACTCCCCCTCGCGGATGGTGAGCGACACGCCGCGCAATGCCTTGACCTTTTCATCTCCCACTATGAATTCGCGGCGCAGGTTCTCGATTCTGATTATTGCTTTGCTTTGGGTCATGGCTTATTTTTTCTTTTTGTTTCGGCCCGGGGGCTGCGGGGCGAAAGGACTCTGTTCATTATCGGGGCGGGCTGCTGCCTGCGGCGCAGCAGTGTAGTCGAGGGCCACCACCGTGCCTTCTGAAATTCCGTTGGTGATTTCTGTTTTTATTCCGTTGCTCGCGCCGGTAGTCACGGCCGTAGGTATGAGTTTTCCGCCATCTACCACCCACACGCATTTCTGGTCCTTCTCAAGTTTGAGGTCGGCTGCGTCGCCTTGCGGCTGGGGCAGATTCTTGTCGTCGTTGCGCTGTTCGGGCTCGAATGTGAATGCTTTTGTGGGAAGCAGCAGTGCATCCTTCTGGCGCATGACATAGATTGTGAGATTAGCCGTAAGGCCGGGAATTAGCTTGTGGTCGGGATTCGGGGCGGCTACCACCACCTCATACGTCACCACGTTGCTCTCGGTGGTGGGATTGAGGCGTACCTGCGTCACGTGACCCTCAAACAGTTCATCGGAATATGCGTCGACGGAAAAAGTCACCGCCTGGCCTACTTTCACCTGGCCTATGTCGGCCTCGTCGACATTTCCTATCACCTGCATATTGTCGAGGTCGGCGATGGTGTACAGGTTGGCCACATTCATATTGGATACCACAGTCTGGCCCACTTCGACCTCGCGCGAAATCACAATACCGTCGATCGGAGAGTAGATTTCGGCATAATTCAGGTTTTTCGCGGCGCGTACTCGGTCGGCTTTTGCTTTGTCGTAGGCAGTTTTGGATACTTCCAGGTCTTTTTGTGAGGTCTGGAATTCATAGTCGCTAATAAGCTGCTTGTCGTGAAGGGCCTTGTCGCGCTTATAGTTTGTGAGATTGTATTCGTAGGTGAGGCGAGCCGATTCCACATTGGCCTCCGCACTCGAAAGGTCGCTCTGCAGCAGGGTCTTCTCGATTTCCGCTATGAGCTGCCCTTTGGTCACCACGGAATTATAGTCGGCATAGAGTTTGTCAATTATACCTGTCACCTGTGTGCCCACGTCTACCTGCGTCACAGATTCGATGGTGCCGGTAGCGGTAACAGTCTCCGTGAGTTCGCCGCGTTCCGCCCTGACGGTCTCAAGGCTCACCGCTTCTTTTTCATTACAGGCCGCCAGTATCATGAGGAACGAGACGGCAAATGCATGTGAGATTCTGTTTGTCATATATATGAATGGATAGTTGTATTGAAATCAGGGCAGTGTTACCGTTGCGTTACGGTAGAACTCCACCATTTTCTGGCCAAGCATGGCCATATATTTTGCCTGAAGCACAGTGTGACGGGCCTCGATATAGGAATTGTGGGCCGTCATGAGCTCCACTGTGTTCACGTATCCGAGATTGAACCGTTCGTTGGTAAGCTCGTCGCTCAGCCGGGCCGATTCAAGCTGGGTCTCCGCTGCCGAATACCGTGACTGGGCGGATTGTGTGTCAATATACCAGTTTTCCACAAGCTGGGCTATGTCGGTCTGTCGCTGGTTTATGTCAAGTTGCGCGTTGAGGTTGGCCACACGCGCCTGGGCCACGGCTGTCTTGGTCTTTTTATTGTCGAATATGGGTATTGACAGGGTGAGTCCGAGAGATTCGTTCAGTCCTTTCTTCATTGAGGAGCCGAAAGCGTCCCCCGGAGCATAATAACCGGTTCCGACTCCGGCGTTGAGCGATATCTTAGGCATGCGTCCCGCTTTGGCTATAGCAATATCAAGGTCTGACGATGATTTCTCTATCTCAAGTGCTTTGATGCGCAGATCGGTATCAAGGGCCATCCTGTAGCTCTCGGCAATCGGCGGGAGCGCGGCGAGCACCTGCGCTGCGTCCCACTCCACGTCGGCCAGCCTTATCTCCGTCTCGATTCCGAGCTCAAGGAGCTGTTTGAGTTCCATCAGGCGTGAATCGTATGTGCTTTGTGCGTTGACCAGAGCGTATTTGTCCTGCTCATATTGTGAGTTCAGCTGTGCATAATCCACTCTCGAGATTTTTCCGGCCTCCATAAGCTCCCTGGCACGTTCGCTCTGGGCGAGGCTCACTTTTGCAGCTTCTTTATATATACCGATTGATTCCTTTGCGTAGAGAATGTTGATATATACCTGAAGCAGGTCGGTTTCAAGCGTGCGCATCATCTGGCCGGTGGTGAGGCGGTTGATTTCTGTGCGCAGTTTGCTTTGTTTGATGGTGTTCTCGCGTTGGCCGCCGTTCCATACAGTCCATCCGGCGTTAAGTCCGTAAGAACTGTTGTAGGAGTTTTTGGTGATTTCCTTCCAGGGATAATTGGAAACCGAATGGGTAGTGGCAAAATCGAGAGTCGGCTCCCATTGGGCTTTTGATTCCTCGAGTGTGTACTCCGACGATAGTTCCGTAAGCCGTGATTTCTGAAGGGAGATATTGTGCTCCCGGGCATACTCCACGCAATCGGAATATGTCCATGTCTGCGCGGCTCCGGAGATTGCGGCGAGCGATACCATCGATGATATTACGTATCTTTTCATTGCAGTTTAGAGTTTATTATGAACAAGCTCTTATTTTCACCGCAATATTATAGTAAAGAAGGCGACCGGTGAAAAAACTTCAACCAATCGCCTTTTTCGTTCAACGAACAGTGTCGCCGAATTATGAAACAATTGTTATTTTGAGGTTTTGCCTATGGCACGGGTGGTAAGATATTGCTGGAAGGCAGCCTTGTAGCTGTCGCCTACAGGAATATGATTCTCGGCATCCATGATAACCCGGTTGCGTTCTATCTGCTCCACACGGTCCATATTTATAATGTAGGAACGGTGTACCTGGAGAAAATTGGGAGTAAGACGCTCCTTTATCGCGGCAAATGAGCTAAGGGTCACGAGCGGCATGGTTTTGCCGGCAATATGTATTTGCAGATATTCGCCGTAGCCTTTTATAAAACGGATCTCTGAAAGCGATATGCGCACGTAGCGGTAGTCGGTTTTGATAAAAAGCGATTCCGCAGGCTCGGAGTGGGGTGCTGTGTGCGAAGCAGATAAGGACACAGCCTTGTTGACAGCTGTGGTGAACTCGGCAAAGCCGTAGGGTTTCAGCAGATAGTCCACAGCCGATACCTTGTAGCTCTCCACCGCATACTGGGGATAGGCCGTAATGAATATTACCATCGGTGGGGCCGACAGTGTTTTCACAAAGTCCATGCCGTTGAGGTCGGGCATGTTGATATCGGTGATTATAAGGTCTATTTCGTTTTCCAGAAGGAAGCCTGCCGCTTCAATTCCGTTTCCGCATGCGGCGGTCAGCTGCAGAGCGGGAGTCTTCTCCACATAATTCTTCAGCTTTTCCAGAGCGATAGGTTCGTCGTCGATTATCAGGGTTCTGAGGGGCATTGGATGGGAATTGCAAG
This sequence comes from Bacteroidales bacterium M5, assembly GCA_001689535.1. Classification (GTDB taxonomy): domain Bacteria; phylum Bacteroidota; class Bacteroidia; order Bacteroidales; family Muribaculaceae; genus Paramuribaculum. The sequence goes on from LUJP01000017.1 coordinate 4,957, forward strand.
GTTTACGGTGTAAGTGGTGTCGGTCTTCTGGAGTTCGAGGACCGCTTTATTGCCATAGAGCAGGGCGAGGCGCCGGCGTATGTTCTGTAACCCTATGCCGGAGTGCTCAAGGTCGTCGCTTGTTTTGGCATGGTTGCTGTTGGCGCAGCTGAAAAGAATGGCGTTGGCGGTTATTTCCATTTTCACAGCTATGAATGAGGCTTCCTGGTAGCTTACGCCATGTTTGAACGCGTTTTCAATGAACACCAGAAACAGAAGTGGAGGCAATGAGATGCCTGCGGCTGCTTTCCTGTCAGGGAAACGGGAAGTGACGCTTACCAGCTTTTCGGGAAAGCGCAGTCTCATAAGGTTGAGATAATTATTCAGAAAGTCGATTTCTTCCGAGAGTGTGATTGTCTGCCGGGAGCTTTCGTAGAGCATATACCGCATGAGGTGCGACATGTCGATAATCATAGACTGGGCCTTTTCCGGATTGATTTCGATCATGCCGTGAATATTGTTGAGCATATTCATGTAGAAATGCGGATTTATCTGGGCCTTGAGATAGGCAAGCTGATTTTCTGCATTTGCCTTCATGAGGCTCTCTTTTTCCAGCTTGTCATCAAATCGCTGAAACATCAGGGCTACGGCAAGATTGCACCCCACCACAAGCAGTGCGTAAGTAAAGTCTAAAAACAGAGGCAGCGGCAACAGCGGACGCAGATGGGGATGAGGACGGGGGCGGTTTTCTTCGGGAAGCATCTCGATTATATGTACGAAATCGAGATATTGATATATCCAGATGAGTATGACCACTCCGGCTGTGGAAAGGAAATAGGGCAGAATCCTGTTCCTCAACAGAAGGCGCGGAATAAGCAGATTGTTGTTGATAAGAAAAAGAATCAGGAACGGTACGAAAGTATGAGCCATATGCCTGATTACATCCATGTCGACCAACGCCACCGACATCTGGGCGCGGTTTCGCATGGCGTCGAGCAGATAGAGTCCTATGGCTATGAGCCACAGAACCAGGTAGACGATGGTTTCGGTTGAACGGTTGCGGGTCGGCGACATATTCAATTTTTTCGGTTACACGTTGTAAATGTAAGCGAAATCAGGTTTCGGAAGCCTGAAAATTCAACTAAACGGCGTTTTTGTTCAGCGAAACGGGCTACGTCCTGACTTCAGCGCAGGAAGCGGGGCGCGCGTATGTAGGCGCCGAGGCTTATGCCGAAGTTCCAGCCTGCGCCGTGAGCGCCGGAATAATATCCGAAGGCTTTTACCGTGGTGGATTTGACGGAGGCAACGGCTTCGAGACGGCCGAAGAATTCCACTCGCGGAAGCCAGTTGCTCCAGCAGGCGAGTCCTGCTTTGTCGGCCTGTATGTCGCGAAGAGGCACGAAGGCCTCGGCATAGCCGCGCAGCTGCAGGAAGCTGCCTATCTTCCACACTGGAACGAACGAGCCGTTGGCGAAGCTGTAGGCGCGGTATTCAGGCAGAAAAACGTCGGTGAGCGAGGGGCACGGGTCGTAGACCGGCGCGTCGAGAAGCGACTCGTGGTAGTAGTGGAGTAGCTTGCGGTTGCTTGCGAGCACATCGGTCTCCAGCCCCAGGGAAATCTTGGGCGACAGGCTCCAGTAATTGCGGCTCTTGAATTCAATCTGGGCCCAGGCGCGCCGTGCGCGCGCGGAGCCGGTGTTGCCGCCGAATGTGAAATAATGGTAGCCGAGAACGCCGAATGCGCTGATGGAATACTGTGCGCCCGCGGTGGGGGAGTTGTGGTCGTTGAGGGTATAGTGCTCGAAGAAGGCCCGCGCCTGTCCGAGGTTCTGGGTGATGTCGTCGCGGCGGTATGCCGGATTGGTGGCCGACGGACGGTTGTAATATTTGTCGGCAAGATGGCCATAGCCCACGGAGAATTCGAATTTGCCGTTGCGGCCTGCGGCGGTGCCGTAAGCCACTCGGGCATAGAATTCGTCTTTGGTGGCCACAGTCGACTCGCTGTTCTGGAATATCAGACGGTCGTTAGGGAAATATTTCTGGCGGGATGCCACGCCTGTGATCGAAAGGCTGGTGGGCATGTTGCGGAGCAGGGAGAAGCCTGCGCGTCCCTGGACCGCCACGTAGTTCTGGCCGAGCCATCCGTTCAGACTCATGTCGAGAGAGCTGAAGCTCATGGTGCGGTAGGCGGCCGAAAGGAAGAGCATTGAATTGGTGGAGGTGGTGAGATAGCTGCCTATGCCCAGGTCGAGAGGCTTCTGAATGGTGGCTTTCAGGCGCAGTGTGAACGGGCCGCCCGGGCCGTCGGGAACGGCAGTGGGCATGAGATTGCGGAGCTTGCCGGGAGTTATCAGCCGGTAATAGGCGTCGCGGGCCTTGATGACGCCGAATGTGTCGGTGCTGTGGCGCATGAACCGGGAGGCTATGAAGGCGTTCTGGTCGGCATGGCCGCCGGTCACCTTCACGGAGTCGAACACAAGCTCCGGCGTGAGCGACTTGAACACCTCGCGGCGCAGCTTGCGTGACTCCGCGGGAACGCGGGTGAGGACTCTCATCTTGAGCGAGTCCATCACGGCCACGGCATGGTCGTAGCCGATACGGTATATTTCGTTTGCCTTGTCGAAGTCCAGCAGCCCGAAGCGGTCGAGGTCGATGCGCAGCTTCATGCCGCGGCGCGGGGGCACGTTGTAGTCGCTGTGCTGCATTATCATGTTCTCGAGCTGGGCTATCATCGAGGAGTCGTCGCCGTCGGAATTTCCAGCGCTCACATCTACTCCGAACACGAAATCGGGTGCGAAGGTGTCGTCCATCACATCCACCGGAAAGTTGTCGTAGATACCGCCGTCGTAGAGACGGTCGCCGTCAACCTCTATGGGGTGGAACACCAGCGGGAACGTCATGCTGGCGCGTATGGCGTCGCCTATCTGTCCGCTGGAAAATACCGTCTTGTGCTTTTTGTCTACGTTCGAGGCCACGCATCTGAAAGGCACGAAGAGTTTGTTGAAATCGGCCTCGCACTGGGCGGTGAATGGCGCGAACAGCTCCATGAAGGCGAAGTTCATGGGGAGAGGATTTATAAGCGCGGAGGGCAGCAGGGATGTGAGTCCCGACTGGTCGCCTCCCAGGTTTATCTTGAGGATGGTGGGGGTGGGGGCCGGCTCCATGAAGTAGTAGGTGAGCTTGGGGTCGATGGTGCCGGTTGACCAGTAGGCGAACTCCTGGGAACGGATCACGTCGAGCATTTCGGCCGGAGTGTAGCCGCAGGCGTAAAGACCGCCCACAATGGCTCCCATTGAGGTGCCTGTTATATAGTCTATGGGGATGTTGTTGTCCTCAAGGGCCTGGATCACGCCTATATGTGCTATGCCCTTGGCGCCTCCACCGCTGAGCACGAGTCCTACCGACTGGGAGTCGGCAACGCTGTCGGTCGCCGCGGGGGCTGTGTTTTTGGCCGAAGCCGAGAACGCCACGGCAAGAAGAGAAAGAAGTGAGAGAAGATGTCGCATCGCATTTGAATTTGGGGAAGAGAACGGGGAGGGTATGGTCCTCAGAGAAAGAGAAGCACAAGGAGCTGGGCAATCACTACTCGGGTGAACATCGAGAGGGGGTAAACCGAGGCGTAGGCCACTGCGGCCTCATCGCCTTTCACACTGTCGTTGGCGTAAGTGAGGGCCATGGGGTTGGCCATGGCGCCGCACACCATGCCCGAGGCTGTGCCGTAGTCGAGGCGTCCCCAGCGCATGGCGCCGAGCAGCATTATTATCGATGGAATGAGGGTGATGACGAATCCTGCGGCTATCCACACCAGTCCGTCGGCACGCAGTATGGTGTCGAGGAAACTTTCTCCCGCTTCGAGGCCGAGGCAGGCCAGATACAGCGACAGTCCTATGCCGCGCAGCATCAGATTGGCGCTCTGGGTGGTGTAGGTGATGAGATGGAACGACGGACCGAAGCGTCCTATCAGTATTCCCACCACAATCGGGCCGCCCGCCAGGCCGAGTTTCACTGGAGTGGACATGCCGGGAATAAGGATGGGAATGGAGCCGAGCACGAGACCGAGCACCATGCCTATGAATACCGAGGCGAGGTTGGGATCCCGGAGCTCGTTGACGGAGTTGCCCAGCAGCGCTGCCACTTTGTCCACGTCGGCCGCCAGACCCACTATGGTCACACGGTCGCCGAGCTGAAGCACGAGCTGCGGGTCGGCCAGCAGTCTGACGCCCGAGCGCATCACTCGCGATATGTTTATTTCGTAGTTGTTGCGCAGGCGCAGCGAGCCGAGACGTTTGCCATTGAGCCCGGGCTTGCTCACCACCACCGTTTTCGACACGAGATTCTTGTCTATGCGGTTCCAGTTTATATCGGGGCGGTTCCAGTCTTTGTCGGTTTTCTTGCCGAAGAGCATCATCAGGCGGGGAATGTCCTCTTCATTTGTCACCACCAGAAGTCGGTCTCCCTCCATTATGCGGCGGTCAGGGCCGGGAATGGACACTTTGCCTTCGTGCCACACACGCGAAATCACGAATTTGAGATTCAGCATATTGTGGATTTCGCGTATGGTCATTCCGTTTATTCCGGGGTTCACGGCCTGGAATTCGGCCACGTAAGTATGGTCGCTGTCCTCGGTGTGACGTGGTTTCATGTCGGAGGGGCGGGTAAAGAGTTTCCGCACCACAATCATTGCCAGAATCACGCCCACCACGCCCAAAGGATAGGTCACGGCGCAACTCAGTGCGGCTCCGCTTGCCGATATTCCAAGCTGCTGGAGCGCCTGCTGCGCGGCACCGAGAGCCGGAGTGTTGGTGGTGGCTCCGCAAAGCACTCCCACCATGTCGGCCATGCCTATTCCGCACGCCTCGGCTATAGCCACGGCCGTCAGGGTGCCCAGGGCCACCAGCGCGAGACCATACATGTTGAGCTTCAGGCCGCCCGAACGGAAGGAACTGAAGAAGCCGGGCCCCACTTTCAGGCCGAGTTCGTAGACAAACAGTACCAGACCGAAATCCTGAGCGTATTTAAGCATCTGCGGGTCAATGGAGAATCCGAGATGCCCCGCGAGGATTCCCATGAAAAACACGAACGTGACGCCGAGCGACACGCCCCACACACGGATTTTACCGAGTCCGAGACCGATGGCTATGATTACAGACAGCACGCATACCGCCTGCACCGGACCATGGCTGCAAAATAGGTTTTCAAACCAGTTCATGGGGCAAATTTACTTATTTTTCCATAAATTTGTGGTTATTAAAACACAATACTGATGACCCGACCTCAATTCGACCGCCTCGACTGCCGGATTCTTCACCAGCTTGCCCTGAACGCACGCAAGCCTTTTCTGGAAATAGCCCGTATGTGCAATGTTTCCGGCGCCGCCATCCACCAGAGAGTGCAGAAACTTCAGGCTTCCGGAGTAATCAAGGGCTTCGAGACGGAAATAAGTCCCGAAGCGCTCGGCTACGATACCTGCGCCTACGTGGGACTGCTGCTTTCCGACCCCTCGCAGTCCGACGTGGTCACTGAGCAGATTGGCCGTATACCGGAAGTGACCGAATGCCATCTTACCACCGGCAAATACGATATAATGCTGAAAATCTACGCGCGCAACAATTCGCATCTTCTGGAGCTGCTCCACGACCGCATCCAGTCCATAGTGCCCGGACGAACCGAAACCCTTATTTCTTTTAAAGAGGAATTCAGGCGTCAGCTGCCGCTGGACGAAAACTGTAATGCAGAATGAAATGTTGAAATAACATGAACACGCAACACGAACTTGACTCCTATCTGCTCTCGGCCGTTGAATGGGCAAGAGCAGCCGGCCTCGCACATCTGAGGTATTTCCGTAAAGGCAACCTTGACATCCGTACCAAGCTGAACGATGCCGATATAGTGACCGTGGCCGACGCCGAGGCCGAACAGGCCGTGATTTCAGGCATACGCGCCATGTATCCTTCCCACGCCATTCTTTCCGAAGAGTCGGGTTCCACCGGCTCAGATTCGCCGTTCCGCTGGGTGATCGATCCCCTTGACGGCACTACCAATTTCAGCTCGGGGCTGCCGCTCTTCTCGGTGTCGATAGCGCTGGAATATGAAGGCGAGACGGTGGTAGGGGTGGTTTACGCTCCTTATCTCGGAGAACTGTTCACGGCGGTGCGCGGCGGGGGTGCGTGGCTCAACGGCGAGCGCATAAGCTGTGCCACGAACGCGGTTCTCGAACGCGCTGTGGTTTCCACAGGCTTCCCGGTAGACAAGAACGTGAACCCCGACAACAACGTGGACAATCTCATCCGTGTGCTTCCGCGTGTGAGGGGAATGCGTCGCCTCGGCTCCGCGGCAATAGACATCTGCTATGTTGCCGCCGGCTTCCTTGACGCCTACTGGGAGATGAACCTACACCGCTGGGATGTGGCCGCCGGACTGCTCATAGCCAGTGAAGCCGGTGCCCGCTACGAGAGTTTCCGCAGCGACCGCAACGAATCAATAGTGGTTGCCTCCGCAGCCCTCTTCCCCGAAATCCGTCCCCTTATCGGCTGACGGCTCCCGCGCGGTCGCCCCTCTTGTTGTCGAGATAAAGCCCCAATCCGCCTATTGTTATTATAAGCAGGAGCATGGAGATGAGAGTGATGTAATTAGAGAGGGGTAAAATGTCTATACTCAGCATTATGTTGGATATTGTCGAAACCCAGAGTGCGCTTAATTCCAGCTTGTTGTTATAACGGTTGACGGGAGAAAGAATAGATTTGTATAATAGGTTAAGCTGTTTGTTCAATCCTGATTCCTTATTCTTTTCTATGTCATCCTTGAATGATTCGATATGTAGGATATCCCTGTCCTCCAGATTTGAACTGCTTGAAATCCGTGTCAGGTAGTCCTTGATTTTGTCGGTAATCTCGCTTTCTACAATAAAGCCCATCTGTTCCTGAAGAGGCCCAAGAATCACTCGGCTTCTTACTATGCCGGAAACGGGCGGGGCATAACTGGTAGGTGTGTTGGGACTTCCGCTTTCAAAGAAGTTCTCGGTGGGATTTTTGAAGGCCTGGATGCTTACAATCTGTGTAGTGGGGTTGGTGCTTAATGACAACGTATGGAAGAACTGCAGCTTGATTGCTGTAATTTTTCTTGTTCTGTCTTCAAAATAGAATTCCTGCCAGCCGTTTGAAGGGCTGATGTGGTTGTCGTAGGCCGCTTCCCAAGATCTGTTGGCCGGGTCGTCGCTTTCCGAGATAAGCAGCCGATAGACATAACGCCGGTTGCTTGGCTGTTTTTTCTCAGAGCCGCAGTTGTCCCAAAGAAGGAACCGTAGATACGAGATTTCCTCAGGCTTTTTCAAGCTCACTTCTATCCATCCTGGATTTGTTACGGCGTGAAAACCGGTGCTGATGTCGTAACGCCCGATTTCATCACTGAACAGAGCGCCGAGAGAGTTTCCTTCCGGTGATTCATTGCCAGCCTCAAAGCTGTTTCCCTCCGAGTCGATGGCCCGTACATTATTTACAATAACGTTTTCGTCAGGCGTCTGGACTGTCTCTTCCGTATTCTTGACTTTCGGTATCAGTTTCTCCAATGCATATCTGAACCAGGGCCAGGAGTTGAAAAGCGTGACCATCAGGGCCGCTACTCCCACTGTCCACAGAAATGCATTGGTGGCGAATGTGTTGTGGATCTCGAATACCTCAAATACCGATTTTATGAAAATCAGCGATAGGGTCACAGTCCAGCTTATGAGATTGGTTTTGCGTTCATTGATGTAATGGTCTTCAAGAAATTTGACCATGTGGGGTGTGATGATGCGTCTGAACTGGTCGACTTTCCCGTCGACGGTATGCACCTCTATTGAACGTTCCACAATCTGGTTTTTAAGACTGAGATATTCCCGGTCGTTTCCTTTTTTTATTGTATCGGGGGTGGCTACATCCAGACGCTGGCTAAGGTTGAGGAGTCGGGCCGAAAGAGGGAGCGCATCTTTGATCTCCATCTCGTTCCCTGTCTGGAGGGTCATCTTCTCGCCCAGCTTCATTTTGTCATATTCCTTGTTGTAGAGCCGCAACCTCACCACATGAAATCCTGAGTTGGCCGGATTATGCAGAGCATGAATTCTGAAATAGCGCATTCTGACAGGCTCGTCAAACACAGCCCATTGCCATCCCTTTCGGTATGGTTTTCGGTTACCGGCAGCCTTGTCGCCGTATGGTTCAATAGCCTTGGTGGTGTCATATAATACTTTCCATGACTCCATGTCGGTGGAACATAACAGGCGGAAGGCATATCTGGAAGAGTAGTTACCGGCTTGTTTCTCCGGCACTTTGGTCTTGTTGAGAGTTTCGGCGCTGTCATATAGTTTCATCGAAATCTGCTTGACCTTCACCTCCGTTTCCATATCCACAGTGATGAATGCCGGGTGGTGGATACCGAGGTAACCTCCTTTAGTTGCGTCGTATTCCAGCTCGTCGCCTTCGGCGGTGAGCTGCTCGGGATGGTTGCAGAATTCCAGTACCGGTTTTTTAAGCGCTAAATCAACTACTTCTTCCATTGACATTAAATTAAATAGAAATCCAAATATAGTGATTGTTAGCTTTACTTGCGTAGTCTCTGTTGTAAAACAGACGATTTTTCAGCGGCTGGAGCTTTTTGTTCCATGCCAAAAGTGTTATATTTGTCATAGGATAGGAAATTCCTTACATCATGGCAAAGACATCCGGCATAATATTGAAGACAATCGCCCCGGTGGTGATAGGCCTGGCTGTGGTAGCGTGGCTTTTTGCGCGCGAGTTCAGCATAGAGGCATTCCGCAGCATTCCGCTGGACGGCAATGCCGCCGGTGCGGTGGCTCTTGCCGTGATGTGCGTGGTGGTGCGCCAGTGTGGACTCACATGGCGTTTCCGGCTGCTCACTCTCGAAAAGCTCACATGGTGGAAATGTCTGCGAGTGTCGCTGCTGTGCGATTTCACCTCGGCCATTACGCCCGGCACCGCCGGGGGGTCGGCCCTGAGCATGGTGTTTCTGAAATCGGAGGGTGTGCCTCTGGGTCGGGGTACGGCCATAATGCTCATCACAATGCTGCTTGACAATGCTTTCTTCGTTTTGGCTTGTCCGCTTATTTTCCTGTTTATATCCGGCGGCGAGATTTTCGCATTCTCGGGCGCCGGCTCGTTCCAGATGGGGGTGCGCACGGCATTCTGGATAGTCTATGGCGGGATATGCGCCGTGTCGCTCTTTCTGGTGTTCGGCATTTTCGTGAATCCCGGAATCATAGGCGGGATGGTGCGCTGGGTGTTCCGTCTGCGCTTGCTCAGGCGATGGAGGGCCGGGGCGGAGAAGTTTACATCCGACATGGCCCTTACCGGCACTACGCTCCGTCACCGTCCGGCTTCGTGGTGGGGCCTGGCGTTCTTAGCCACGGCGCTGACGTGGACGGCAAGGTTCTGTGTGGTCAATTCGCTGTTTCTCGCCTTTTCTTACGCTGCTCCGCAGACCATAGTTTTCGCCCGTCAGTTTGTGGTGTGGACTCTTCTGTTCATCAGTCCCACCCCGGGAGGAAGCGGCCTGAGCGAATGGCTTTTCACGAATTATTACGGCGACCTCCTGGGAGGCGACCGGTCGGTGGCTCTTGTGCTTGCCGTGTGCTGGAGGCTGCTCACATATTATCTCTTCCTCATAATCGGCGCATTCATAGTGCCGTCGTGGATACGCAAGAGTATATCACGCTCCGGCCCGTCGGATACCTCGTCACAATCATCATCACATATAGAGCAATGAATATAGAGAAAAGAATACCGTCAAGGTTGCTTGCCCTTATCGCGTCCATGCTGTTTGTTGTGGCAGGCGCGTGGGAGGCACAGTGCCGTTCGCTTGTGTACCGTCTGCATATCAACGATGAAATAGGCTCGTCGACCTGGCAGCACACGCGCCGTGCCCTCGAGGAAGCCACGGCCCGCAACGCCGACATATTCCTGCTGCATCTCAACACCTATGGCGGCGAGGTGGGTGCGGCCGATTCAATGCGCACCGCTCTGCTTCACGCTCAGATGCCTGTGGTGGCGTTTGTGGACAATAACGCCGCTTCGGCCGGAGCTCTGATAGCGTTGGCCTGCGACTCGGTGTTCATGCGCCCCGACGCTTCGATGGGTGCAGCCACGGTGGTGAGCGGGGCCGACGGCACGGCTATGCCCGACAAATACCAGTCGTATATGCGCGCCATAATGCGTGCCACAGCCGAGAGTCACGGCAAGGTGCCCGGGCCTGACTCGACTATGGTGTGGCGCCGCAATCCGCTGATAGCCGAAGCGATGGTTGACACACGCGTGACTGTGCCGGGGCTGATTGACAGCACCCGCGTGCTTACCCTGACGGCCGACGAGGCCGTGCGCTGGCATTATGCCGAGGGTAAGGCCGAGACTATCGACGATGTACTTGCCAGTCTGGGCATCACGGATTATGATATTGCCACATTCCGTCCGTCGTGGGTGGATTATCTGATGGGCTTCCTTACCAATCCCGCCGTGCAGGGAATGTTGATTATGGTGATTGTGGCCGGAATCTATTTCGAGCTTCAGAGCCCGGGCATGGGATTCCCCTCGATGGCGGCGATCATTGCCGCGCTGCTCTATTTCATGCCGATGTATCTTACCGGAATCGTCGACAGCTGGGTGGTGATTGTGTTCTTTGCCGGTACGGTACTGCTGTGCCTGGAGGTGTTTGTAATTCCCGGTTTCGGAGTGGCTGGCATAACGGGCATAGCGGCCATGATTGTGGCGGTAATAGCCGGACTTCTGGAGAATTTCGCGCTCCCCACCGGCGGTGAGATAGATCTGGGGGTAATATGGCGCGCCATGCTCACGTTCTGCTGCGCGCTGGCGCTGGCGGTGGGCGCGATTGCGCTGCTTATGTCGAAATATGGGGCGCGGCTTGTGGGCCGACGCACTGAGCTCACCCACCAGCAGCGTGTGGCCGACGGCTATATAGGCGTGGATACCGCTCCGTCGCGCCTTGTTGGCCGCGAGGGCGTTGCAGCCACGGCTTTACGCCCTTCGGGTAAGGTGGTGGTTGACGGCGAGCATTACGACGCAGTGGCTCTCGGCGGGTTTATAGAGGCCGGAAGCAGGGTGAGGATAACGAAGTTTGAGAATGCGCAGCTTTATGTGCGCGGAGATTGACCGGAACCGAACACCACGTTGAAAATACGGTCGGTGGCGCCGATCTGTGAGGCAATGTAGGCGGCGGCTTTCTCTCCGCGGGAGCGCCTCAGGGGCTCGTCGGCCATAAGGGTGTCCATCTCTTTTTCGAATTCGGCGCGGCTACCCACAGGAATGCCGCCGCCGAGCGCGGCCATGTCGCGTGCTTCCTTGAATTTGGTATGGTTGGGGCCGTAGACCACCGGCACGCCATACACGGCGGCCTCGTTGATGTTGTGGAGTCCGGCGCCGAAACCTCCGCCTACGTAAGCCACTGTGGCATAGCGGTAGAGGCTCGAGAGCTTTCCGAAGCAGTCCACTATTATATGGCACACATCGGCAGGAACGTCACCCTTTTCAAACCGGGCGTCAAGCTCGGAGAGCAATATGGCTCCCGCTCCAAGGTCAGAACGGAGCTTCTCCAGCCGATCTGCATCGAACTCATGGGGGGCGATGATGGTGCGCACCTCGGGATGACGGCGAAGCCAGTCGAGATACACCGCCTCGTCCTGAGGCCAGGAGCTTCCGGCCACGAATGTGAACGCCGGCTCCTTGAATGCCGCTTCCACCGAGGGGAGGGGAGCGGCGGCGCGGCGTATGTCGGTCACGCGGTCAAAGCGGGTATCGCCGGCCACCATGGCATTTTCCACGCCGATGGACCGGAGCATGGCGAGCGAGTCGGCATCCTGCACGAAGATATAGTCGTAGCATTTGAGCATGCCGCGGAACATCGCGCCCCATTTCTTGAAGAACGGTTGCGACGGACGGAATATCGACGATATGAGATAGGTGGGAATACTGCGGCGCTGCAGGGCGTGGAGATAGTTGCCCCAGAATTCGTATTTCACGAATATGGCCATTGCGGGATTCACGATGTCGAGAAATCCTCTGACACGCCCCGGAAGGTCAAACGGTAGATAGCACACCACGTCGGCCCCCTGGTAGTTCTTGCGCTCCTCATAGCCTGAGGGCGAGAAGAATGTGAGGACAATTCCGTAGTCGGGGTAATCGCGGCGCAGGCGCTCTATCACTGGGCGACCCTGCTCGAACTCGCCGAGCGAGGCTGTGTGGACCCAGATGTATTTTTTGCCCGGCACCAAGGCCTCGCGTAGGCGGGGAAGGGTCTCGCGCTGGCCACGTATCATCTTGTCGGCTTTGGGATTGCGTGAGCCCACAAGCCGGGCGGCGAGGCTGTACAGACGTATCCCTGTATTATATAATGCGTTCATCGCGCGGAGTATCGTGTGTTAGCACTTTAGCAGGGCTTGATGCGCTCCACACCCAGCTCTATGCGCCTAACGGTCTCGTCGAGGCCCATGAGTTCGGTGATGTCAAACATGTGAGGGCCTTTGCATTCGCCCACCACGGTGAGACGGAAGGCGTTCATCACATTGCCGAGATGGTAGCCTTTCGATTCTATCCATCCGAGCACTACCGGCTCCGCTGCCTGGGAAGAGAAGTCGGGCAGACCTTTGAGCACCTCTATGAGCTCCTTCATGATGCGGGGCATTTCCTCGCTCCAGCGTTTCTTGACGGCCTTGGGGTCGTAGGTCTCGGGCTCGCGGAAGAAGAATCCGGCCTGGTCCCAGAGATCGCTCACAAAGCTGATGCGGCTCTTCACCATATCGACGGCGCGTGCAATGTAGGAGTCGTTGAAAGCGGATGAGTCAACACCATGTGCGCTCATCACAGGCTTGAAGAGCTGCGCGAGTTGCTCACCGCTCATTTCCTGGAGATATTTGTGGTTGAACCATTTACCTTTCTCGAAGTCGAAGCGGGCGCCGGAGCGCGAGCAGTGATCGAGCGAGAATTTGGCTATTAGTTCGTCCATTGACATTATTTCGGTGTCATCGCCCGGATTCCAGCCAAGGAGCGCGAGGAAGTTGACCACAGCCTGAGGCAGATAGCCTTTCTCACGGTAGCCGCTTGAGATTTCGCCGCTTTTGGGATCGTGCCATTCCAGCGGGAATACGGGGAATCCGAGGCGGTCGCCGTCGCGCTTGCTGAGCTTGCCTTTTCCGTCGGGCTTGAGCAGCAGGGGCAGATGCACGAATGCCGGCATGGTGTCGGTCCATCCGAAGGCCTCGTAAAGTAGCACGTGGAGGGGTGCCGAAGGCAACCATTCCTCGCCGCGTATCACATGGCTCACCTCCATCAGGTGGTCATCGACGATGTTGGCAAGATGGTAGGTGGGCAGATCGTCGGCGCTTTTATAAAGCACCTTGTCGTCGAGCACCGATGAGTTGATGGTGACTTTGCCGCGGATAAGGTCGTTGACCTCAACCTCGCGTCCGGGTTCGATCTTGAAGCGAACCACGTAGGGCGTTCCGTCGGCTATGAGTTTCTCCACCTCTTCTGCCGGCATGGTAAGAGAGTTGCGCATGGAGCCGCGGGTGGAGGCGTCATACTGGAAATTGGCCTTTTCGGCACGGGCTTTTTCCAGCTCGGCCGGGGTGTCGAAAGCAATGTAGGCTTTTCCGGCGTCGAGAAGCATCTTCACGTGCTCGCGGTAGATATCGCGACGCTCGCTCTGCTTGTAGGGGCCGTAGGCTCCGCCTTCTCTCACACCCTCGTCAATTCCGATACCCAGCCAGGCAAGAGCCTCGTTGATGTAATCTTCGGCGCCGGGCACGAAACGGTTGCTGTCGGTGTCCTCTATTCGCAGAATCATGTCGCCGCCGTTCTGGCGCGCGAACAGATAATTGTAGAGAGCGGTACGCACACCGCCTATATGGAGCGGCCCCGTGGGCGACGGAGCAAATCTTACCCTTACTTTTCTTTCCATTTGTCAATCAACTTTTATGAGCATTAAAAGCGCCGCAAAGTTACTCATTTATTCCCGTTTTCCCTCACATTTTCCCCTCTAACATGAAAATGCGCCTTAGTCGCCGGCTGATATTTGTTTGGGATGAATCGATTTAAGGGCTTGTTTTGGACTGAATTAAAAACTCCAAAACAAATGGCTTCTATAAAAGTAAAGTTCCGGCCTTCCACTGTCGCAGACCGTGAAGGCACTGTCTACTATCAGATTATTCATGAACGGAAAGTGCGGCAGCTGGTTTCGCGCTATAAGGTATTCCCTTCGGAATGGGATGCATCCAGTGCTACTGTGAGAGTGGTGCCTGATGGTGGGCGGCACTCGTTTCTTCTCTCAGTCAGGGCGGGGGTGCGTATGGATATCGAGCGGCTGATAAGGATTGACCGCCGTCTTGATGCTGATGGCCGGAGCTACACGGCTACCGATATAGTCGACGAGTTCACCAGTTTCGTCCATGATTACAATCTGTTCAATTTCATGGGGAATCTAATAGAAAATCTCAGACAAAACAGCCGAACCAGGACAGCAGAGGCATATAGTTCTACGCTTAATAGTTTTAAGGCTTTCAATGCCGGGGAGGATGTGATGCTGGATGCCATTACATCCCGATTGATTGAAGATTATCAGGTGTGGCTGCGGAGGAGGGGAGTTACATCCAACACCATTTCATTTTATATGCGGAATCTGCGCGCAGTTTATAATAGGGCTATGGCAGAGGCGGAGATTGCCCGCGGAAGCAATCCGTTCCGGAGGGTATATACCGGCATTGACAAAACGGTAAAGCGCGCGTTGCCGGTCGAGGTTATAAAAAGGCTCCGGATGCTGGATCTCTCACGGACGCCGGCGCTTGATTTTGCACGTGATATGTTTATGCTGAGTTTTTACCTGCGGGGAATGAGTTTCATCGACATGGCTTATCTCAGGAAGGCCGACCTTGAATGCGGGATCGTCACTTACCGGCGCTGCAAGACGGGGCAGCGGCTCGTAATAGGATGGACAAAGGAGATGCAGGCTATCCTTGACAAGTATGCCGACAATGGCAGCATGTATCTTCTCCCTATAATCAGGGCGAAGGATTGCGACCCTTCAAGGGCATACCGGCGTGCGGCTTATAATATAAATTATAACCTGAAGAAACTTGCCCGGATGATTAATGTCGGGTTCCGGCTTACGATGTATGTGGCGCGCCACAGCTGGGCTTCGGTTGCCCGGTCAAATGGGATACCGGTATCGGTAATCAGCGAGGGTATGGGCCATGATTCAGAGTCGACAACCAGAATTTATCTCGCCAGCCTGGACTCTTCCGTGATAGATAGGGCGAACAGTCTGATAATTTCGAGCCTTGATTGAGTCGTTTTGTCCTGATCGGGATTATCCGGCCGAAGCCTTGGAGGGGTAATAAAAAAGCCGCATTGAGGGGAGCTCAATGCGGCTTGAAATCAGGTGATTCGGCCGCGACTCGAACGCGGGACCGTCTGCTTAGAAGGCGTTTGAGGCTTGCGCTCGGATGCTGATTGTTAGATGTTTGCTTTGTTGATGGCGCTTTGTCGCAACATTGTGCCGACATTTTTATTTATTAGGCTGCGCTTTGATTGGCGTGGCTGTTTTTTGTTTTAGAGCCGGTTCCCCAATATTTGTTA
>LUJP01000020.1 GCA_001689535.1 Bacteroidales bacterium M5
GCCTAACTTCGTTGTTAGACAGCCTCTTTCACTTAATTACACTTTAGTAAAATAAAGACCAAGTGGAAAAATCGGCCAGACGCCACAGCCACTGGACATGATGTTTTTTCTGTGGTGTTTTTTACCGATAATAACTGGGATATTCTGTGCGCATTCGTTCAGCCCGGAAAGGTCGCAAAATTAGACTCACTCGGCGTTCCATACAATAAAAGCCAGCTGAGACTGCTTGAAGTAGGCGATCTGCTTTCTTCTGACAATGGAATATATACCACTTCGATAAGCATCTTTGGCGAGGAAGAGACTTCGGCTATCCGTAAACAATCAAAAGAGTTTGCCGACAGTATATTTCTGCTTATCGAGCCGGAGATAAAACAACTCATCTCCGCTTTTGACAAGGCGGGATACACCAACCAGACGTATAGCCTTATATTTTCTTATCTTCTCGACACATATATATGGGATGACGATCTATTATCATCTCCGATGAGCTGCGAGGATCATGGCACATGGTCGGGAGCCTACGGGGCGATGTATGAAAGCCGTTCTCACGATAAAATCGGCACCAATGGTTATGGCCCGGTAATGCAGAACAGGACTGATAGCCTGGGATATTGGCTAAGTTCCAAAAAGCTTATTTCATTTGCCCAGGAAGTGCTGAAAACTAAAGGCGGCAGGATTGAGAATAAAGAGGTGATAGATGCGGTAGAAGGCTGGGGCTTGACAGATGAGAAAGGCAATATTCTCATCCCGGTACTGCATGCCCGCAACAATGACAATATTGACACCCTGTGCAAAAGCATCACCAACCGATTAAGCGATGCCGTAAAGAGCTACTGCGCTGTATGGTATAAGACTCATAATATTGCGTCAGAACGAGTCGGTCGAATCATTTTTTACCACGAAGTAATGTGGGATTTGCTCGACATACTCGAATCACACGGAATGATTACAATGCAGCCATTCTAAAAGGCGAAGAAGTAGGCAAGCAACATTTCGGCGATATCTGCTTTATCGTAATAGATGATTCCGAAAAGTAAGGTCTAATCCGGTGAGCATCGCCCGCATATAACCACCTGTTGTTATCGGTCTGTTGTTATTGGGATAATCAGCAGTAAAGCGCAGGATGCGCGATTTTTGTAAAACCGGCCGCGTCAGCCGCCGGAAAAGCTGCAGCCACCCTCTCAGCGAGGCAAGCTTGGGAATAGCGCGCCTCGCTTTCCGCGGTAGCCTGGGATTGTCTGTGTCTTTACCTGACTTATTATATTATTAGATATTTCCACGATTAAGTATGATGTTCTTTAGTTTGGACATGGTTATATAATATCTTGTGGATAAATGTTTACTGAGATTTTTTTAACTCCAACCCATTCCTTTTAAGAATATCTTTGACGACATTAAAATCATAGTCATGGTTTCGCTCCAATTTTTTTGTATTACCGAAATCGGTATAGGAAATGATTATCAGTCTGATACCATGTTTCGGTAACACATCTTTACGACGCTGGTCATAAATCCTTCGTTGTTCACCCCTGGAAACACTGCTTACTGTTTTCTTGTTGTCGAAAAAAGGCGTTAGTTCAGTATGCTGACTTTCGTAGTATTTCAAAAAGCCGTTGGAGATTAGCCACTGTATAATCCGCACCAGAAGCTACTTCAGACCAATATAGTCCGATTTCCCTGATTTTTGCACGAATGCCTTTCTGCTTAGACGCAGTTGCAGTTTCAAGTTCTCTCACCAACGCTATGATGCATCTGAGTTCTTCTGCTGAGAAGATGGTTTTAGAATGTCTTTCAGTCATGTTTATTTGATATTATTGATATTATAGGTTTCATTGTATTGTTTATAGGGGTCAATATAACCGGGCGTTACCCATTTAGATACATGTTCAGTTGAAGTAATCTTCGGTTGTTGTGAATAATCGGCTTGCCCCCAGTTGGTACGCCTACCAATATTATAATTATATCTGATATCCTCTGTTTAATACCCCGATCTCGCAGATTTTAGCTAACTTTGCGTATGGACGTTATTATATTTCTTTTTGCCACTTCTCTATTATGGGTTATCGGATTTCCGATAGTAGCCTACCCGTATTATAAGAGTTTGAAAAAAGAATATAATTGTCCTACGGGGCTTTTTGCTTTCGCAATTTTTTCAGCTCTACCGCTTCTCGCAACTCCTTTCATCGCTTATGCTATATTTATTACTGTATGGTTTAATCGAGCATGCACTGCCATACCGCTACTGCTATATCCATTTTGCGTCATATGTGGCTTATATCTTTTCTATAAGTCATTTACACAAAATGGCAAAGACAAATCCCTATGGTATTTAATTGCAATATGGGGAGCGTTGATATTGCTTGCCTTATCTTTTTTCATCATACTTGAACTTTATCAAGGACACATATTTTTATAAAATAACTTCGTCATATAAGCTCAACCTCTTTTCCATAATAAAGTACCCCTATCCTCTACGGTTTTTAATTTCAATCTCAAACATACGTTCAATTTCTGCAATGTCTCTTTGAAGCGTGCGTATGCTAAGTCCTACTTCGTATCCACGAAGTTCCATTCGATTTAACCCTCTAGCAATATGTCTAACAAAAATAACAAGCGGTGTGTCAGAATCAGAAGTCTGACACACCGCTTGTTATTTGAGGTATAAATTTATACGAGTTTGCCGATCCAGGAGTCGCGGTCGCCGGGGAGAAGGTCTACCACCGGGATTTCGATCATGGTGTAGGCGCCGGGCTGCAGACGCTTGGTGGCGCGGGCCACTCCTACGAGTATCTGCGCTGTGAGCGCGGGATTGTTGATCGACATGGTGAACTCAAACCGCTGGTTCTGGGTGGTGCCTGAAACGCCCTTGCGGGTCATGTGTACGCCGTGGCCCATATCCTTCACAGCATCAACGGACTCTACCTCCATGACGTGAGTTTCGTCGGACGCGAAGTAGGGGTCGGCCTTTACCTGAGCTGCAACATCCTCAAGTTTTGCGCCGGGCTCCAGTTCCACATATACCATGCGGCGGTGAATGCCGGTGCCGAGCGGAATGGTCATGGACAGGGCGTTTTTCACGCCTTTCTTTGACTTGACGCAGACGGTGTGGCCCATGCTCATGCCGGGGCCGAAGTTGGTATAGGTGATGCCTTTGGGGGCGGCGGCTTCGAGAAGGGTGCGTACCACGGAGTCGCTTCCCGGGTCCCAACCGGCTGATATCACTGCCACCGTGCCGTTTTCCTGGGCTATCTTGCCGAGATTCTGGCGAAGAGCGGGGATAAGGGTGTGGATGTCGAAGGAATCAACAGTGTTGATGCCCATGGCGAGGTATTCTGATGCATATTTCTCAACCTCACGTGTGGGGGTGCAGAGAATAGCCACGTCAACTTTTCCGAGTTCGCGGATGTCAGTCACCACTTTTATTCCTGCGAGTTCGGCGGGAGGATTGGCGGCTGAGCGACGTACCACGCCGGCAATCTCGAAGTCGGGAGCTGCCTGCAGGGCGTCTATCACAAACCGTCCTATATTGCCGTAGCCTACTACGGCTGCTTTGATAGGTTCCATTCTGTTTCTGAATTTATTTTCTGTTTCTGAATTTATTTTTTGAGGCCTTCGACAATCTCGCGGGTGTCGCGGGCTATCATAAGTTCCTCGTCGGTGGGAATAACCACTACGGCCACTTTCGAAGCCGGGGTGGAGATGAGGGTTTCGGTGCCACGGGTCTTGGCGTTGAGTTCCTCGTTAAGTTCCACGCCCATGAAGCCTAGGGGGGCGCACACGTTTTTGCGGACGCCGGTCTGGTTCTCGCCCACACCGCCTGTGAACACTATCACATCGAGGCCACCCATTTCGGCGGCGTAAGCGCCGATGTATTTGATGATGCGCTGTTCATAGATTTCAAGAGCGAGGTGCGCGCGCTGGTCGCCGGCATTGTCGGCGGCCTCAATCTCGCGCATGTCGTTGCTTATACCTGAAACTCCGAGCACACCGCTTTCTTTGTTGATGAGTGTCTGGATTTCCTTGGCGTTGAGGTTGTGTTTCTCCATGAGGAATGTGATTACGCCGGGGTCAACATCGCCTACGCGGGTACCCATCATCAGGCCTTCTGTGGGGGTGAGACCCATTGAGGTGTCCACGCTCTTTCCGTCGAGAACGGCTGTGATGGAACCTCCGTTGCCTATATGGCAGGTAACCATTTTGAGGTTGTTGATGTCGCGGCCAAGGAATTCGGCGGCACGGGCCGACACGTAGCGGTGGCTGGTTCCGTGGAAGCCGTAGCGGCGCACTCCGTCCTCAAGATAATACTTGTAGGGGAGGGGATACATGTAGCTCTTGGCAGGCATTGTCTGATGGAAAGCGGTGTCGAACACGCCCACCTGCGGCACGCCGGGCATGAGCGAGGTGATGGCCTCGATGCCAGTAATGTTGGCGGGATTGTGGAGCGGAGCCAGTGGATAGCAGTCTTTCACCTGCTGTATTACCTCGTCTGTGATGAGGACGCTCTTGTTGAACTTTTCGCCTCCGTGGACCACGCGGTGACCTACGGCGTCAATCTCGCTGAACGACTTTATGCAGCCTTCCTTGGGGTCGGTGAGGATATCGAGGATGGCCTGTACGGCCTGACGGTGGTCAATATGGCCCAGTTCCTTGATTTCTTTGGAACCGTCGGGGCGTTTGAATTTCAGGAAGCCGTCGGGCAGACCGATTTTTTCCACTCCACCTTCTGCGAGGGTCTTCTCGGCGTCGGTGTCTATGAGTTTGTATTTTACGGAGCTGCTTCCGCAGTTCAATACAAGTATTTTCATCTTCTGTTTCGGTTATAAGTGGGTTTATTTGTTGTTCTTGAGTCCTATGGCCTGGTTGGCGGTCATTATTATGGTCTTGTAGATATCCTCGGGGTAGCATCCGCGAGAGAGGTCGTTGACGGGAGCGGCAAGACCCTGAAGAACGGGACCTACGGCCTCTACGTTGCCCAGACGCTGCACGAGCTTGTAGGCGATATTGCCCACCTCAAGCGAGGGGAACACGAGCACGTTGGCGCGTCCGCTCAGGGGGCTGTTGGGCGCTTTTGTGGCGGCCACGCTGGGCACGATGGAAGCGTCGGCCTGAAGTTCGCCGTCAATGTTGAGGTCGGGGCGCATTTCTTTGGCTATCTTTGTGGCCTCGATTACTTTGTCGACTTTTTCATGCTTGGCGCTGCCTTTGGTCGAGAAGCTCAGGATGGCTACGCGCGGCTCTATTCCGGCTATGTCGCGGGCAGTCTGGGCTGCGCTCACTGCAATCTGGGCGAGCTCGGGGGCGGTTGGGTCGGGTACCACGGCGCAGTCGGCGAATATCAGTATGCCGTCAGTTCCATAGTTCAGCCCGGGAGGCAGCAGCATGAGGAAAGCTCCGGAAACCACCGATATGCCGGGCTGGGTCTTGATTACCTGGAAAGCTGCGCGGAGCACGTTGCCAGTGGTGTTCATGGCTCCGGCCACCTGGCCGTCGGCATCGCCGGCCTTCACCATAAGGCAGCCAAGGTAAAGCGGATTGTGGGTTGTGAGGCGTGCTTCCTCCATTGTTATTCCCTTGCTCTTGCGAAGGTCGAAGAACAGGGGCGCATATTTGTCGATTACGGCTTCGTCGGCGGGATTCACTATTGTAGCCTTGGGAATATGGGTGAGCTTGAGCTCCTTGGCCATAGCGAGGATTTCGACGGGGTCGCCTATGAGGATTATCTTGGCTATGCCGTCGGCAATGATTCTGTCGGCGGCTGTAAGTGTGCGGGGTTCAGTTCCTTCAGGAAGTACTATCCGCTGGGGATTGGCCTTTGCGTTGGCCGTAAGCTTTTCAAAGAGTGTCATGGCGAAAGGGTTTTGATTTATCCCGTTTCCGGGAAATTTCAGGTTAATTATTATCGCAAAATTACTTTTAAATGGTGAAATTACATAGATTTTTAGGCTAAAAAACACTTTATTCCTCCCCGGCGTTATATAAGTGTATTTACCCAACGACAATTGAATTATGGACTCCAGACATCGCAAGAAAACCAAAACTAACGTGTGGCTCGCCATTGGCGTGGCATTTCTGATAATTCTCCTTATCCTCTGGCTGACAATGGCAGATCTTTGGGGCGACACCGACGTGGCTGCCCAGATTGCGCCGCTGGCCTCAACGCTTAAACTCATGGTCGTATGATTACCCTGCTCGCATCGCTTGCTTCAGTCGGCACGTCTATCTGGCTGGTATGGGGCCTGGTGGGCTTGATCGGCGGATTTATGACCGGCCGATTCAAAGGCGCAGGCAGCGGGTTCACTCTCCTTGCCGTTATAATGGGTCAGCGGATTTTTCCGGTGGG
>LUJP01000037.1 GCA_001689535.1 Bacteroidales bacterium M5
GATACATGTATTGTTGACTCCTTTTAACAACCATTATTTTACATTGACCGGAATAACTTTGAATCAACGGGGAAAAGCCAGGCATATTACTAACACTGCAATACCTAAGACAACCCAAGGCAAAACGGCGAAATAGAATACAACGGATGCAACAGGCCGGAACGTATAAAGATGCTTTCGTTCGGAGTAAGGCATACGTTCATATTCCCCTATTGTATTTTCGGCAAGTGAAGTAGCCTTGAGGCGCACAATCAGCCATTTTGCTATCAGATAATTAACTCCAAGCAATATGGCAATAAGCAATAGTGCATGGTCATGAATCGATCCGAACAATCTCGCATAAGCGAAAACACCGATGGACTCCAACGGTATAAAGCTAAACATCAGCACCGCCATTATTATAGGGTACTCCTCGTCTACCTTAAACGGCTGTCTGAAATAAAACTCCTGGGCAGCCATGCGGGTGAGTAGCCATCGCCTGACTAAGTATTTGCTTATTCGGCTAATCATCTTATGAGATACTGTAAAGCATATTGTTATTTTACAAAGATAAGGGTAAATCGCAATAGTAATAAAATTATCAAATAAAATCATTCCGAAGCGATAGCGTATCGCCGTTTTTTATTAAGTTTGCATGGGTGAAATTATGTGCTATCGAATCCGGGTGTCGGATTCGACCCTGAAGTAGCCGCAATTAATCTTACAATCCATTATAATCAGCCATGAAAATGACAAACAATCTGTCTCTGATCATTCCATCAGTTTCAGTACTCGCCATGATGCCGACAGCTGTAAGTTGTGGTAAGGCTAAAGCCAAGGAATCAAAGATTCCCGAACGACCCAACATCGTGTATATAATGACGGATGATCACACGGCTCAGATGATGAGCGCTTACGATACGCGCCATATATCTACGCCCAACCTCGACCGTATTGCCAATGATGGCGTTAAGTTCACACGCAGCTATGTGGCCAACTCACTCTCCGGCCCCAGCCGCGCCTGTATGCTAACGGGCAAACACAGCCACAAGAACGGTTTTACCGACAATGAGAACAGTGTGTTCAACGGCGATCAGCCAACTTTCCCCAAATATCTCCAAAACGCCGGTTATCAGACTGCTATTTTCGGCAAATGGCATCTCGAAAGTCTGCCTCAAGGCTTCGACAAATGGTCGGTACTCCCCGGTCAGGGCGACTACTGGAATCCCAACTTCATTGAAATGACCGGTGATACAGTCC
Source organism: Bacteroidales bacterium M5 (assembly GCA_001689535.1). Lineage (GTDB taxonomy): Bacteria > Bacteroidota > Bacteroidia > Bacteroidales > Muribaculaceae > Paramuribaculum. The sequence goes on from LUJP01000037.1 coordinate 1,240, forward strand.
AGTATCATGGTTATCTTACCAACATCATAACCGACCGCAGTCTCGACTGGCTCGAAAACGAACGCGACCCTGAAAAACCGTTCTGCCTGCTGATTCACCATAAAGCTATACACCGCGACTGGCTGCCTGACACATGCGATCTAACCCTTTACGAAGATAAGACGTTTGAGCTTCCGGCTAACTTCCGCGACAACTACGAAGGACGTCCGGCTGCCGAAGCGGCTGAAATGCGCATAGACCGCGACATGGATCTCATCTACGATTTAAAGATGGATCACCCCGACAAAGACAGCCGACTCAAAAAGACATACCAAAGCTTCATAGGCCGCATGGATTCGGCTCAACGCGCCAAATTCGACGAATTCTACAACCCGATTATAGAGGATTTCTATTCAAAGAATCTCAAGGGTGAAGAGCTTGCCGAGTGGAAATACCAGCGCTATATGCGCGACTACGCCAAAGTCGTGAAGAGTCTTGACGACAACGTAGGTCGTGTACTCAAATACCTCGAAGACCACGACATGCTTAAAAATACGCTCGTAGTCTACACCTCCGACCAGGGTTTCTACATGGGTGAGCACGGTTGGTTCGACAAACGCTTCATGTATGAGGAGTCACTCAACACTCCGCTCGTAATGATGCTTCCCGAAGGTCTCAATGCCCGTGGCAACATCAACGAAATGGTTCAGAACATCGACTACGCCCCGACATTCCTCGATCTTGCAGGCATAGAAAAGCCTGCCGATATGCAGGGGGTGTCACTCGTTCCGCTGCTCAAGGGCGAACATCCCGACAACTGGCGTAATTCCATATATTATCATTTCTATGAATACCCCGCGGAGCACATGGTGAAACGTCATTATGGTGTGCGTAACGACCGTTATAAACTTATGCACTTCTATAACGATATTGATAAATGGGAACTTTACGATCTTCAGAACGACCCGATGGAAATGAAAAACATCTACGGCCAGCCCGGCACCGAAGAAATTACAGCAGGCATGATGAAGGAACTAAAGCGTCTGCAGGAAGAATATGACGACCCCATCCGTTTCACATACCCGATTGACTAATATCGATATAACAGATATCTACTATGATTCTATCAAATCTGACCCGAATGGCAGGGCTTTCTGTTCTTGCCGCCCTTATGTGCTCAGCTTGTGCGGATAAGGAAAAGAAATATGTAAAAGAAGTCACTTTTCCCGAAGACGCCACAATGGAACAGCGCGTGGAAATGGCTTCGAATCTCGTTCCCGCACCCAAGCAGCTTGCATGGCAGGATCTTGAAATGACGGCATTCCTTCATTTCGGCGTAAACACATTCACCGATCGCGAATGGGGCGAAGGCACAGAAGATCCCAACGTGTTCAATCCCACCAATCTCGACACCGACCAGTGGGTCAAGACGCTCAAGGATGCCGGATTCAAACTCGTGATGCTTACAGCCAAGCATCACGACGGATTCTGCCTCTGGCCCTCTGCCACAACTGACCACAGCGTGAAATCATCGTCATGGATGAATGGTCAGGGCGACGTAGTGAAAGCACTCCGCGAGTCATGCGACAAATACGACATGAAACTCGGCCTCTACCTCTCTCCCTGGGACCGCAACGCTCCTTCCTACGGCGATTCCCCGGCCTATAACGACTTGTTCGTGGCCCAGCTCACCGAGCTTCTCTCCAACTACGGCAAGATTGACGAAGTATGGTTCGATGGCGCATGCGGCGAAGGCCCCAACGGTAAAAAACAGGAATATGACTTCGTGCGCTTCCACGATGTGATCCACCGGCTGCAGCCCGATGCCGTTGTAGCCATCTCGGGCGAAGATGTGCGCTGGGTAGGCAACGAGGCCGGACAGGGACGCGAGACCGAGTGGAGCGTCACTCCTCTCACCCCCCATACCATCGCCCACTCCGACAGCATCAACTCCGCTCTCGACATCAATGGCATGAGCACCGATCTCGGAAGCCGCGAGCTTATCGCCAAAGCCGACCGTCTCTACTGGTGGCCGGCCGAAGTCGACGTGAGCATTCGTCCGGGATGGTTCTTCCATGACACCGAACAGCCCAAGTCGCTCCGCGAGCTTGCCGAAATCTATATGCGCTCAGTTGGTCGCAACGCCGTGCTTCTCCTCAACATCCCGCCGAACCGACAGGGTCGGATAGAGCCTGCCGACAGCACACGTCTTATCGAACTCAAACAATGGATTGACCGCAGCTTCTCCGACAATCTGGTTGAAGGCCCTGCCGGTGACCTCACATGGAAAATCAAACCCGACAGCAAATTCAACACCGTGGTTCTGGCCGAAGACATAGCCAAAGGACAGCGCGTGGAGAAATTCGATATCGAGGCCAATATAGACGGTACATGGACCAAAGTGACCGAAGGCACCACCATAGGCAAGAAACGCATCCTGATGTTCCCTGCCATAAAGGCCTCGGAAATCCGCATTGTCATAAACTCCACCAGAGGAAAAGCTGAGATTTTCGCTCCGCAAGCCTATATGGTCGAGATGCCTCAGGCCTCAGGACAGTCCATCACCGGTTACGTAAGCGCTCCGGTCGATTCATGGAAAGCAACCGACGGATCTGACATCAGCGCACTCACCGACAAAGAGGATGCCACAATGTGGACCGCTCCGGCCGGCAGCCGTGAAATCACCATCGACCTCGGCAAGACAGAAGATGTGAGCGGTTTCGTCTACATCCCGCGCCAGGACGGCAAGAAAGAGGGCATGGCCTTCCATTACAAATTCTTCACCTCTATGGACGGAAAGAACTGGACAGAGGCCAAAACCCCGGGCGAGTTCTCCAACATAGTCAACAACCCCATCCCCCAGCGTGTATATCTCGGTTCACCCGTAAAAGCACGCTTCGTCAAACTCGAAGTCAGCGAAAACGCCATGGGAGACAATGGCCTTACCGCAGCTGCCTTCAGGGTTCTTGTTCCCCAGACAGGCGGTAAATAAACACAGAACCGCATTCTCCACCCGACATACTGTATTTTACCAAGCGGCGAGACAGATTGATTACCTGTCTCGCCGCCTTATTTATTCAGTTGGCGCTCAAAGACCTTCTTTAATTTGGATCCCCATAAGATAGTCCAATTGATTAGCCACAAAGTTACATATCGTTCAGAGCTTTTTGCAATAACTTTGTCAGAGATTACTTGATTTATCACCGATATGCTGAACAGATTCATTAAAGGGAGTATATTGTTGGCCGTGTTGTCGGCCACCCACCCCGTCGGAGCCGTAAACGATGCCCAAGGCATCGCTCCGGCTGCGGCCATTGTTGAAAGACACTCTATCCATTTCGATGAGCCGCCCAAGTGCATACCATCGCGCTTCTCGGTGGATGCTCCGCTTATGGGCAACGGTTACACTGCAGTGTCTCTTTCGGGCACTCCCGACAAACAGACATTCCACCTCGCCCGCAACGACTTCTGGCGGTTGCGGTCGGCTCTTGACGAGTCGTTTCCGGCCGTAATTGGCCGCATACAGCTCACGGTGCCCGTTTTGGCAGACGCCACTTACAGCATCGACCAGAATATGTATGACGGAGAGACGCGAGGCTGTTTCCGCACCGACAGTGTAGCGCTGGAATATCAGACCTATGTTGCGGCCAGTTGCGAGGACGTTCTGGTGATAAAACTTAAATCAACAGGACGCCGTGGAATAAGCGGCACTCTTCAACTGAAACTTCCTATGGCTGAAGATTCTTTCGTGCAACTCCCCTATGAGAGAAATTTTGCCGACAGACGCGACAGCGGATCTGTCGGTGACAACCTGCAGTTTATCGTAAGGGAATTTGTAGATTCTGTAGATATACCTACCATGGCGGCAGCAGCACTGGCGGCTCCGTTAGGCCCCGGCGGATCGTTCACACTGGCTCCTAGCGAGGAAATGACGGCGGTATGTGCCTTTTCAAGCAACTTCAAAGCCTACGATCCGAAGGCCACCGCCATATCGGTTGCAAAAAACTCGTCAGGCAAATTGGAAGAGATAGACAGCGCACATCGAAGTTGGTGGCACGATTACTGGGACCGGTCATACGTATCGCTTCCTGACAGCGTCATCGAGAACCAATATTACAAATCGCTTTACGGTATGGGATCATGCAGCCGCGACAAGGATTTCCCTCCATCAATATTCGGCAGCTGGATCACTAAGGAGCGGCCTTTCTGGAACGGCGACTACCATCTCAATTATAACCATATGGCTCCTTACTATGGTCTGTATTCCTCCAACCGCATCGAGCAGGCTGATCCGTATTATGCGCCTCTGCTTGATTTCATGGATCGTGGGGAATACTACTCGTCAACGGTGACGGGAATCGACGGAGGTATACTCCTGCCGGTAGGAATCGGACCTAAAGGCATCGAGACAACGCGCCGCTCGCCATTCATGGACAAATATTATCACGACTGGATAGATAATGGCAATATAGAGGATGAAGGAATGTTCTGGGGGCAGCGCAGCAATGCTGCCTATGCCGTGGTGCCTATATCCATACAGTATTACCTGACGCTTGACACGGCTTTTGCCACCAAAGTGTATCCATTCGTAAAGATGACAGCCCGATTCTGGGAAAAGTATTTGTCATGGGACGGCAACCGCTATGTAATTTACAACGATGCCGTACATGAAGGCACTATCGGAGACTTCAATCCCATATTGTCGCTCGGTTTGGTACGCACTGTTATGCAGACCGCCTGTGACATGAGCGCTGCACTCAACCTCGACGCCGACCTTCGCTTAAATTGGAAGAAAATTATAAGAGGGTGTTTCATAACGATTGT
>LUJP01000032.1 GCA_001689535.1 Bacteroidales bacterium M5
CGTAGCTACGGCTACGCTCCTTCATCACAAGACAAAAATCACTCAGAGATATGCGATCCCAGCATTAGCAAATATTGGGGAACCGGCTCTAAAAGAAGGCTCGCTGCGCAGCGAGCCTTCTCTACCAAACCAAACCTATTTATTGAATCCGTTTGTATTATCCCGGATCAAAAATATGCAAATTGCAATAAGTGTACAGTCAGTTTAACTGGTTCAAATGAACCTTCTCTAAAACTTTAACGCGCTAATTTACACATTTCGTTCAAAAAACACATATTTTCAATCAAAAAAATTTTCTCTCACCCCGCAGATGCATAAATATTCCGTGATGCACCGAATATTTATGCTACATTGGGCTTCGCGTGCACTGGGATCGTCGGCCTCCGGCCATCGGTGGTGGGGGGAGAGGATGGCGAGGACGCCGACCCTCCCAGAACGAGATTGTCACGTAGCGATATAAAAAAACTTCCCGCCATCCTGCGTATTGGTTTGCGGGATGGCGGGAAGGATTAATGATATTTATGGGTTGCGGTCGGCGGGGAGGCCGACGAGTCCAGTTCAGGCTTCTTCTTCGTCTTTGGCGAATTCCATGAGGAAGGCCTTGATGAAGCCGTCGATTTCACCGTCCATCACGGCATTTACATCGGAGGTCTGATGGCCTGTGCGGTGGTCTTTTACGCGACGATCGTCGAACACGTATGAACGGATCTGGGAGCCCCATTCGATTTTCATCTTGCCGGCCTCGATTTTAGCCTGCTCGGCCATTCGGTGCTTCAGCTCCTTGTCATACAGGATGGAACGCAACTGACGCATGGCGTTCTCTTTGTTCTTGGGCTGGTCGCGGGTCTCGGTGTTCTCGATGAGGATTTCTTCCTTCTCGCCGGTGTAGGGGTCGGTGAACTGGTAGCGCAGACGCACGCCCGATTCCACCTTGTTCACGTTCTGGCCGCCTGCGCCGCCGCTTCGGAAGGTATCCCACGACAGAAGTGCGGGGTCTACTTTCACCTCAATGGTATCGTCGACGAGCGGCGTGACGAATACGGATGCGAAAGATGTCATTCGCTTTCCCTGGGCGTTGTAGGGCGATACGCGCACAAGTCGGTGAACACCGTTCTCGCTCTTGAGATAGCCATAGGCAAAATCGCCCTCCACGTTGATGGTACACGACTTTATTCCGGCCTCGTCGCCTTCGAGAAGGTTGGCTATTGAGGTCTTGTAGCCATGTTTCTCACACCATCGGAGATACATGCGCATGAGCATCGACGCCCAGTCCTGGCTTTCGGTGCCGCCGGCGCCGGAATTGATTTTGAGCACCACGCCGAGCGAGTCTTCTTCGCGGCGCAGCATATTGCGCAGTTCAAGACGCTCAATCTTGTCGATGGCGTCGGCATACATGGCATCGAGTTCGGCCTCGTCCATGTCGCCTTCTTTCACGAAGTCGAATGCCACCTCGAGGTCGTCGACAGCGCGTTCCACCTCCTCGTAACCTTCAATCCAGGCCTTGAGATCCTTTATTTTCTTCATCTGCACCTGTGCCTCCTTGGGATGTTCCCAGAAGTCGGGCACGTGGGTGCGCAGTTCTTCTTCTTCTACTTGTATTTTCTTGTTGTCGACGTCAAAGATACCTCCTCAGCGCCAGCTTGCGCTCAAAAGTCTCTTTTAATTGTTCCTGGGTAATCATAATCTAATATACGGGGGAAACTGGTTAATAATGGGATTTGCGGTTGCAAATTTAATAAATATCTTTCATTCGGGCGCCGTCAGTCGGCATACATGCCGTCGATCATTTCGGCATAGCGTTTTGCTATCACGGGGCGGCGTATCTTCAGTGTGTTGGTAAGCTCGCCGTCCTCCATGGTGAAGGGCCGGCTGAGCAGACGGAATCTCTTTATGCGCTCGTAGGGAGCGAGGTCGGCCAACAGGGCATCGATACGTTTTTCAATGAGAGCGTTTATGCGCGGATCGGCGGCGAGGTCGGCATCTGTCTCGAATGCTATGCCGTTTTCAGCGGCATATTTGCGCAGGGCGGCATAGTCGGGCACGATTAGGGCCGACACGAACTTGCGGCGGTCGCCTATCGTGGCAACCTGCTCTATGTATCTGTCCTCGCCCAGGCGGCTTTCGAGGGCCTGCGGGGCGATATATTTGCCGTTTGAGGTCTTGAAAAGGTCTTTCAGACGCTCCGTGAGCACAAGAGCGCCTGATTTGTCGAGGTAGCCGGCGTCGCCGGTGCGGAACCATCCGTCGGGCGTGAAGGCCTCGGCCGTGGCTTCCGGTTTGCGGTGATAGCCTTTCATCACCGTGGGGCCCTTGACGAGAATCTCACCGTCAGGGGCAATTTTCACGTTAACGTCAGGAATCGGGGTGCCAACGGTGCCGAACTCATAGCCTATGCGCGGGAAGCAGGTGACAGTGGCGGTGGTTTCGGAGAGGCCGTAGCCTATCATCACATTTATGCCGCATGTATGGAAAAATTCAGCGATTTTGGGCGACAGCGGTGCGCCGGCTGTGGGGAATATGTTGCCGTTCTCAACGCCTATTACTCTCTGCAGTGGTTTGAAAAGCTGTCGCTCGGCAAAACGGTAGCGCACCTCGAGCCACCAGGGCACCTTTTTGCCCAGGCGGACGTAGTCTATGTTGCGGCTCCGGCCTATTTTCAGCGCCCAGTTAGCAAACCAGCGGCGTGGCCCGCGGATTGTGGCGAATTTGTCCTGGATGGCGGTATATACTTTTTCCCAGAAACGGGGCACTGAGCACATGCACGAGGGGCGTATCTGCTTTATGCTCTCCTGAATTTCATGGGGGTCGGTGTTTATGGCTACAGTCATTCCACGGTAGAGGCAGAAATAGTTCCAGGCCTTCTCGAAAATATGGCTCAGAGGCAGAAAGCACATGGCCACGTCGTGATCGCTGAGGGTGGACAGCAGGTCGACATGTATCTCGATGGCGGCGGTGAAGCATGACTGGGGAAGCATGGCGCCTTTGGGCTCGCCTGTGGTGCCGGAGGTATAGATGATGGTGGCTATATCTTCGGGTGTGGCGGCGGCTGTGCGGTGCGCTACTTCGGCACGGTCAAGATCGGAGGCATTGCGCCCCATTTCCAGTAGCTGCCCGAAGGTTATGGTGTCGGCATCGTCGCTGTCTGTGTCAAATCCGCCAACGGCCACAATCTGCTGAATCGTGGGGCAGAATTCCAACGCCTTGCGTGCCAGCTCGTAAATCCGGCGATCGCCTGCGAAGAAAACCTTCGCGTCGGCATCGTTGATTATATAGCATATCTGCTCGAGCGACGAGGTGGAGTAGATGGAAATAGGGATGACGCGGTTGGCGTATGCTCCGAAATCGGTATATAGAGTTTCTATCCTGTTGGGAGAGCAGATTGCGATAGCTTCCTGTTCCTTGATCCCGAGCATCTGGAGGGCGGCGGCAACGAGATTCACATTGGCCTGGAAGTCATTCCAGGATGTCTGGATCCACTGATTGCCTTGTTTGTGACTTACGGCCACACGAGGTCCGTAGGTCGCGGCCTGCTTGTTCACTAATTCAGTAAGAACGTTGGGCATGATTGTATATACTTTATTTGGTTGTTTGCTTGGTTTCCGGGTCTTTTTCGGCAGCCTTGACGGCTTTCAGACCGCGGGGAGGGGTGGGGGCGAGAGAGACCAGGGCGAGGGCCGAGCCGCCGTGTCCGGCTATACGCTGCACGGCATAGACCGCAAGAAGCCGGAGCGACCTCCCCGCAGGGCAGTCGTCGCGGGCAGTCTGGCGTCGGAGGCGACGGGCTGTCTCGGGATTGTTCTCGCGTGTCAGCTCGGCGGCGAGAATCATGCGGCGCGCGTCGACCAGCGGCACATATTCGGTGCGTCCGGCCAGCTGCAGGTCTCGCTCCATAACGTCAAGAGCCGCAATCTCGGCCTCGGCGCGTGAGGAGAAGGAGGGGCCGGTGAGGCTGTCGGGATGAACCGTAGTCCTCACGGTCGGCTCACCCGAGAGTTTTATGGCAACGGGGCGGCGCGCGAGCAGGCGCGTGCCAAGTTCAAGGTCATCCCAGGTGGTGAGCGATTCGTCCCAGCCGCCCGATTCCTTTATCAGGGAAGTGCGCACGGCAAATCGCGCCGTGGCATAGGTGGCATGCATTATATGCAGCCGCAGGGGGTCGGAATCGTTGTGCTCCGTGCGTTCCAGCCATCCGTCGCTGTCGAGGCGGGATATCTCCCAGCGTATCATGTCGGCGTCGGGACGCTCGGCAAGAGCTTTAGCCACGCGCTCCATGTGGCCGGGCTGCATCACATCGTCGGAGTCGAAAAACATCACATACTCCGATTCCACACGCCTCAGTCCGGTATTGCGGGCTATTGCCGCTCCGCGGCGCGGTTCCGTCAGAAGCATTGCGGAAATTCCGTTTCCGGAATTCCTGGCAATCCACCTGGATACTATCTCGGGAGTGACATCGGTGGAACCGTTGTCAACCACTATCACGCTGAGTGGCCGAAGGGTCTGAGCCGCGATGGAATCGAGCGTGGTCTGTATCATGTCGGCGCGATCAAGCACCGGCACCACTAAGGAGGGTATGAAACGGCTGTTGTCCATTGATATATGCTCTTGCGGTGGGTGGGTTAACCCGGAAGTTCAATCTACAAATGTAATCATTTTTTTGTAACTTAGCCGTCGTTTATTTCCTGCCTATGTCAAAACGTGAGGATGTTGTGTTGATTACCAACTCTTTTCCGCAATGGTCGGCCACAGAGCCGTCGTTTGTGGAGCCGGAGCTCGAGGCATTGCGCCGCAAGTTCAGGAGGGTGATTATTGTACCCGTGACGCTACGCGGAGCAGGGGCGGTCACACCATTGGAAGGAGTCGAAACCGATACATCGTGGGCTCTCGGACCCGACTGGAACAGCCGCGTGCGCCGTTCCCGTTTTCTTGCCAATCCACGCATGTGGCTTGACGTCCGGGGCGATATCATGCGCCGGGGCATCGCATTCGGCGTTGCGGCGCGGGCTTTTGCCTCCTTTCTGCGCCGTATGGTGGCGGAGCAGGGTCTTTCGTGGGAAAACACGCTGTTCTATACTTTCTGGTTCGATTTTCCCGCGGCGGCGCTTGCGTTGCTGAAAGCCAACCATCCGGAAATCCGATTTGTGTCGCGCGCGCATGGCCACGACATGTTCACCAGTCTTGGCGGGAGGCTCCGGCACCGGATGCTCCGTGAGGCGGAAGCGGTCTATACCGCAAGTCAGGCCGGAGCCGACTTTCTGAGACAGACGTTTCCAGAGGCATCCGCCGATGATAAAGTCAGGGTGTCGACATTAGGTTGTGTTAAACTGTATCCTGAGGCCGTTGCCGCGCGGCATAAGCGCGCTGACCGGCGGTTTGCGTTCCTTTCCGTATCGCGCGTGGATGAGAACAAACGGGTGGAGATGAACGCGCGTCTGCTCAGAGCCCTTGCCGTGGCGCGTCCCGACACGGCAATCCGTTGGATTCATGTGGGCGACGGCCCCTCTATGGCGGCAGTGCGCGAGGCTGTGAAGGAGTGTCCTCCCAATCTTGAAGTGGAACTCCGCGGTGCCGTTCCTAACGCCGAGGTCCAGAGAATTTATCGCGATGAAGCCGTGGACTGGTTCATGCTTCTGAGCCTCCATGAGGGAGGCCGGGCGGTAGCCGCGTGCGAGTCGCTGGCCTACGGAGTGCCGGTGGTTGCCACAGATTTTGAGGCTCTCAATGAGGTGGTGGACGATGAATGCGGTCTTATGCTTTCGGCGGATTCCACGGATGAGGAGTTCGTTAGAGGGATAGCACCTTATCTCGACAGTGATTTCCGTGCCGAGGCGATGCGTGAGGCAGCTCTTAGCCGTTGGAATAGCGATTTCAATGCCGCGATGCTTCGCCCCGCTTTTGTTGATATGATATCGCATATAGAATGAAGAAGCAGATGGAAGAGCCTGCGGTCTCCGTTATAGTGCTTACATATAATCAGGTATCTACGGCCGAAGCGGCAGTAATGAGCGTGCTTGAGGGTCGGGATGTGGAATATGAGGTGGTGATTTCCGACGACGGTTCCACTGACGGCACCCGTGAACTTCTGGAGTGTATTGCCGCACGTTATCCCGACCGTGTGCGGCTTCTTCCTCGTCATCCTAATTTAGGTATCCCCGTAAACTATTTTTATGCTCTGGAGCATTGCCGTGGCAGATACGTGACAGATGTGGCGGGTGATGACCGCCGTTGCGACCCTTCGGCGCTTTCACGTCACGCCGCCATGCTTGACTCCGCGCCTAAACTGGTTGCCGTAAGTTCGCGCTGGAGAGATTGCGGAAGCGTAAACGGAACCGATGTGTCGCAAGCACCCCATCGCGATACAATGATCTCTCTTCTGGCTCTTGACCGGCCCACTCCCATGATGCTTTCGGCAATGATGTTCCGCCGAAGCATCGTCACGAAGCTGCTCCGCGACAATCCGGGCGCGGTGTGCGACCCGCGCTTCCGTTGCGAGGATCTTCCCGTGATGCTTGCTTTGCTCGCTGCGGGGGATGTAGCTTTTGATTCTGCTGTGACCGTTGATTATACTCCGGCGCCCGATTCAATTACGCGCACGGCCGATTCGGAGCGCCGAGCGCTATTCGCCGCCGGCCTATGCCACGCCGTGCATCATCTCGCGCAGACTTACGGATTGCGAAATGAGCAGCGGGTTGTGCGTGGACTGAACGATATGGCCGGATATATGCTGGGGTGCGCGGCGGCGTCGGGATGCGAGCAGGTGGCCGGAACTGTGGTGGAAGCGGTGAGGGAAACGGGAGCGAAGCTCACGCTGAAAGGGAAGGCGTATGAAAAAATGCTCCGCAACCGTGTGGGGCTGCGGAGCATCGCATGGCTCAAACGCCATATTTGAAATTCTTTATTATTTATCAGAAGTATTTTGCTACGGCTTTTTCGAGGTCGGCAGGATTTGTTATGCGCTCGGCCACGGTATCATCCTTGATGATGAAGAAGGTGGGAAGCACATATACATTATACTGCACGAGCGCCGATTCACCTTCGGCCTGAGAATTGTACACTGAAATCCAGGGGAGATTCTTGGCAGCCTGACGCCACTTGTATTCATCGGAGTCGAGAGCCACCTGATAGATGCCGAGACCCTGCGATGAGTAGCGGTCGTAAAGCTTGTTGAGTGTTACGTTCAGACCCGGAGAGAATGTCTCTGAGAACGAAGTAAAGTTCAGAAGCACTACAGGCTTCTTCTCGGCAAGAGCCTCAAGCGACTGCTTCTGACCGCGGGCGTCAAAGAGGTCGATGTTGAAGTATCCTATCTCGCCTGCGGTGATGGAATCGCTCACTGTTATGTTTCTGGGCTTGTTGCTCAGGAAGAGATTTTTCAGATAAGTGGTGCGGGGGTCGGTAGGGCGCTGCTCGCTGTAGGCGTTTGCAACCGCGCCGATAATGCGGAGGTCAGATTTCACTGCAGGTGAGAAAATGGGGCGTCCGTTCACACTCTTGCAGATGATATAATATGCCACGATTCCCGACGGGTCGGCCAGCAGAGTCTCGGTGAGGTCATGCTTCAGGGATGTGTCGGCGGTAAGGTCGCCGGAGTTGTGGGCGTTGATGGCCTGCTGTATGCGGTTGTCGACGTTCATGAGCATGTCGGCTGAGGCGGTTCCTTCCACTGTATAGTCGGTATCGAAGGCGTCGGCTTTGGTGCTCACGGTCACGGTCTCTATCGAGTCAATGGGGAAGTAGATTGTCTTGCCATCGAGATTCAGACGGTAGATGTCGGGATAGCCGGCGGCAGGCTGTGATGCCTCGAACGATCCGTTGCTTGCGATTGTCACGGTGTCTATCGGGTACCAGCGGCCGTTGGAGGATGCTTCAAGAAGCATGGTCTTGTCGGCACCGCCTTCCACATTGCCTTTCACGTGCCACTCCGAGGAATGAGAACATGATGCGGCCAGAAGCAGAGCGGCGGCGGGAGCGAATATATTCAGAAGTTTAGACATAAAAACTATTGTATGTATGAATGTATAGATGCGGGTATATATGCCCGGTTATTTCAGATTGTCAAAGAGGTCGTAGAACGAGGGGTCTTCGCCGACAACTTTGTTTACGATGTTTCCGTCGGGACCGATGATGAATTTGGTGGGGAAGCCTTCCACTGCATAGAGGGTCATCACTGATTCGGCTGCAGGAGTATCGGGGTCGCTCCAGAGCTGGATCCAGGGCATTTCGTATTTCTCAAGAGCGGCGGTCCAGGCCTGCTTTGAGTCGTTGCAGGCTATGCTCACGAAGTACACTTTGTCTTTCAGACGCTCGTACTGCTCTTTCATCTGGGGAATGCCTTTGATGCACCATCCGCACCATGAGCCCCAGAAGTCGAGCATCACGTATTTGCCTTTGAGCGAAGAGAGGCTTACCATTTTGCCGTCAGCGTCGGGCAGGGTGAAATCGGGGGCGGGTTTGCCGGGAGCCACTTTCTCAGCCTGGATTTTGCGCTGCTGTTCGGCCTTGAGGCGATTCAGATAATAGTCATACATGGGGCCGTTGATATCCTCCTTGGCTTCGGGCTTGATCATTTCGGCTACGTTGATTTCATCGGAAGAGAGAAGATTCATCAGTTCGATGGAACCCGGATTGGACGGATTGGAGCGGATGAAGTCAACGGCAGCCTTACGTGTCTGTTCCACGGCCTTGTTGTATGCTTCCTCGTCGCGTGCCTTTACGGCCTCTGAGATTGCGTTCATGCCGGGGGCGAGGCTTTCGCGGGCGGTATTGATGTTGTCCATGAGGGGCGAGCCGCTTACGGAGGCGGGATTTGTAGAAAGGTCTATGGTTATTGTCTGACCGGGAGCGCGATATATGTCACCTACGTTTCTCATGCCTCTGGGTGTCTGCTGATAGAGCAGATAGTGCAGGGGCTCTTCGTCGGTTTCACCGGGAGAAAGGACAGCCTCAGTCTGACCCGGGAGGAGCGTGAGCTGACGGCGGTTTTCAGGATCGGGCTTGAGTTCGTCGGGCGCGGTGGTCATCACCAGAAATTTTATGGTGTCGGGCGAAGCGGCGGTTTTGACTACCATTACCGGATTGACATCGGCAGCCTGGGCGGAAATGCCGAGCGCAGCCGCCACAGCCGCTGCTATTGCAAAAATTTTCATGTTGTTTTGTGAATGGGTTTAAAATTTGGGGCAAATATAATCATTTTGAGGCTATGTTTCAGTCTAATGTTATTATTTTCCGCTCTTGCGGCAGGCAAGTTTCAGAACCGGGAGCACGCCCAGGTATGAAGCCAGGGCTCCCAGCCGGTTCTTGCGGCGGCATAGCGGATTCAGAAGGGTGTTTTTGCGGTGTAATTTTATGAGGCTGATGCACAATTCCATATTCTTCGCATTTACCGGAATGCGGTGGCGTACAGCCATGACCAGGAAGTTGAGGGACGCGCTAAGAATGCGGTCGGTAGATGCGCGTTGGAGGGCCCCGCTGATTGAGGAAGTTACAGCCCACACGTTTATGGCAGCTTTCACTGCGTCGAAGCGCGAGCTGTTTTTCCGCGCCATGAACCCATCAGGGTTGTCGCGGTAAAAATAAAGTTTCGCGGGGATGAAAGTCAAACTGGCGGCTTTGGGAAAAAGGTCGGCGGATATATAGAGGTCTTCGAACCAGCACTCGGGATATCTGAGACCGCCCCAAAGCTCACGGCGGTAAATCTTGCCCCATGCGGAGTGGCGCAGTCGTGAGGTCTGATATAGCATTGATTCGAGGGCGACATGGCCCGACATCGATACTGGTTTCTGGTTGCAGTCAGCGGCAGTCAGCTCCGGTTCCATGCGGGTGAAATCGCAGGCGGCGATGTCGGCTCCGGCATTCAGTTGTTCTGTGAGGAGCTCTATGAAGTGAGGATGGAGTATGTCGTCCGCATCCAGAAAAGTTATGAAGTCACCCTGCGCGATATCGAGTCCGGCATTCCGGGCGGCGGAGAGACCACGGTTGGACTGATGCAGGGTAGTGACCCGGGAATCTGATGTCGCATAATGATCGATAATCGCTGACGAGCCGTCCGTTGAGCCGTCGTCTACCAGGATTAATTCTATGTTTCTGTAAGTCTGGCTCAGAGCGCTGTCTATGCAGGCACGCAGGTAAGGCCCCGGATTATATATGGGCACGATTATCGAGACTTTGGCTTGGCGGCTATTCATGGCTACGGTCGAGCATAAAGGCTTCACGAGGCGAGCCGTCGGAGATATTGATTACTCCGCAATGTGTGAATCCACGTTTTTTGAGCCACCGGAGCATAGGGCGGTTGTCGGCATGGGTGTCGATTCTGATAACGTCCTTCTGTGCGAAGCAGAAGTCAAGACAAGCATCGGCTACTCCCCGTTCTTCTCCTTTTGAGGC
Source organism: Bacteroidales bacterium M5 (assembly GCA_001689535.1). Taxonomy (GTDB): domain Bacteria; phylum Bacteroidota; class Bacteroidia; order Bacteroidales; family Muribaculaceae; genus Paramuribaculum. The sequence goes on from LUJP01000032.1 coordinate 10,381, forward strand.
GAGGCGGTGAATGACACCATAAGGCTTGTCGTTAAGCCAAGCGCCCTCAATCCGGGCATAAGAGGGATCGGCTCCGACAATAAAAGCGAAGCAGCCCTGCACGGCGCCGTTGGCGTCACATATCACGTAGAAATTTCCTGAGACAATGTCCTGTTCTATCATTGTACATGAGGGGTACCCTTCAGACCATTGCGTGAGATTGCCTGTGGCGCGCATTATGGCGCGAGCCGCGTCAATCACGGCCATTATCGTGTCGAGATCTGAGGGCGCGGCCTTACGTACAGACAACAGTTGTGGAGATTCGGCCTCATCCATAGCTTAGTGCAGACCGAAACAGTAGAACACCATAGAGCGCTCGTCCACATTCTCGGGATTGAAGTTGCGCACACCGTATTCGCCGGGTTCTGCCTTGATTTTGAGTATGTAGGAGTTGGCTCCGTACTTGTCGGCCTGATAAGGCACATAGGTTAGGTTGCCTTCTGAAACGCTGCCAAGCCAGTTTACATTGAATATCTCGGCTTTGCGCTCTTTCTTCTTTTCCTCGAATTTTACCACCTGTATAAACGATGTCGGATCATAATTGTTATCCTTGCATCGCACAATGAGGGTTATGGTGTCGGCAGGCTGGAGCTGAACGGTCGAGCGACCTCCTTTTATCACAATTTTGCGTCGTGTGTTGCCAATGCCGAAGAGGATGCGCCCTGCTGAATCCGATGTCTTTATCTGTACATTTGATTTTTCTGCTGGAGTAGTCACTGTGTCAGTGTCGAATGTAATGATGTTGACATCGCCCACCCATTTCGGTTCATAATTTTGGGCAAACGTTACACCTGCGGCAAACAGGCATAATGCAAGTGAGAGAATACGTTTCATAATTAAACGGTTTTATGTTAATGAATGGCTTTATTAAGATATGCGGTCCCCGGTAAAACAGGTTCTGTATTCATTGGAACGGCTGATATTGATGAATGCAAATATAAAAGAAAACATTGTCATAAGCAAGGTGTTGCAATGGAAATATGAAAATTTATGCGATTTTTATCTTAGGTTGAAATGATTGAAATACAGTGAATTGAAGTCGCTGGTTGGCGGAGCGGCAAATTTTTTGTAAATTTGTGGGTTGAAGCTTCAAGAAACTGAATGATGGACGACAAAGTTCTGAAAGAAAACGATGAAATCGAGACCGTAGAAGACACCTCGGCAGTCACGGCAAACGCACCGTCTGATCCTGCGGGATATACTGAGGACGATGTGGTTACGCTGGAATGGCAGGAACATATCCGGTTGCGCCCGGGCATGTATATTGGAAAGCTTGGCGACGGCACCGCTTCCGATGACGGAATCTATGTGCTCCTGAAAGAGGTGATGGATAATTCCATCGACGAGTTCATGATGGGCAACGGACGCCAGATTGAGGTGACTGTGACCGATTATACCGTGACCGTGCGCGATTATGGCCGAGGCATTCCTCTGGGACGCATGGTGGCCGCTACATCCACCATGAATACGGGTGCCAAATATGATTCCAAGGCGTTCAAAAAGTCGGTGGGCCTGAACGGTGTTGGCCTTAAGGCGGTGAATGCGTTGTCAACGGATTTCCGCATTCAGTGTTTCCGCGACGGCAAAACCAAGGTGGCGCAATACAGTTGCGGCAAGCTTCTGTATGAAGGGGAGACCGAAGACTCTGATGACCGTAGCGGCACGCTCGTGCAGTTCACTCCTGATGCTTCGCTTTTCAAGAACTATCGGTATCACGAGGAATATATACTCCCTCTGATAAAGAACTATACATATCTCAACGCCGGCCTTACCATAAATTACAACGGTCAGAAATATGTGTCGCGCAATGGTCTGCTCGATCTCCTTCGCGACAATCTTACGGCTGAACCTCTCTATCCCATAATTCATCTGAAGGGGGAGGACATAGAAGTGGCGATTACCCATGCCAATCAGTATGGCGAGGAATATTATTCGTTTGTCAACGGTCAGCACACGCCTCTGGGCGGTACGCACCTCACGGCATTCAAGGAGGCCGTTTCGCGAACGGTAAAGGATTTTCTGGGCAAGCCCAATCTTGAATACAGCGATATACGCGGCGGTATCCAGGCGGCTGTGTCGGTGAAAGTGCAGGAGCCGGTGTTTGAGTCGCAGACCAAAACGAAACTCAACTCGCGCGACATGGGCCCCGACGGTCCGACGGTGGCCAAATATGTGGGCGATTTCATCAAGAAGGAGCTTGACAATTATCTGCACCGCGAAAAGGATACTGCCGAAATAATACTGAAGAAGGCCCTCGCCAACGAGCGCGAGCGAAAGTCACTGTCGGTAATCACGAAGAAGGCCCGTGAACAGGCCAAAAAAATAAGCATCCACAATAAGAAACTGCTTGACTGCCGCGTTCACCTCAACGATACCCGTGGCGACGAGGCCAAGAAAATGGCATCGTCCATCTTCATCACCGAGGGTGACTCGGCTGCCGGCTCCATCACTAAGATACGCAATGTGGAGACACAGGCGGTGTTCTCGCTTCGCGGCAAACCGAAAAACACCTACGCCAAGACCAAGAAAATGGTCTATGAAAACGAAGAGTTCAACCTGCTTCAGGCCGCTCTCAACATCGAGGACGGTATCGACGGGCTTCGCTACAACAAGGTGATAATAGCTACCGATGCCGACGTGGACGGCATGCACATACGCCTTCTGCTCCTGACTTTCTTCCTGCAGTTTTTCCCCGACCTGATAAAGCGCGGGCATGTGTATATACTTCAGACCCCGCTGTTTCGTGTGCGCAACAAAAAAGCAACCAAACGGCGCGATTCCAAGACCGGAGTGCAGCAGGAAACTTATTATTGCTACAACGATGCCGAACGATTGACGGCCATTGACCGCCTTGGCGTAAATGCCGAGATTACGCGATTCAAAGGTCTCGGCGAGATATCTCCCGAGGAGTTCCGCGGTTTTATCGGCGAGGACATGCGCGCCGACAAAGTGACCATGCATAAGGAAGACGGCGTGGGAGAACTGCTCAGATTCTACATGGGAAAGAACTCCGTGGAGCGCCAGAATTTCATAATAGAAAACCTCGTGGTTGAAGATGACTCGCAGATTTCCTGAAGAAGAGCGTAGGGCGGTATTCGCCGGCTCGTTCAATCCGTTTACGCTCGGACATCTTTCGGTATTGCGCCGCGGACTCGAGCTTTTCGACCATGTGACGGTGGTGATAGGCATCAACGATTCCAAAGGCGCCGATGGCGCGGAGACAGAGCGCCGTCTTGAGGCCGTGCGCCGCGCGGTGGAAGGCCTCGACGGTGTAGATGTGATTTCCTGGAGCGGTCTCACTGTCGATGCCGCGCGCAGCTGCGGCGCCCGCTGGCTTCTGCGCGGAGTGCGCAATGTGGCCGATTTTGAATATGAGCGCGGCATGGCGGAGGTCAACCGCATGATTTCCGGCATAGACACCGTGCTTCTCTTCGCTGAGCCGGAACTGGCCGCGCTTAGCTCGAGCATGGTGCGGGAGCTGGAGAAATATGGGGTAGACACCTCGCGGTTCGTGCCCGGCGGTATCCCGAATAATGAAAACACAAAATAGAAACATCAGAAACCAATGAAAATAAACACCAAAAGAATACTTCCGGCCATGCTCGCCTTTGTAGCCGCGGCCGGTACGGCGTTTTCGGCGCCTCCGCTCAAACCGGAATTTCCTCCGATCCAGAAACTCAATTATGCCGAACAGATCATAGAGAAATTCTATGTGGACACGGTTAACTCCAACGATATAGTGGAAGCAGGTATCGTGGCGATGCTAAAGAAGCTCGACCCGCATTCCACCTACACCAATCCTGAGGAGACACGTGAACTGACCGAGCCTCTGCAGGGCAATTTCTCAGGTATCGGCATTCAGTTTAACATGCTCAACGATACGCTTTATGTGGTTCAGACCGTTCCGGGCGGCCCCTCTGAGAAAGTGGGCCTTCTGGCCGGAGACCGCATACTTTCTGCCAACGATACCATCATATCGGGCGTGAAGAAAAAGAATACCGACATCCAGAAGATACTGCGCGGTCCCAAGGGGTCGGTGGTGAATGTCAATGTGCTCCGTAAGGGTGCGAAAGGACCCATAGAATTCCGCATAGTGCGCGATGATATTCCCATAGCGAGTGTCGACGCCTCTTTCATGGCCGCTCCCGGAGTGGGTTATATACGTGTGTCGCGGTTCGGCGAGAGCACTTTCGATGAGGTGCGCAAGGCATTGGCCGAACTTGCAGGCAAAGGCATGCGCGACGTGATTGTGGACCTCGAGGACAATGGCGGCGGTTACCTCAAGGCCGCCTACGACCTTGCCGGACTGTTTCTCGACGCTGGCGACACGGTTGTGTTCACCAAAGGTGTGCGCGTGGAGCCGTTCTATTACCGCACTGTTGCCGACGGCCCCATGAACCGTGGACGCGTGGTGGTGATGGTGAACCAGTTCTCGGCTTCGGCAAGCGAGATTCTCGCGGGAGCCATGCAGGATAATGACCGCGGAGTGGTGGTGGGGCGCCGCACGTTCGGAAAAGGACTCGTGCAGCGGCCGTTCCCGTTCCCCGACGGCTCGATGATACGCCTCACTACCCAGCGCTACTATACTCCTTCGGGCCGCTCCATACAGAAGCCTTACGTGGCCGGCGAGGAAGACAGCTATGAGCATGAGCTTATAGACCGTCTGCAGCACGGAGAATACACCAATGCCGACAGCGTGCACTTCGCCGACTCGCTTCGCTACGAGACGCTGCGTCTGCGTCGTCCCGTTTATGGCGGCGGAGGCATCATGCCTGACCGCTTTGTGGCTGTGGATACCACGAAATACAGCGACTATTACCGCGACATTGTGGCCAAAGGCTTGTTGAACCAATCTTGTGTCAACTATATCGACGAGAACCGCAAGGCTCTCCGCAAAAAATACCGCACCGAAGATTCATTTGTGGAGCAATTTACCGTGACCCCCGAAATGCTCGACGGCCTTCGCGCTCTCGGCGAAAAAGAAGGGGTGAAATTCGATCAGGAGCAGTACGACCGCAGCCTTCCCGTGATACAGACCATAATGAAGGCGCTGATAGGCCGCGACCTTTTCACGCAGTCCACTTATTTCCGGATTGCCAATGTGCTAAATCCGGTGTATGGTGAAGCGGTGCGCATAATCACCACGCCTGCGGAATATGATGCCGTGCTCTCGCCACAGTCATCTGGAGCTGGAAACCGATGAAGACTGAGAACATCACCGTGATAATTGTGGGGGCCGGTACCGGCTCACGCTTTGGTGCATCGCGTCCCAAGCAATATTGTGATTACGGTGGACGTCCGCTGCTCATGACCTCAGTGGAGCGCGTGCGCGAGGCTCTGCCCGGCGCGCGCATCGTGCTTGTGCTTGCCCGTGACTGGGTGGAGGCGTGGAGCGAGATGTGCACGGCGCACGGATTCGATAGCCCGGAAATTGTTACCGGGGGTGCCTCCCGCTGGCAGTCGGTCAGGAACGCCATAGATTCCCTTCCGGCCGATTATAGAGGTATCATCATGGTGCATGATGCGGCCAGACCGTTACTGTCCCCGGCTGTTGCCGGACGGCTTCTATCGGCTATCGAGGCCGGTGCTTCAGGGGCTGTGCCAGTGCTTGAAATGGCCGATTCGATACGCAGGCGTCTCCCAGGGGGAGCGTCGGAAGCGGTGGACCGCAGCCTTTTCGTGCGAATCCAGACACCGCAGGCTTTTGACGCCGCAAAGCTCCGACAGGCATATTCTTTACCTTACAACAGCACCATGACCGATGACGCGTCGGTGATGGAAGCTGCCGGTTTCGGGGCTCCCGCGCTTGTGGCCGGCGACGAGGCTCTGATGAAAGTCACTTCTCCCGGCGATATGGATATACTCCGTATCTATCATAAATAATGGAACGGCTGCGGCAGACAGATGTGAAATTCGTGAAGGGAGTCGGCCCCAGAATGGCCGAGCTCCTGGAAAAGGAACTGGGCATACGCACCTGCTACGATCTGCTGTATCACTTCCCAAACCAGTATGTGGACCGCTCTAAATTCTACTCCATAACTGATTTCGAGGGGGACATGCCGATGGTGCAGGTGAAGGGTCAATTCATCAACTTCACGGTTCAGGGCGAAGGCGCCAAGACAAGGCTCATAGGGCTGTTTACCGACGGGTCGAAGATGATGGAGGTGGTATGGTTCCATCGCATAAAATGGATACGCGAGAATTACCGCACAGGGCTGGAGTATGTGCTTTTCGGCAAGCCCTCGCCATTCCAGGGCAGCTGGAGCATGGTTCATCCTGAAATAGACCTTCCTCAAAGTCGCGAGGCGACGCGCGCGTCGTTCCGCGGCGTCTATCCTCTCACGGAAAAACTCCGCAACCGCGGGGTTTCGTCGCGAATGATTTCAGGGTGGCAGTCGGCCGTGCTGGAACGTTACGCGGGCTACATAACAGAGCCTCTTCCGCCCGAACTGATGTCGCGGCTGAAAATCATGCCCAAGGCCGAGGCGATAAAAGAAATACATCATCCCCACTCACGCGAGAGCCTCGACAAGGCGCGTTTCCGTCTGAAATTCGAGGAACTTTTCTACCTTCAGCTCAATATACTCAGCTATTGCCGCAAGCGTTCGGCCATGGCCGGAGGCTTCCGGTTTTCGCGCGTCGGCTGCTATTTCCATGCCTTTTACGAACAGTGCATGCCATTCGAGCTTACCGGAGCGCAGAAAAGGGTGATAAAGGAGATACGTGCCGACATGAACAGCGGGCGCCAGATGAACCGCCTGCTTCAGGGCGATGTGGGCAGTGGCAAGACACTCGTGGCGCTCCTTACGATGCTCATAGCACTCGACAACGGTTACCAGGCGTGTCTGATGGCACCCACCGAGATTCTTGCCACGCAACATTACGAGACTATCTCCGGAATGGCCGCGAAGGTGGGCGTGAATGTGAAGCTGCTCACCGGGTCGACCCGTAAGAAGGAACGCGATGTAATAGCCTCGCAGCTTGCCGACGGAAGTCTGCACATTCTCATCGGCACACATGCCGTGATAGAGGACAAGGTGCAGTTTGCCAATCTGGGCTTCGTGGTAATCGACGAGCAGCACCGCTTCGGTGTGGCCCAGCGCGCGCGGCTGTGGAAGAAGAATATCACACCTCCGCATGTGCTCGTGATGACCGCCACGCCTATTCCTCGCACGCTCGCCATGACCGTCTATGGCGACCTGGATGTTTCCGTTATCGACGAGCTCCCTCCGGGACGCAAACCGGTGACGACTCTGATGCGTTACGACGACAACCGTCTTGACGTGTATCGCGGCATCACACGCCAGCTCCGGCAGGGCCGTCAGGTATATATAGTTTATCCTCTGATAAAGGAAAATGAGAAGGTTGACCTGAAGAGTCTTGAGGAAGGCTACGAGAATATCTGCGAGAACTTCAGGCAATGGAAGGTGGCCTACGTCCACGGCAAGATGAAGCCGGCCGAGAAAGATGCCCAGATGGAGCTGTTCGCCTCGGGGAAAGCCGATATACTTGTGGCAACCACCGTGATAGAAGTGGGGGTGAATGTGCCTAACGCAACAACCATGGTGATAGAGAATTCCGAGCGGTTCGGACTCTCACAGCTGCATCAGCTTCGCGGCAGGGTGGGGCGCGGGGCGGCGCAGAGCTTCTGTATACTCATGACCAAACGTGCCATTGCCCGCGAGACGCGCAAGCGTCTTGAGATAATGACGTCGACCACTGATGGATTCCTTGTGGCGGAAGCCGACCTGCGCATGCGTGGCCCCGGCGATCTCGAGGGTACTCTGCAGAGCGGCATGGCCATAGACCTGAAAATTTCCAATCTCGCTACCGACGGCCGGATAATCCAGCTTGCCCGTGACGAGGCCGAGTATGTGCTCGGCAATGATCCCGCGCTTGAGCGTCGCGAACACGCTTGCCTCCGCTCCGAGATGCAGAAATTGTTTGCCAAGCAGATTGACTGGAGCATGATATCCTGAGGTGCCTGCAAACCATTGTTTATTAGCTCGTAATCAGGACTAAAAGTTGCACTTAATGTGCACTTATGTGCATGATTTACATTCAGGTACAATATTTCACCATTTTTCACAAATCGGGTTAAGTTGCTTATTCGTAGGGTGATATGGGTGTGCGGAACGGAATATTTAACTGAATTAAGTTTTTTTGATAAAGAGATATTTTGGGGCCGGATGTTAAATGCTTAACTTTGAATGTCCAAAAAATCAGGACAATACTTAAGAATCTATAGTAATTACCAAATCATGGAAAAGACATTAGTAATTTTCAAACCGTCGGCAGTGGCCCGTGGCCTCGTAGGGGATATCCTCAAACGCTTCCAGCAGAAAGGGCTCATAATATGCGGTATGAAAATGATGCAGCTCGACGAGCAGATATTGCGTGAGCATTACTCCCATCTCGTTGACCGTCCGTTTTTTCCATTGATTCTCGCCTCTATGATGGCCACTCCGGTTATTGTCATGGTGCTCAAAGGTAACGATGCCATAAGGGTTGTGCGCCTGATGACCGGAGCCACCAATGGTCGTGAGGCCCTTCCCGGTACCATCCGCGGCGATTTCTCCATGAGCGGTCAGGAAAATGTGGTTCATGCCTCTTCTTCGGCCGAGGATGCCGAAGCTGAAATCAAACGCTTTTTCACTCCCGACGAAGTATTTGACTGGACTCCGCAGAATATCCGCTCCATTTATTCGCCCGACGAGGAGAAATAAATTTCATGATTGCTAAAATAATTCTAAGTTAACCTTAATTCACATATCCATTTCTCTTTCCTCACAATAGAAAAAGTAATGCCATTTATCAAAAAAATATCACTGATTGCCACTTCGGCAATTGCAATGGCTGCGTTGTGCCTTCCGCAGGCGTCCGCCCAGTACAAATTGCCGTCGCTCCACAGCAACCAGCATGAAAATCTCATAGCGAACCAGCGTCCGGCAGGAGCCGAGATAAAGGTGAATAATATGAAAGCGTTCCTCAACGATCTTCGCGAGCGCGAGGCCGAACAGGATAATGAGATTTTCAACCTTAACTGGGACAGCCAGTTTGTCAACCCCTACAGCGGTGTGGAAATTCCGGCTGTGAAAGATATCGATGTAAGCACATACGTGCCTCCGGTTCCGGGAGCTATCACCTCCAATTACGGTTATCGCCGCCGTTTCCGTAGGGTTCACCGCGGCACCGACCTTCGTCTTTCGATTGGCGACACTGTGGTTTCGGCGTTCGATGGCAAAGTACGTCTCACTAAATATGAAGGTCGCGGTTACGGCTACTATGTTGTGATACGTCACGACAACGGTATGGAGACCGTCTACGGTCACCTTTCCAAATTCCTTGTAAAACCCAATCAGCGTGTGAAGGCCGGTGAGCCTATTGCCCTCGGCGGTAATACCGGACGTTCTACGGGTCCTCATCTCCATTTCGAGACGCGCTTCATGGGCCTCCCTATTAATCCGGCAGCCATAATTGACTTTGAGAACGGTGTTCCCCATAAGGATATATTCACTTTCGACCACAAGACCTACAAACAGTCGCAGAAATACGGCCCGGTCAAAAGAAGCACTGCCAAGCGTAAAAGCAAAGTGCGCAAGAGCAAGACAGCACGTGTGAGCAAAAGCAAAACCGCGACTAAAAGGAAAAAAACCACCACAGCAAAGCGCAAAGCCACAACCAAGAAATAAAGATATTAATAAATGACTGTATTTGCGGTGTGTCGGAACTTAGTTCTGGCACACCGTTTTTTATGGCTCTGCCGGGTGAAAGCTCGACGGCCGGAGGCCCACATTCCCACTACCCTCATGGACCGTCGATATTCATATTGACTGTAAAATCTGTGGCAATAAGGATATTGCCACTCCACGTTGCCGCTGGTGCAAAATCCTCCCTACGGAGCACAGGAGGTGCTCCGTAGGGAGAGTTCAGGAGGGTACAGCTTACGTAGTGGGTTGTACAGACACCGCACCTCCGGTGCTCCCCCGGGAGAGCACAAAAAGAATGGCGGTGCGGCCGGGGCCGGCGCACCGCCATTGTTGGCTTTATCGGTTTCAGAAAAGGATCAGTCTATGCCGAGGTCTTTCTTGACTTCTTCAATCTTGGCGTTGGCCTCGTTGATGGCATTGTCATAGTCGGCAGCGGATTCCATCTTGCCTTTGACTTCGATGTAGAATTTGATTTTGGGCTCGGTGCCGGAAGGACGGATTGATACTTTGGAGCCGTCGGCTGTGAAGTACTGGAGCACGTTGGAGGTAACGGGCATGTCGAGCTTTGTAACCTCGCCTGAAGGAAGTGTGGTGAGGTTGAGCGAATCGTAGTCCTTGATGGTAACCACGGGGCTTCCTCCGAGCTGTTTGGGAGGATTGGCGCGGAAGTTCTTCATCATGGCCTGGATTTCCTCGGCGCCGGCTTTGCCAGTGCGTACAACTGAGATGCCAGCCTCGCGGGAGAAACCGTATTTTATGTAGATTTCCTGGAGGAGCTGGAGGAAGTTCATACCTTTATCCTTGGCCCATGCAGCAGCCTCTGCGAGGAGGGACACAGCCGAAACGGCGTCTTTGTCGCGAACGAAGTCCTCAGCGAGGAATCCGTAGCTCTCTTCGCCGCCGCCGAGATAGCGTGCTATGCCTTCGTGTTCGCGGATCACGGCTGCAATCCACTTGAAGCCGGTGTAGCAGTCAAACATCTCGATGTTGTTTTTCTCAGCAATGGCCTTGATGGTTTCGGTGGTTACGATAGTTTTCACAACGTATTCCTTGCCTGTGATACGGCCGAGTTCGGCGTTACGGGTCATGATGTAGTAGAGGAGAATCATCACGATCTGGTTGCCGTTGAGAAGCACGTATTCGCCCTTGTGGTCGCGGAGCACGCAGCCCACACGGTCAGCATCGGGGTCGGATGCCATGATCAGGTCGGCGCCCACTTCCTTGGCTTTTGCAATGCCGAGAGCCATTGCCGAGGGGACTTCGGGGTTGGGTGACTCAACAGTGGGGAAGTCGCCGGAGGGTACGTCCTGTTCGGGTACGTGGATTATGTTCTCGAAACCGTAGTTCTTGAGCGAACGGGGAATGAGGGTCACGCCTGTGCCGTGGATAGGGGTATAGACGATTTTGAGGTCGCGGTTGTTGGCGATAGCCTCGGGGCTGAGCGAGAGGCCTTTGATATCGGACAGGAACTGGGCGTCGATTTCTTCGCCGATGATGGTGATTTTTGAGGGATCGCCTTTGAAGTTGATTTCCTCGGCACCGTGGATGCGGTTTACGCGGTCAATGATGTTGACATCGTGGGGCGAGATAATCTGTGCGCCGTCGGCCCAATAGGCTTTGTAGCCGTTATATTCCTTGGGATTGTGGGATGCGGTGATATTCACGCCGCTCTGGCACCCGAGTTTGCGGATAGCGTATGACAGTTCGGGTGTGGGGCGGAAAGAATCAAAGAGATATACCTTGATACCGTTGGCCGAGAAGATGTCGGCAACGATTTCAGCAAATTTGCGGGAGTTGTTGCGCACGTCGTGGCCCACTACTACCGAAATCTCGGGGAGGTCGGCGAACGCTTCCTTGAGATAGTTGGCGAAGCCCTGTGTGGCGGCGCCTACGGTATAGATGTTCATGCGGTTGGATCCGGCGCCCATAATGCCGCGGAGGCCGCCGGTGCCGAATTCGAGGTCGCGGTAGAAAGCTTCTATAAGTGCTGTGGGATCGGGATCGTCGAGCATGCGCTTCACTTCGGCGCGGGTTTCTTCGTCATAGGCCTCACCGAGCCAAACCTGGGCTTTTGCGGTGACGTTTTTCAACAGTTCGTCGTTTTTTTCCATATTATATGAGTGTAAAATTTAAGGATTTTCAGTCTGAGGGATTGTTAAGTATGACACCGAAATTATTTAATATGTGCATTAACTAATTGTCGGGTCATACTTACCAACAAATATACATTATTAAAACCGAAATCACAAATAAAGAATTCGCATAAAAACGGCTGTTCCCCGCGCTCACCAATGGTGAGGCGGGGAACAGGGTTTATTTGTCAATCTGAATTATTACCTTGGCATGAGCCGGGTTCTCGGTTCGGCCCGTGGCCTGGGTAATCGCAGCTGTTATCTTACTCGGCCTGACCGAAGATTACGATGCGGTTCCAGTTGTTAACGTCGTAGGGCTGGGTATCGCTACCGAAGGCCTTGATGATGAGGCGAGAAGAATCGATGCCGTATTTCTTGTTAAGAGTTTCGGCAACAGCCTTTGCACGACGCTCAGAAAGCTTCATGTTGTAGCTGGAAGTACCGGTCTTCTTGTCAGCATAACCGTCGATCATAACCTTCTGGTCGGGGTTCTGCTTGAGCCACTGTGCCATGTTGTAAACGTTGACCATTTCCTCGTTGGAGATCTTCGAAGAGTTGATGCGGAAACGTACGGTTGTGAGCAGCGGAGTAGCGGCAGATTCCTTTACGATAACTTTGGGTTCGGGGCAGGGGAGCTGAGCCTCAGCAGCGGCGAGAGCGGCTGCGGTGGTAGCGAGCTGACCGCGGAGGTCGTTAACCTGGCCATTGAGAGAGTTGATATAGGCAAGGTAGTCGCAGGGATTGTAGCGCTCGAAGTTGCGGCCGCCGAAGTTGATGTTGAAACCACCGTATACTGAGAGGTTGCCTTCGATAGGATCGCCAGAGCATACGTTGTTGAAGTTGTCGCCGTAGAAGTTCATGCGGCCTTCTGCGAAGAAGTCAACATATTTGCAGAGACGGAAGCGGAGCTGCAGACCTGCAGAAACGGGAAGAGTCCATTCTTTAGTTTTGAGGTGGCCGTCGCCGTCAGGAATTGAAGCGAGGGCGGGATCGAAGCCCCAGGTGTAAGTACCGCCAACACCTACGAAGGGAAGGATGCTGAAAGTGCGGTCAGCCTTAACACCGGCGATAGAGTTGAACATATCCCACATGAGGTCAGCGTTTACGTTGGCCATCTTAGCGGTGTTATATTTAGCCCAATCGAAGTGGAGCTTGCCATAGTAACCTGTGAGACGGAATCCCAGGTAGGGTGAGAACCAGTGGCCTACGCCTACGTTGTAGGTGGCGGTGATGTGACGTTTTGAATCGCCGTTGTTGAGATAGTGGTCAACGTAAGGAACCTGCATACCGGCACCTAACTGAATGAACCAGTTCTGACGCCAGGAAGACGTATAGTGGTTCTTGCACTCAACGGGCTGTTCAATCACAGTGGCTTCTTCTACCACTACAGTCTCTTGTGCAGAAGCTGTGTTTGCTGCAAAGAGCATGCTACCACATGCTGCAATTGCAAAGAATAATTTAGTCTTCATTCTCTCGAAATAAAAAAACTTGTGAAACAATAAATATTACTTTCTTTTTGTAATTTTGGTTTAAATCTATCTTTTTCAGATTAATTTACGATTTTATAACATTAGTCTCTACTTTTTTGTTCGGCATTCAACTCCATTTTTGATTGGTTTGCCAAAATGAAGTATCTTTGCACCATAGTATATGTAGATAAACGCCGTTTTTAACAATCGCTAAAATTTGGCGCTAAATTACGCAATTTTATTTTACAGTGCAAACAAAAATTAAAAGAATAGCAGTAGTAGGCAGTACCGGTTCTATCGGAGGCCAGACACTCGATATCATCTCTGATTATCCCGATCTCTTCAAGGCTCAGGTGCTTGTGGCCGGAAGTAATGTCGATGCCCTTATCATGCAGTCCATTAAATTCAGACCTGCCATGGCGGTGATTGCCCGCAAGGAACTTTATCCGGCGCTCCGCGTGGCGCTCGAGCCTTACGGGATAGCGACGGCCGCCGGTCCCGAGGCCATTTGCGAGGCTGTTGAGCGCGATGACGTTGACACCGTGGTGACCGCCACGGTGGGTTACAGCGGCCTCGCTCCTACCCTGCGTGCGATCCGTGCGGGAAAGGATATAGCGCTGGCCAACAAGGAAACGCTCGTGGTTGCGGGCGAACTTGTGAATGCCATTCTTTCGCAATCCCGTTCAAAAGTAATACCGGTGGATTCGGAACATTCGGCCATCTACCAGTGTCTCGCGGGCGAGAATCCGGCTTCGGTGTCGAAACTTATAATCACGGCCTCGGGCGGCCCCTTCCTGCACCATACGGCCGAACAGCTCCGCAGCGTAACCACTGCCGATGCCCTGCGTCATCCCAAATGGCAGATGGGAGCCAAAATCACAGTGGATTCCGCCTCGATGATGAACAAGGCCTTCGAGATAATAGAAGCACGCTGGCTTTTCGACGTTGACGAATCCAGAATAGAGGCGCTTGTGCATCCCCAGTCGATAGTCCATTCCATGGTGGAGTTCGTTGACGGTGCTGTGAAGGCACAGCTGGGAGTGCCCGACATGCATATTCCCATACGCTATGCCCTGGGCGACGCATCGCGCATGCACACATCGCGCCCCGGTCTTTCCCTGGCCGATTTCGCCACGCTCACCTTTGAACTGCCAGATTGCGGGCGCTTTCCATGCCTCACTCTTGCCCACAAGGCCCTGCGCGCCGGAGGCACCACCGCTTGCACCATAAATGCAGCCAACGAAATTGCCGTGGATGCCTTCCTCAAAGGCAATCTGCGGTTCACCGATATCTATCCGCTTATAGAGGCGACGCTGGATGCGGCGCCTGGAGTGGACGCGCCCGCTTATGAGGACTATGTGGCAGTGAACGACGAATCGCGAGCCATTGCCTCGCAGCTTGTGAAGAGCGGCAGGTTCTGAACGCCGCCTTTCAGCCATAGCGGCGCATAACGTTTTTAAGAAAATTTCCAATAACGACAATTTCACCAAATAACCTCTGTTTTACTGATGACACCAATTCTGATGAAGGCCTTGCAGCTTATAGTGGCATTGGCGCTTCTTGTGATAATACATGAATTCGGCCATTATCTCATGGCCCGTATATTCGGCATAAAGGTCGAGAAATTCTATCTTTTCTTCAATCCGTGGTTCTCTATAGCCAAATGGAAGCCGAAGAAAAAGAAAGTGAAATATGATAAGAACGGTGTTGAAAAGGCCTCGTGGCGCGACACTGAATACGGCATAGGCTGGCTTCCGCTCGGAGGCTATGTGAAGATAGCCGGAATGATCGATGAATCCATGGACAAGGAACAGCTTGCCCAGCCGGCCCAGCCGACTGATTTCCGTGCCAAGCCGGCGTGGCAGCGTCTGCTTGTGATGATAGGCGGCGTCACGTTCAACTTCATTCTCGCCATACTGATATATATAGGTATTGCCTTCCACTGGGGCGCGGAGTATATTCCGCTTGAAAACGCCACTGAAGGAATGGAGTATTGCGAGGAAGCCCGCAAGCTTGGATTCCAGAACGGCGATATTCCTCTTCTCGCCGACGGCCATAAGCTCGATGCCTCTAAAAACTTCCCCTATGAGATGGTCACAGCCCGTGAGGTGAAGGTGCTCCGCAACCATACGGACACCGTGAGCATCGCCATTCCCGAAAACTTCGCGCTTACCCTGTCGAATGCCAAACAGTCGCTGCTCGCCTACCGTGTGCCGGTCTATGTGGCTAAAATCCAGGGTGGTTCGTCGGCCTCCAAAGCCGGAATGGAAGAGGGTGACCATATTGTGGCCGTAAACGGTGTGCCTACGCCGGGCTTCACCGAGCTTACTGAGCAGCTGGTTGCTAACGGAGGGAAGGAGGTGACAGTGAGCGTGGAGCGCGACGGCCGTATCCTTGACCTGAAAGCCACTCCCACCGAAGGCGGCAAACTCGGATTTCAGCTGCGCCCCATTACCGAGATATACAAGCCTGTGGTGGTGAACTATTCGCTATGGGAGGCTGTGCCCAAAGGCATTGTCAACGGCACCGAGATGCTCACCAACTATGTGGGCTCCATGAAATATCTTTTCACCAAGGAAGGGTCGCAGAGCATAGGCGGATTCGGCGCCATAGGCTCCATGTTTCCTGACCGCTGGAACTGGCTTTCATTCTGGCAGATCACTGCTTTCATCTCGGTAGCTCTGGCATTCATCAACATACTTCCCATCCCGGCTCTAGACGGTGGTCATGTGATGTTCCTTCTTTATGAGATGGTGATGCGCAAGCCCGCTCCCGAAAAGGTGATGGAATACGCCCAGATAGCCGGAATGGCATTTCTGCTTCTGCTGATGCTCTATGCCAACGGCCTCGACGCCATACGCTCTTTTGCAAACTGATTCGTTTTTCCGCAAACTGAAATTATATGTCATATCCCGAAATAATACTTCGCAGGGGCAAGGAAGAGTCGCTGCTCCGTTTCCATCCCTGGGTGTTCTCAGGCGCCATAGCTTCTCTGCCCGAAGGGCTCGAGGAGGGCGAGACTGTCACCGTGCGCTCCGACTCCGGGCAGCTTCTCGGCACAGGTCATTACCAGGTAGGCAGCATAGCCGTGAGAATGCTGAGCGAAGAAGATACTGTGATAGATGAGGATTTTTACCGCAGGCGCCTTTCCGAGGCCTATCGGCTGCGCCGGGTGCTCGACCTGATACGTCCAGACAACAACGCATACCGTCTGGTGCACGGCGAGGGCGATTTCCTTCCCGGCCTGATAGTGGATGTGTATGGCGCTACGGCTGTGATGCAGGCCCATTCGCCGGCCATGCATTATGCCCGCAATGAGATAGCCCGCGCGCTCGTGTCGCTTCCAGAAGCCGGTATCAGCGCCGTTTACTATAAATCGGAGACCACGCTGCCGTATAAGGCCCGGCTCGACCCCCAGAACGATTATATAATAGGAGGCTTCACGACCGACGAGGCTCTTGAAAACGGCCTCCGTTTCCACGTTGACTGGCTGCGCGGACAGAAGACAGGTTTCTTCGTCGACCAGCGCGACAACCGCCGCCTGCTTCAGCATTATGCCGCCGGACGCCGGGTGCTCAACATGTTCTGCTACACGGGCGGCTTCTCTGTCTATGCCCTCAGAGGCGGGGCGGAAACGGTTCATTCCGTCGACAGCTCCGCAAAGGCCGTGGCCCTTACCGACGCCAATGTGGCGCTGAATTTCGGCGAAGACTGTCCGCGTCACCGCTCGTTTGCCGAGGATGCCTTCAAATTCCTTGCCGATATGCCCGTTGGCGCCTACGACCTGGTGGTGCTCGATCCGCCGGCATTCGCCAAACACCGCAGCGCCATAAAGAACGCCCTGCGCGGCTATCAGCGCCTCAACGCCCGGGCTATGGAGAAAATGCCTTCGGGAAGCATTCTCTTCACGTTCTCATGTTCGCAGGCCATATCGCGCGAACAGTTCAGGCTGGCGGTGTTCTCCGCGGCCGCACAGACACGCCGCCGCGTGCGCATACTCCATCAGCTCACACAGCCTGCCGACCATCCCGTCAATATCTATCATCCCGAAGGAGAATACCTCAAGGGATTAATACTCTGGATTGAATAACTCTGACTATGCTTATCAACAACTCTTTACGTGTGGCTACGATTGCCGCTGCCATCTGCACCGGCGCCACATTAAGCTCTATGGCAAAGAACAACGATGACTTCAATTATGTGATGGACCGTTTCGCCGACCTTCAGGTGCTCCGCTATAAAGTGCCCGATTTCGAGAATCTCTCGCTCAGGCAGAAAATGCTCGTATATTATCTTACCGAGGCCGCACTCAACGGCCGCGATATACTCTGGGACCAGAATGGAAAACATAACCTTGCCATACGTGGCATGCTTGAGAATGTGTATACCGATTACCGTGGCAAACGCGATGACAAGGAGTTCCGTGCATTCGAAAAATATCTGAAACAGGTGTGGTTCGGAAACGGCATGCATCACCATTATTCCACCGATAAGTTTGTGCCCGAGTTCTCGCGGCCGTGGCTCGAGGCCCGCGTGGCCGAGCTCCCCGTGGGAAAACGCCCCGCAAATGCCGGGGAGCTTATGGAGGTGATATTCAATCCCGGAGTGATGGCAAAGCGAGTGAACCAGGCCGAGGGCCAGGACCTTATTGTGACTTCTGCCAACAATCTCTACGACGGAGTGACCCAGCAGGAGGTCGAGGACTATTACGCCGCTGTAAAGGACACTACTCTTGCCGAGCCTCCCAGCTACGGCCTCAACGCCCGTGTGGTGAAGAAAAACGGCAAGGTGCAGGAGGAAGTATATAAAATAGGTGGTCTGTACGATTCTGCCATACGCCGTATAGTCGAGAATCTCAACAAGGCTGCGGAATACGCCGAGAGCCCTGCCCAGAAAGCCGTGATAGGAAAACTGGTGGAATTCTACACCACCGGCGATCTCCGTGCGTTTGACGACTACTCCATTCTCTGGGTAGAGGACACCGCATCCAAAGTGGATTTCATCAACGGATTCATAGAGAGCTACGGCGACCCGCTGGGAATGACCGGCGCCTGGGAGGGAATGGTCAATTTCAAGAACGAGAAGGCATCACACCGCACCGAAGTGATTTCCAACAACGCCCAGTGGTTTGAGGACCACTCGCCCGTCGACCCGCGTTTCCGCAAAGAGAAGGTGAAAGGTGTCAGCGCCAAGGTGATTACCGCTGCCATTCTTGCCGGAGACTCCTATCCGTCCACTCCCATAGGCATAAATCTGCCCAACGCCAACTGGATTCGCGCGGCCCATGGCTCTAAGTCGGTTACCATCGAAAATATCACTCAGGCTTACGACGAAGCCTCGCAGGGCAACGGTTTCAACGAGGAATTTATCGACGATGCCGCCACCCGCAAGCTTGTGGAAGACTATCTGTTCATAACCGACAATCTCCATACAGACCTTCATGAATGTCTGGGCCATGCTTCCGGCCGACTGCTGCCCGGAGTGGACCCTGACGCGCTCAAGGCCCACGGCTCAGCCCTGGAGGAGGCCCGCGCCGACCTTTTCGCCCTGTATTATCTTGCCGACCCCAAACTGATAGAGCTCGGTCTGCTCGACAGCCCTGACGCTTACAAGGCCCAGTATTACCACTATATGCTCAACGGCCTCATGACACAGCTCATGCGCATAGAGCCCGGCAAGGACGTGGAGGAAGCCCACATGCGCAACCGTAAGCTCATTGCCGAATGGGCCCTCGAAAAAGGCGCTTCCGACAAGGTGGTGGAATTGGTGAAGAAGAATGGAAAGACCTTCGTGCACATCAACGATTATGAAGCTCTCCGCCGTCTGTTCGGACAGCTGCTCGGTGAGATACAGCGCGTGCGCAGCGAGGGTGACTATGAGGCCGGACGCGACCTTATCGAGACATACGCCGTAAAGGTTGACCCCACGCTTCACAAGGAGGTGCTCGACCGCTATGCCTCTCTCGACATCGCTCCCTACAAAGGTTTCGTAAACCCGGTGTATACCATAGTGAAGGACGAGCAGGGCAATCCGGTGGATGTGCGTGTGGATTACGGCGAAGGATATGTCGATCAGATGCTCCGCTATTCCCGCGACTATTCCCCGCTTACCCGCGGCAACTAATCCTTAAGAGCATACCCGAGATATGTCAAGAGTGTTGCAAAATATCCTGATGCTTTTCACCTGTCTGTTTATGATAGCAGGTGCGGCGGTGGTGCGTTACGGAACAGTGGCCGGAATCGATGCGGCCGCGCCCACCGACACTACGGTGGTAAGCACCTCAGGAGACACTACGGTGATCAATACTACGTCACTGTGTAAGGATGTGAGCGGATATGCCGGAGCCACTCCGCTTGCCGTCTATATTACCGATGGCAGAATCGACTCGGTGGAGACCCTACCGAATGTGGAGACGCCCCGTTTCTTCGAACGGGCCAGAAAGGCGTTGATCCATAAGTGGGACGGCCTGACAGTTGCCGAGGCACGCGCTCTGCACGTAGACGGTGCCACAGGCGCCACGTATTCATCCCGGAGCGTCATAGCCAATATGAATGCCGCACTCGACTACGCTGCAAGTTCAGCAGTGACGTCTGCAGGCCCGGTCTTTGAGCCAACGGCAGGATTCTTCGTGGCGCTTGCGGTGGTGCTTTGCGGCTGCATAGTGCCCCTGTTTGTGCGCTCACACCGCTACCGCGTGGTGCAGCTGATTATGAATGTGGTCGTGCTCGGATTCTGGACCGGATCCTTCATTAACTATACGGCCATGATAGGGCTCGTTGGTCGCGGAGTAGTCGGCTGGGGTTCGCTGATTCTCATTCTGATGCTTATAGCGGCGTTTATTTATCCGGTGTTCGGCCGTTCCACCCATTATTGCCTGTGGCTATGTCCTTTCGGTTCGCTCCAGGAACTGTTGGGCATGAGCCGTCTGCCGAAAATCCATCTTTCGGCCGGTGTCACTCAGGCGCTTGAGTGGGTTAGACGCACACTCTGGGCCGCACTGATGCTCGCCTTGTGGGTGGGCGGCTGGTTTGCATGGACTGACTATGAACTTTTTACCGCGTTCATGCTCGATTCGGCCGTTACCGGTGTGATAGTGGCGGCGATAGTGGTGTGTGTGCTGTCCCTTTTCATTCACCGCCCGTATTGCCGTTTTGTGTGTCCTACAGGCACTCTATTTAAAATTTCCGAAAGTAAATAAGCTATGAAATTGACATCTGTTTTATTCAATGTGGTGCTGGCGCTGGCCGTACTTGGTCTATGTTTCAAACTCTATGGAGGGAGCGGGGCGCAGATCGGTGCTTCGGCCGGGAACGAAGCCCGTGAGGCGTCGGTTGCCGCTACAGTCTACGACAATATTCTTTCGCGTGCGAGTGTGCGCGATTATACCGACCGCGAAATAGAAAGCGCTACTCTTGACAGCCTGCTGCGTGCGGCAATGGCTGCTCCTTCGGCGCGCGACATGCGTCCCTGGCATTTCATCGTGGTCAATGAACGTGAGATACTCGATACTCTCGGAAACATGACCGGCAACTGGGCGCCCGTGGGGCGCGCGCAGGCCGCAGTGATAGTCTGCGGGTCGACCGTGGGCCGAAAGCCGGGAAGTGTCAATGGTTTCTGGGTGGAGGATTGCTCGGCAGCCTCTGAAAATCTTTTGCTCGCCGCCCATGCAATGGGATTGGGTGCCGTGTGGTGCGGAGGTTATCCCCATGAGGACCGCGTGGCCTCACTCCGCTCGTATTTCTCGCTCCCCGACAGCATACAGCCTCTTAATGTGATTGCTCTGGGTTATCCGAAGTCGCCGGGAAGAGTCAAGGAAAAGTTCGACGAAGACCGCATTCATGTTAACAACTGGTAAAAATATCATACCGTCATAGTGAAGAAATGAGGCTGTGTCGTAATTCAGTTATTTTTTATTGTTCCGGTAATTCAGGGGGGGTGCAACAATTGTCAGTTGTTAGTTGTTAAAATCATGAGTGAAAAATCTCAGCCGTTCAATTTTTTATTATAAGTCGCGTTTTAATATACAAACATGCAACCTATAATCCCGTCATTGTTTTCATCACGCACTCCCAACGATAATGAAAATGTTTAGTAAATTCTTTATAATTAGAAAAAGCACCCTATTTATTACTGTCGCTTTAATTGCTGTTCTTGGTGCAGCAATATATTTCATATCACGTAACTGGCATAAACCGACGGCAGAAATACCTGTTGTGCACGTCTGTCCGGTAAGAACCGACAGCGTGGAGATATATGGTGAATATGTAGGCAGGGTGCGCGCGCAGCAGTTTGTGGAAGTGCATGCCCGTGTGGAGGGCTACCTTGAGAAAATGCTTTTTGAGGAAGGCACTTATGTAGAAAAAGGGCAGACTCTGTTTGTAATCAACCGCGGACAGTATAAGGCACGAGTTGACAAGGCGCGGGCCCAGCTTCATAAGGACAAGGCTATGGAACAGCAGACCAAACGGCAGCTTGACCGCATCCGTCCGCTTTACGAGCAGAATGCCGCCTCACGCCTTGACCTTGACAATGCGATAGCCGCACACGAAACGGCCAAGGCGGCCGTCGAAATGAGCGCCGCCGACCTTGCCCAGGCTGAACTCGAGCTGGGCTATACTACCGTGCAGTCTCCTCTTGCCGGCCAGATTAGTGAGCGCCATGTGGATATAGGCACTCTTGTAGGCCCGGGCAATAAATCGCTCCTGGCTACGATTGTAAAGAGTGACACCGTCCTGGTAGACTTCAGCATGACTTCTCTTGATTACCTCAAAAGTAAAGAGCGTAATGTTGCGCTTGGCCAGAAGGATTCAACGCGCACGTGGCAACCTTATGTCACCATAACTCTTGCCGACAATACGGTATATCCTTATAAGGGTCTGGTGGATTTTGCGGAACCGCAGGTCGACCCGCAGACCGGTACATTCTCTGTCCGTGCTGAAATGCCCAATCCTGAGCGTGCGTTGCTGCCGGGCCAGTTCACAAAAGTGAAAGTCCTGCTTGATGTTAGGGAGAATGCCCTTGTGGTTCCCGCCAAGGCCCTCATAGTCGAAAAGGGCGGAGTCTATATATACGTGTTGCGTAAGGAATCCACGGTTGAAAAAAGATTTATTGAAATCGGTCCGGAAATCGGCAACAATGTGGTGGTTGAACGCGGCCTTGTGGCCGGCGAACTGATTGTTGACGAGGGCTACCATAAACTTTCGCCCGGAATGACCGTGCGCATGGCAGAGGAGGCCGGTGAACAATGAAAACGACATTTTTTATTGACCGGCCGGTATTTTCAATCGTCATCTCGATACTGATCGTTGTCATAGGCGTCATCGGCCTGACATCGCTCCCCGTCGACCAATATCCTCAGATCACGCCACCGGTGGTGCGCATCAGCGCGTCATATCCGGGTGCGAGCGCGCTTACCGTATCGCAGGCCGTGGCAACGCCGATCGAACAGGAACTAAACGGCACGCCGGGCATGATTTACATGGAGTCGTCGAGCTCTAACTCCGGTTCGTTTTCGGCCGTAGTGACTTTTGACATCTCGGCCGACGCCGATCTGGCTGCCGTCGAGATACAGAACCGAGTGAAGCTTGCCGAATCGCGTTTGCCGGCCGAGGTGGTGCAGAACGGCATATCGGTGGAGAAACAGGCTCCCAGCCAGTTGCTGACAATATGCCTCACGTCCAATGATCCGAAGTTCGATGAGATATATCTGAGTAATTTCGCCACGCTCAATGTGCTTGACCCTTTGCGCCGTATTCCGGGCGTAGGTCGTGTATCTAATATCGGCAGCCGCTATTATGCTATGCAGATATGGCTGCAGCCCGACCGTCTGGCCAACCTCGGTCTTACGGTGGGAGACATTCAGAAAGCGCTGAAAGACCAGAACCGGGAATCTGCAGCCGGAGTGCTCGGACAGCAGCCGGTGGAAGGGCTGGATGTCACTGTGCCGATTACTACCCGCGGGCGCCTTTCGTCGGTGGGTGAGTTTGAGGAGATAGTTGTCAGGGCCAATCCCGACGGCTCCCTTATCAGGTTGCGCGATGTGGCGAGAATCTCGCTTGAGGCCCAAAGCTATAATACGGAGAGCGCGATCAACGGCGAAAATGCAGCCGTGCTCGGCATTTATATGCTTCCGGGCGCTAATGCCATGGATGTGGCTTCCAAAGTGAAGGAGGCAATGAAAGGACTGAGTGCGAATTTTCCCGATGGGGTTTCGTACAATATTCCTTTCGACATGACCACATACATATCGGAGTCGATAAATGGTGTGTACCACACGCTCTTCGAGGCTCTGGTGCTTGTGATTCTTGTGGTGTATCTGGCTTTGCAGAGCTGGCGTGCGACAATCATACCGGTAGTGGCTGTGCCCATCTCTCTTATAGGTACTTTCGGGTTTATGCTTTTGTTCGGATTTTCGCTAAATATGCTCACGCTGCTGGGCCTTGTGCTTGCCATCGGTATAGTAGTGGACGATGCCATAGTAGTGGTTGAGAATGTGGAGCGAATCATGAATGAGGAAGGCATTTCACCCTATGAGGCCACCAAAAAGGCAATGGAAAGCCTTACCGGTGCCATCATAGCCACCTCGCTGGTGCTTGCGGCCGCATTTCTCCCGGTAAGTTTTCTGCCGGGAATCACAGGCCAGCTTTATCGTCAGTTTACAATCACGATTGTGGTTTCCGTGCTGCTTTCGTCGGTAGTGGCTCTTACGCTCAGCCCCGTGATGTGTTCGAAGCTCCTGAGACCCGAGGCGCCCGATAAGCCTAAGAACGCTCTGTTCCGCACTATCAACCGCTGGCTGTCGAAAGGCAATACGGCCTATCTGGGCATAGTGAGAAAGGCCGTGCGTAATTACAAGCGCGTGCTTATGGCGTTTTGCCTGATGCTTGTGGCCATAATGGTGATAAACCGCCTTATGCCGTCGAGTTTCCTGCCGGTGGAAGACCAGGGCTATTTCAAGATAGAGCTTGAGCTTCCGGAAGGAGCCACGCTTGAGCGAACGCGTGTGGTTACCGAGAGGGCCGTGGCTTATCTGATGGAAAACCCGGCGGTGGATTATGTGCAGAGTGTAGCGGGCAGCAGTCCCAGGGTTGGCAGCAATCAGAGCCGTTGTGAGCTAACGGTGATTCTGAAGCCATGGGGCGAGCGCGATGGCGGCACTGTCAGTTCGGTGATGGCGCAGGTGAAGAAAGATATGGCCGAATATCCCGAATGCAAGATATATCTCTCGACGCCGCCGGTTATCCCCGGCCTCGGCAGTTCCGGAGGTTTCGAAATGCAGCTTGAGGCCCGCGGCGATGCCACGCTCGACGATCTTTCGGCTGCTGTGGACACCCTGCTGTATTATGCATCGCAGCGGAAGCAGCTTTCCGGGCTGTCGTCGTCGCTTCAGGCCGAGATTCCCCAGCTGTATTTTGATGTGGACCGCGACAAAGTGAAATTTGCAGGCGTGCCGATGGCCGATGTGTTTTCAACCATGAAGGCTTTTACCGGTGCGGTATATGTGAACGATTTCAATATGTTCAACCGCGTGTACCGCGTGTACATACAGGCTGAGGCTCCTTATCGCGAGCACCGTCAGAACATGGATCTCTTCTATGTACGCGGAGCCGATGGCTCAATGATTCCAATAACGGCCCTGGGAAATGCGAGCTACACCACCGGTCCCGGCAGCATAAAGCGCTTCAATATGTTTTCGAGCGCCACAATCAGAGGCGAGGCAGCGCGTGGCTATAGTTCGGGCCAGGCAATGTCGATAATGGATGAGATAGCGGCCGAGCATCTGCCTGACAACATAGGTGTGGAATGGAGCGGCCTCTCGTATCAGGAGAAGCAGGCCGGAGGAAAAACCGGTCTGGTGATGGCTCTTGTGGGGCTGTTTGTGTTCCTGTTTCTCGCAGCGCTCTATGAGAGCTGGACTGTGCCTGCCGCAGTGATGCTTTCACTGCCTGTGGCGGCTCTTGGGGCATATCTGGGCCAGTGGATATGCGGGCTTGAAAATGATGTCTACTTTCAGGTGGGCCTGGTGATGCTCGTGGGCATGGCTGCAAAGAACGGTATCCTGATTGTAGAGTTTGCCAAGGAGCAGACCGAACGGGGCATATCTCCCCTGAGGGCATCGCTGCATGCCGCCGGACTGCGATTCCGTCCTATTCTCATGACGTCGCTTGCATTTATACTGGGTATGGTCCCGATGGTGATTGCCACCGGAGCCGGTTCGGCAAGCCGACAGTCGATAGGCACGGGCGTTTTCTTCGGAATGCTGTTTGCCGTCACGTTTGGAATCGTGCTGGTGCCGCTGTTCTATGTGTTGATATTCCGTGTGGTAGGTAACGGTCGATTCCGTTTCCGTCTAAGAAAGTCAAGAAAATGAAAACCAGAGTTATTATTATAATAGCTATTGTGGCCGGCTTAATGCAATCGTGTAAGCTGGGCCATAAATACGTGGCTCCGGCCATAGATATTCCCCAGGAATATTCTTCGATTCCCGGCGACACACTCTCGCTTGCAGAGTATAAATGGTGGGAGATTTACAATGACACCATATTGCAGAATCTTATAAATCGCGCTCTTGTCAACAATAAGAATCTGCTTATTGCCGATGCGCGTATTGACGAGCTTGCGGCCCTTAGCCGGCAGTCAAGAGCCGATATGCTCCCGGTGGTGGGCGGAAGTGCCTATCTGCAGAAAGAAGGTCTTAATTACGGTGGTGACAAATTCAAGCCCGACCCCGAGCTGGGATTGAAACTTTCCGTTTCGTGGGAACCCGACATCTGGGGAAATCTGCGGTGGGCCCGTGACCGCGGCAAAGCCAATCTGCTGGCCGGAATAGAAAGCATGCGGGCCGTGAGGATGAGTCTGGTGGCGCAGGTGGCTACCGCCTATTTCGAACTGGTGGCTCTTGACAATGAATACGCCATTGTAAAGCGCACTCTCGAAGCGCGTTCGGAAAGCGTGAGAATTGCCCGTTTGCGTTTTGAAGGGGGCCTTACGAGCGAGACGGCGTTCCGTCAGGCCGAGGTGGAGTATGCGCGCACCGCAACCTATATACCGCAGCTTGAGCGCAGCATAGCCCTTAAGGAAAATGAAATATCATTGCTTCTGGGCGAGTATCCCACGGCTATACCGCGCTCGGCGTTCAACCCTGATGTGACTCTGCCCCCGGCTTTGCCTGTGGGTATTCCTTCGGAGTTATTGCAGAGGCGCCCCGATGTGCGCATGGCCGAACAACAATTGATTGCCGCCAATGCCGAGATGGGAATGGCCTATACCAACCGCTTCCCGCGGCTTACCCTTACGGGGCAAGGCGGTCTTGAGAGCGAAGAGTTCAGTAATTTTTTGAAATCGCCCATGTATTTTCTTAGCGCCGGACTGTTAGGCCCGGTACTGGATATGGGCCGCAGGCAGAGTGCCTACAGAGCCAAGCAGGCCGCTTATAAGGGCCAGTGCATCAAATATGAGCAAGCTGTTCTGACTGCGTTCAACGATGTGCGCGAGGCCATAATCACCTTCCGTAAGGTGGAGGATATCTATGAATCATGGCGGCGCCTTGAAGCGGCCGCGCGTTCTAACGTGGACCTCGCAAGGCTGCAATATATCAATGGCGTGATAGGATATATAGACCTTCTTGACGCGCAGCGAAGCTATTTCGACGCCCAGATAGGGCTTAGCAACGCCATCCGCAACAAGCAGCTGAGCATTGTCACTCTTTACAAGGCTCTGGGTGGCGGCTGGAACTGACGCATCGCCCCTATAGTGCGTCTCAGCGCACCGAACGTTCGTGGATATAACCGCGGCGGTAGGCGTAGAGAAGTTCCATCAGCTCGTTGATCTGGCTCTGGAGCACCACGCCTTTGTCGGTGTCGCTCACGCGCATGCGGTGGGCGCTCATCTCCACAATCTGGTTTGTAGACACTATGTCGGTGCCGTTGAGAATCGCATTCTCGGCCGAGGTGAAGGGTTCGTGCTGCACAAGCTCAAAGCCACGGCTGTGGAACACGAGCGTGTAGCCCGCTATGCCGGTTGTGTCATGGTAGGCTTTGGCGAAGCCTCCGTCTATCACCATCAGTTTGCCGTCGGCCTTTATGGGGCTTTCGCCGCTGGCGGCCCTCACTGGCACGTGGCCGTTGATTATATGGCGGTGGGGCCCGGTCACGTTGAATTCCTCAAGAATCATGTCGCACACGCCGGGATTGTCGCGCAGAGTGTAATAATTGCCTTTTATCTCCTTGTGGGTCTCGGGCGACGCTATAAAGTAACGCTCGAACGTTGACATTTTCGATTTGTCGAATAGGGGAGAGTCGGGCGCGCACCACAGGAACCAGAAGAAATCAGTGGCAAACGCGCGCTCCTCGGCCTCGGTGTCGTCGTTGAACGCCGCGCGCACTATCATGTTGATGCGTTTGAGGAGTTTCTTTCCCCGGTATTTCTCGCTTCCCACGGTGACATCCTTCAGTGTTCCGTCGGGGTTCAGGGGAATTGATGCATGATACAGCAGATTGCCGTTGTAGACACCGAATATCGAGCCGTGGGATATGAGGGTGTCCATGTGGCTCTGCAGTTTGTCCGACACCAGGAAGGAGTGCACCAGCTTTTCCACCAGCTCCGCTTCCTCAGGCGTCAGACGGTAAGGATCGGCCGGGTCTATTGTAGGGAAGGAGGAGTCCAGAAGGGGGAAGGTTCCCTCGGGGAGGCTTATGGTGCCTTCTTTATAGTTGATATGGTTGAGAAGCTTGCGGTCGTCCATGCCCCACTCGGGATGACGGTCTATAATGGCGCCTTCGAGCTTGAACTGCAGGATGGCTATGGCCTTGTGCATGCGGGCGAGCATCAGTCGCGCGCGGTCGGAATAAGTGGAGTCGTCGGGGGCTATGCGCGGTGCGAAGCAGGTGCAGTCATCGTTGGCATAGGTCTCCATCGACATTGTCACGAGCGGCACAAGGTTGATTCCGTAGCCGTCTTCAAGGGTGGTCATGTTGGCGTAGCGGAGCGACATGCGCAGCACATTGGCTATACACACCGGGTTGCCGGCGGCCGCACCCATCCACACAATGTCGTGGTTGCCCCACTGGATATCGAAGTTGGGGTAATCGCTCAGCAAATCCATTATGAGATGCGCGCCCGGTCCGCGGTCGAAGATGTCGCCGAGAATGTGGAGCTGGTCTATACTCAGGCGCTGGATCACATTGCACATCGCCACGATGAAATCCTCGGCCTGTCCGGTGATGATTATGGTCTCTATGATCCGGTTGAAGTAAGCCTGTTTCTTCACGTCGCCAGGGGTTTCGTGAAGCATCTCCTCTATGATATAGGCGTAGCTTTTGGGTAGGGACTTCCTTACTCTGGAACGGGTATATTTTGACGACACAGACCGCACCACTTTCACGAGCTGGTTGAGCGTTATCTGATAGAAGTTGGCTAAATCCTGTTCATGCTGCTTTATGATCTCAAGCTTGGGCTTGGGGTAATAGATGAGCGAGCATAGCTCTTTTATTTCTGAATCGCGCATGGTGGCGCCGAATATCTCGGTCACTTTGCGCTTGATGTTGCCGGATGCGTTTTTTAGAATGTGGCGGAAAGCCTCGTATTCGCCGTGAAGGTCGGCCACGAAATGTTCGGTGCCTTTGGGAAGGTTGAGAATCGCCTCAAGATTTATAATTTCGGTGCTTGCGGCGCTGATGTTGGGAAAATTCTGTGCCAGGAGTTCGAGTACACGGTGGTCGCGTTCGAGGTCGGCTACTGTATATTTCTGGGCATTTGCCATATTGGTCGGTTATGAAAAGGAATGCGATGTAAAAATACGGTTTTCCTATGAAAAAACATCCCTTGCAACCAAAAAAAGGATTGGGCAAGGGATTAAGTTTTTGTTACATGATGTCCGCGGGGGTGCCGGGGCAATCAGGCTTCGGTGACTTCCGGAAGATTTTTCGGGGGCTTGCGCGCGGGGTCGCATGTAAGCCCTACGCCGAGCTTCTTGAATATCTTGTGGTCAACCTCTCCGAGCATAACGGTGGAGTGGGCCTGGCATCCGTAGAGTTCCGGCAATTTTTCGAGTGCGCGCCGGCAAAAATCGTCGGTGGTGGAGAGTACCGAAAGGGCCACGAGAACCTCGTCGGTGTGCAGGCGTGGATTGATGCTCCGCAGGTAGTTTATCTTGGTGTGCTGTATCGGCTCGATCATTGACTGGGGGATAAGCTTCACCGAATGGTCTATTCCGGCAAGATGCTTGATGGCGTTGAGGATCAGAGCGGCACTCGGGCCCAGAAGGTCGGATGTCTCGGCTGTTATTATGGTGCCGTCAGCAAGCTCAATGGCCGAGCAGGGACGTCCCGAACGCTCGGCACGCTCTTTTGCGGCCACTGTTGACTTACGATAGGAGAGCGAAATTTTGGCCTGGTTGAGCAGAAGGGCTATTTTGCTTACTTCCTGTTCGTTTCCCTCGCCCTGGGCCATGGCTCCGAGGGCGGTGTAGTAGCGGCGGATGATTTCGTTCTTGGAGGCCTCGCGGCACACCTCATCGTCATTGATGCAGAAGCCTACCATGTTTACGCCCATATCGGTGGGCGATTTGTAGGGATTCTCTCCGTAGATGCCCTCGAACAGAGCGTTGAGCACAGGGAATATCTCTATGTCGCGGTTGTAGTTGATAGCTGTCTTGCCGTAGGCTTCGAGATGGAACGGATCGATCATGTTTACGTCGTTGAGATCGGCCGTGGCGGCTTCGTAGGCCAGGTTTACGGGGTGTTTCAGCGGAAGGCTCCACACGGGGAAGGTCTCGAATTTGGCATATCCGGCTTCGATGCCGCGCTTGTGCTCATTGTAAAGCTGGCTCAGGCACACCGCCATCTTTCCGCTTCCGGGACCGGGGGCGGTGACGATGACCAGCGGACGGGTGGTCTCCACATAGTCGTTGCGTCCGAAGCCTTCGTCGGAGTCTATCAGGGCCACATTGTTGGGATAGCCCTCGATGGTGTAGTGGCAGTAGGTGCGGATGCCCATGCGGTCGAGGCGCTTACGGAATGCGTCGGCACTTGCCTGACCGTTGTAATGGGTTACAACCACTGAGCTTACGAGAAATCCCCTCTTGGTGAATTCTGTGCGCAGACGGAGCACGTCCATATCGTAGGTAATACCCAGATCGTGGCGCACTTTGTTTTTCTCGATGTCGAGGGCGGAGATTACTATCACTATCTCAGCGTGGTCGCTAAGCTGCGAGAGCATGCGCAGCTTGCTGTCAGGCTGGAATCCCGGTAATACACGTGAGGCATGGTAGTCGTCGAAGAGCTTGCCTCCAAGCTCGAGATAGAGCTTGTTGCCGAACTGGGCTATGCGTTCCCTGATGTGTTCGGACTGGATTTTGAGATATTTCTCGTTGTCAAAACCGTATTTCATAACGGGATGCAAAAGTAACTCTTTTTCTCCATTTTCGCAACCCGGATCTGCCATCTTGCAACGTCTTTCCCTCCACATGCAAGTGCAAATATGCTTAATAATTTGCCACTTCTTTATTTCAGCGCCTCGATTTTTGAAATGGTGGAATCTGGTAAGATGTCTATGCCGTAGAATAGATGGGCACTCTGATAGTTAAGAAAGTCTATATATTTGAGGATAAGCTTTTTAGCCGTTCCTATTCTACTGTTTGTTTTGACGTACGACAATGGCATTTGTACGTTTAGGCCACGTTTTTACTGATAGAACAATTTTACTGATAGAACAAAGGTGTTGTTGCTAACGTCCTCAACGATCGTTCATTCCGTGTGTCGCTAACCCACTGATGTTATTTTTTTGTATAGATGCACTCCTAATAATAATGGTAAAATTGAAACTCCCCATGAGATACACGAAATCATAAAATAGGCTACTCCTCCGAAGCCGTCATGAATTCTTATTCCGGCCCAAATAAATGATGGAATTACAATTAAAGGACAGACAATCCCCCAACAAATTATGGAACTCGTAATCAACACAAACGATGGCAAACCTGCACTCATTCTAAAGTGGTCAAATTCGACCACTTTGAAATCAGGGTTATGAATTACCTCCCAAGTGCCAAGAAATTCAATGGTGTAGCGATTTCGTAACCAGTTCTTGATTATATCGGCAGAACGGTTGTCACCCTCTTTGGCAGTAGCCATATCTGTGAGTGATATATAATTCTGTTCTTCTGTGAGAGAATAGTGATGGGGGTGTTTTGTGCTGTGATTTTTGCCATTGGTAGTGTTTCGCTGAGTGTGTCTGAGG
>LUJP01000080.1 GCA_001689535.1 Bacteroidales bacterium M5
TCGGAACGTCAAACTGAACACCCTATTTATTAAACAATCTTTTTAACCTTAGAGAAGAGAGGAGAGAGGGGTATGAGTTGTGCGAATAATAATCAGATTCGGTTATTTTCTGTTGGCGCATTTCTGGTTATTGCCACCTTTCTGGCCATGCTTTTTGTTGCCGCCACGTTTGCAGCCCTGCTTGTTCTTGTTGCCATGACGGGGAGCGGGAGAGTTGACATAGCTGTTTTCAAGATACTGCACATACTGCTCGGGAGTGAGGATGGCCTTTACGCTCTTGAGATATTCGGAACGCTTGTTCTTGAAATCGCGCATCTTCTGGTCGCGGTTGGCTTTGCGAATGGAATCGTTGGCGAGTTTCTGCTGGCGGTTTGCCTGACGGAGCTCATCGATTTTCTTCTGCTGCTGTTCGGTGAGGTTGAGACCTTCGAAAGGATTGGGGGCCGTGCAGCAGGATTTATCACCGGCTTTCACATTGCATCCGGGAGCCTGG
This sequence comes from Bacteroidales bacterium M5, assembly GCA_001689535.1. Classification (GTDB taxonomy): domain Bacteria; phylum Bacteroidota; class Bacteroidia; order Bacteroidales; family Muribaculaceae; genus Paramuribaculum. The sequence goes on from LUJP01000080.1 coordinate 494, forward strand.
GGGCATGCGGTCTTGTTGGAATTGTTCTGTGCATTCACGCCAAAAGAAACGGCGGCGATAACGGAGAGAGCTATAAAGATTTTCTTCATTTCTGTAATTGATGTTTTTAATTGGTTTTGGAATAATCGTTGTTTGTAACCTGTTACGCTTCTCTGACGGCGAAATGGCTGCGGCGTTTAATCAGCCCCGTGGTTTTTAACCTTTTTTTGTTTTCTATTCATATTCTATTTCATATTCTATTTCATATCTTTGCAGATATACTCTAACCATGATTCACTAACCCTTAAAACAATAAAGGATATGAAGAAGCATAATTTCTACGCAGGCCCCTCGATTCTGAGCCAGTACACTATCAAGAATACGGCCGAAGCAATCATAAATTTCGCCGGGACAGGTCTTTCGGTCCTTGAAGTGTCTCACCGCAGCCCCGAATTCGTGGCTGTGATAGAGGAAGCCCGCGCGCTCGTAAAAGAACTGCTTCAAGTGCCCGACGGCTATTCTGTATTGTTCCTCGGAGGCGGCGCAAGCATGCAGTTCGCGCAGGTTCCGTTCAACCTCCTTGCCAAGAAAGCCGCCTATCTCGACACCGGCACATGGGCCTCAAAAGCCATCAAGGAAGCACGCCTTTTCGGCGAGGTGGATGTAGTTGCATCCTCCAAGGAAGCCAACTACACATACATTCCCAAGGGCTACACCATACCCACCGACGCAGACTATTTCCACTTCACATCCAACAATACTATCTACGGCACCGAGATGCGCTATGACCCCGACGTTCCCGTGAGACTGGTGGCCGACATGTCCAGCGACATCTTCTCGCGCCCCGTCGACGTTAGCAAATACGACGTGATATATGCCGGAGCACAGAAAAACCTCGCACCGGCCGGCGTTACGATTGTGATTGTGCGCGAGGACGCCCTGGGCCACGTTGACCGTCCCATCCCGACCATGCTCGACTATCGCACCCATATCAAGAAGGACTCGATGTTCAACACGCCTCCCGTCCTCCCCATTTTCTCGGCGCTCCAGACCCTCCGCTACTACAAGCAGCTCGGCGGCGTGGAAGCCATCGAGAAGACCGACCTCGCAAAAGCCGCTAAGCTCTACGAGGCCATCGATGCAAGCCGCATGTTCACCGGCACCGTCACCGATCCAGCCGACCGTTCAATTATGAACGTATGCTTCGTCATGGAGCCCGAATACAAGGAGCTTGAGAAACCGTTTGTGGAATTCTGCGGCACCAAAGGCATCGTAGGTATAAAAGGCCATCGCTCCGTAGGCGGATTCCGCGCATCGCTCTACAACGCCCTGCCCATGGAAAGCGTCGAAGTGCTTGTAGCCGCCATGAAAGAATTCGAATCGAAACATTAAAAACACCGGTCATGAAGATACTTGTAGCTACCCAGAAACCCTTCGCGGCCGTAGCCGTGGAAGGAATAAGAAAGACGGTTGAAGAAGCCGGCTTCACCCTCGGCCTCCTCGAAAAATATACCGAGAAATCGCAGCTCCTCCAGGCTGTGGCCGATGCCTCGGCGCTCATAGTCCGCTCCGACATTGTGGATGCCGAAGTGTTCGACGCCGCCCCTGAGCTCAAAGTAGTGGTGCGCGCCGGCGCCGGCTACGACAATATTGACCTGGCGGCCGCCACTGCCCACGGCGTGTGCGCGGAAAACACTCCAGGCCAGAACTCCAACGCCGTTGCCGAACTGGTGTTCGGCATGGCCGTGATGGCGGTGCGCAACATGTATGCGGGCACTTCCGGCTCTGAGCTGAAAGGAAAGAAACTCGGTCTGCAGGCCTTCGGCCAAGTTGGCCGCAACGTGGCCCGCATTGCTGCCGGATTCGGAATGGACGTGATGGCATTCGACCCCTATTGCCCCGACGAGGTAATGGTACAGGCCGGTGTCACACCCGTGTGCTCCGTCGCCGACCTCTACAGAAACTGCGACCTCGTATCCATCCACATCCCCTCCACTCCCGAGACCCGCGGCTCGATAGGAGCCGATCTCATCAGGCTTATGCCCAAGGGAGGCGTGCTTGTGAACACAGCCCGCAAGGAAGTGATTGACGAAGCCGGCCTCAAAGAAGTGCTCACCGCGCGCCCCGACCTGAAATATGTGGCCGACGTGAAGCCCGACTGCGCTGCCGAACTTGAAGCCGAATTCCCCGGCCGCGTGTTCTTCACTCCAAAGAAAATGGGCGCTCAGACCGCCGAAGCCAACATCAACGCCGGCATAGCCGCAGCCTGCCAGTGCGTGGCATTCCTGCGCGACGGCGACGACCGTTTCCGTCTAAACAAAGCATGAGCACCGATTATTCAGACCGTCCCTACAGCTTCGAGCTGCCCATACGTGTGCGCGACTACGAGGTAGACTCCCAGGGAATAGTGAACAACGCCATCTACCTCCATTATCTCGAGCACACGCGCCACGAATTCTGCCGTATGGCCGGAACATCTTTCCGCCGCATGCAGCGTGAAGGCATAGACCCAGTGCTGAGAAAAGTGGAGATCGAATACCTCACGCCGCTGCGTCTCGGCGACGAAATGGTGTCGAAGCTGAGCATGCACCGCGAAGGGCCCCGCTTCATATTCAGGCAGGACATATTCCGGGCCGACAACGGCGCTCCCGTAGTAAAGTCGCTTGTAACGGTGGTATGCCTTGAATCAGGTCGCCTCTCACGCGGCGACGTTCTGGCCGAGGCATTCGCAAAATATCTCTGACACTCCCGCGCTGATGGAAAACGAAAGCCGGCTGATATACCGCATGGCATTCTCGTCGCTCAAAGGCATGACACGCCTTATGAGCGACGAGATCATTGCCCGTATAGGCTCCGAAGAAGAGTTTTTCAGGCTTTCGTCCTCACAGCTGTCGGCGGCGCTGGGAATGCGCAACCGCATGTTCGACGACGCCTATCGTTCATCGGTGCTCGCGTCGGCCCGCACCGAGGCCGCATTCGTGCTTTCAAACAACATCAGGACCATCTACCACACCGACGCGGACTATCCGGCCCGTCTGCTCAACTGCGACGACGCGCCCCTGATGCTCTTCTGCCTCGGTAGCGCCGACCTCAACCCCCCCATCGCCATTTCGGTGGTGGGTACGCGCCATGCCACCCCCTATGGCATCAATTTCGTGGAGCGCCTCATCGAGGAACTCGCCCGGAAAGTGTCGCAACCCGTAACGGTGATAAGCGGCCTGGCATTCGGCATCGACATCGCCGCCCACCGCGCCGCCCTCAAGGCCGGACTGCCGACCATTGCCGTGCTCGCCCATGGTCTCAACACGCTCTATCCGGCTCAGCACCGCAGCGAAGCAGCCGCCATTGTACGCAGCGGCGGAGCGCTCGTAACCGAGTATACCACCGCGGCCGCAATACACCGTGGATTCTTCCTGGCCCGAAACAGGATTGTGGCGGGAATGGCCGACTGCGTCACCGTGGCCGAATCCGATATCAAAGGCGGCGCGATAGTCACCGCCAAACTCGCCCAAGGCTACATGCGCGATGTTTTCGCCCTTCCGGGACGTATCTCCGACCGCTACAGCCGCGGCTGCAATGGCCTCATATCCGCCAACATCGCCGCCCTCGTCGAGAACGCCGAGGATGTAATCAGGCAGATGTCGTGGCCCGAGAAACCGGAGACAGAAGCCGTGCAGACCACTCTTTTCGCCGAACTCACACCCGAGGAAAAACGGGTTGTAGACTATCTCACAGAGCATGGCGAAGGACGACTGAACGTGATGTCGGTCACGCTCGACATAAACGTAGGCCGCCTTATGTCGCTTCTCATCGACATGGAATTCAAAGGACTTGTGCTCCCCTTCCCCGGCGGAATCTACCACCTCGCCTGACGCCAACAATGGCGCCCTCTCTTTTGTTAGAGTTATATAATTAATCCCTCACCCCAGCATATCATGACGAAACATATCATAGAACCCTCCGAACTCATAATCAACCCCGACGGGACAGTTTTCCACCTCCATCTGCACCCCGACCAGCTTACCGACCGTATAATTCTCGTAGGTGACCCCGCGAGAGTGAATATGGTGGCTGAATATTTCGACACGCGCACCTTCGAGGTCAGCTCGCGCGAGTTCCATACAATAGGTGGCACATATAAAGGCAAGCCCATAATGTGTCTGAGCCACGGAATAGGCCCTGACAACATCGACATTGTGATAACCGAGCTCGACGCCCTTGCCAACGTGGATTTCTCCACCCGCGAGATAAAGCCTGAACACCGCACCCTCAGCATGGTGAGAATAGGCACCTCAGGCGCCCTGCAGCCCGAAATACGCCTCGGCACTCCCGTGATAGCCGAGAGGTCCATAGGATTCGACGGCGTGCTCAACTACTATGCCGGACGCAATGAAGTCTCCGACCTCGACTATGAAAAGGCTTTCTGCGATGCCGTTGGCTGGAATCCGCTCTGGGCCAAGCCCTACGTCGTACCCGCCGATGCCGAGCTCGTGGAACGTATCGGCCGCGACGACATGCTGCGCGGCAATACCATTTCGGCCGTAGGTTTTTACGGGCCACAGGGCAGGCAGGTGCGGCTACCTCTCGCCAATCCCGACCTCAACCGCCGCATAGAGGAATTCCGCTACGGTTCCTGCCGCGTCACAAACTATGAGATGGAGAGCGCTCCCCTCCAGGGCATGAGCCTCCTGCTTGGCCACAAGGCCATGACCGTATGCTCCATCATAGCCAACCGCATGAATCACGACGCCTGCCCCAACTACAAGACAGCAGTCCGCGACCTCGTGGTCACCGTCCTCGAACGACTCTGATTCAATCGGCTTCTACCCTATCACCTGACCAGGATCTTCCTGGCCTTTCCGGAGCGGAGTTCGATGTAGATGCCGGGAGTGAGGGCGGTGGCTGAGACGCGGCGACCGTGGAGATCGCAATAAACGGCTTCGGGGGAGTCTTCTCCCGTCGCAGGAATCGCGGCGCTCCCGGAAGAGAACTTAGCGCGCACACTTACGCTTTCACTCGGCATTACCGCCAGACGGTAAAACGAACCATCGGCATCATATTCCAGATTCTCGCGGGAATAAACCATGTTCTCCCCACCTGTCTCAACAATCAGACCGTCAAGTCGGGCATTCTTATCGGGATAGATAAACAGCCATATCTGTGGATGGTCGCCTATATTATCGCCGTGACGTAGCTGTCGGCCCAAAGGACGCCCTTCGACCGACACAGCTGTAAATACGGCCACACTGCCCGGGCCCTCCGCCTCAATAGACAACCGCGGAGCCTTTCGCGCAAACCGTGCCACAAGCGCCAGCGGACAATCTATATTTATACTCGCCTCACCTTCCTCCGTAAGGTCTGTTTCCTCGCCGTTTACCATGAGTGACTCTACTTCATAACCATCGTTGGGCACAGGACTTACACGAATATGCTGTTCCACCGCTACGACATCTCCGCTATTGACATCCGCACCGGAATCAGAAGTTACCTTCATGGTTCCGCCTTCACCTGCCGTCCACGTCACGGCATACCCGAACCATGCAATCAGTTTTATATCTGATTGATCGGAGTAGGTGAACATAGGTTCCGCGGAAAGCTCACTGCCTGAAATATCAGTCCAATACATGAAGTGAGCGTCCCCTTTTGGCACAGCTTTCACCTTCACCTCGCTCTCGTCCGTGACAAGTGTATTTGCTCCGCTTTCCCCCGGCTTCGGCTCCAAAAAGCTCACGGTTCCCGCCTCATCGCTGTTGGCGGCAATCTCCACAGTATATGGCGTGACATAGTCGGTTACAACTCGAAGCAGCACATCTATCACCGAGCCGCCAACCTCCGATATCTTCTTATAAGCCGATATGCCGCAAGGATTGGAACTCACCATATTGTTTACGTATCGCATCCTGTAGGTGCCCGGAGCCAGGTCGGCAGGGATAGCAAATGAAGGAAGAGAGATTGCGGCAAGATCAGTATCACCGTCGGGAAATTCACGGTCGGCACTGTCGAAATAACCCTCGCCACGGTTCATGCGGTCGAAACTCACCAATTCACTTCCGGGCGCAGGATGCGTGGTGAGCCCGAACGCGGGTGTGAAAACACCGTCACCGTTGAAGTCAACAAAGAAAAACGAATGCGTGCCCCGGCCTATCCCCTTGGGCGTTACCTTCACATTCATTCCAGCTTTAGCCACAAGCACCAGATCCGTGCGGTCGTTATATGCCGGGCGTCCCGCCACAAGACTCTGCATGGCCTCGATGGAAGAGGGGCCGCAACTGATTCCGAGATATGTGATGCCGATATCCGTACGGGTCACCACTTCGTCAGGGAAACAGTAATCGGAGGTCTCTGCTTTCGGGAATAACTCCGGAGGCATCGCTTTCCCACACAGCGGCACCGCCGACATCAAGGCAATCCACAGATATAGTATGCTATAGAAACGGTTCATGGTATCAGGAATGTAATTTTCACATCCGACAGCAAATATAGGACATCCCGGCAGGTTTGCAAATTTATTTGTGAATAAAACATAAGTTTTCATTAATTTTGTGCTTTCATATTACCAATCATTAAAACATTATTCGCTATGACAAAGGAACTTCAAATCCTTTCCGACAAGGCGTGGGCACGCTGGACGGCTCTTGGTCTCCTGGCGTTTGCCATGTTCTGTTCCTACATTTTCATGGATATTCTCTCGCCTATCAAGGACCTCCTGCAGTCTACCCGTGGATGGGACTCAACTGCTTTCGGCACCATGCAAGGCTCTGAGACATTCCTCAACGTATTTATCTTCTTCCTGATTTTCGCAGGCATTATCCTCGACAAAATGGGTGTGCGCTTCACCGCGCTCCTGTCGGGAGCCGTGATGCTCGTGGGAGCCACAATCAACTGGTATGCCCTCACCGACGCATTCCTCGGAAGCTCGCTTGAAGTATGGTTCACCAACCATCTGAACTACATTCCCGTTTTCGATGAGCTTGGCATCTCTCCATTCTATGAAGGCATGCCGGCTTCGGCCAAATTCTCTGCTGTAGGCTTCATGATATTCGGCTGCGGCGTGGAAATGGCCGGTATAACCGTGAGCCGAGGCATTGTCAAGTGGTTCAAGGGTCGTGAAATGGCCCTTGCCATGGGTTCGGAGATGGCCCTTGCCCGTCTGGGTGTGGCCACCTGTATGATTTTCTCGCCGATGTTCGCTACCCTGGGAGGTGACGTAAGCGTTTCGCGTTCAGTAGCCTTCGGCGTGGTTCTGCTTATGATTGCCATGATTATGTTTGTGGTTTACTTCTTCATGGACCGCAAGCTCGACGAACAGACTCATGCCGAAGAGGAAAAAGACGATCCCTTCCGCCTCCGCGACCTTGGAAAGATTTTATCGAGCAGCGGCTTCTGGCTCGTTGCCCTGCTTTGCGTGCTGTATTATTCGGCAATCTTCCCCTTCCAGAAATATGCCGTCAACATGCTCCAGTGCAACCTCACGTTCACCGATGTGGCCGCCGACTCCTTCTGGGCCTCCTCGGGCGTAACCGTTGCCCAGTACGTGATTATGCTGATTGTGGCCGCAGCTTCTTTTGCAAGCAACTTCGGCACCAAGAGCTCCATGCGCGGCATAATGCTCGCCATAGCAATAATCGCCCTCATCACTTACTGCTGGATGGGCTACATGCGCCAGAGCGCAGCCGCCATATTTGCCGTGTTCCCGCTTCTGGCCGTGGGTATCACTCCCATCCTCGGCAAATATGTGGATTATAAAGGAAAGGCTGCTTCAATGCTCGTTCTTGGCGCACTCCTTCTCATTGCCTGCCACCTCACCTTCGCATTCATCCTTCCCTTGTTCAAGGGTTCGCCCGTGGGTGGTGTGTGCGTAGCCTACCTCACCATCCTCGTGCTCGGAGCCTCGTTCTCACTCGTTCCGGCATCGCTTTGGCCCAGTGTTCCCAAGCTGGTCGACCAGAAGATTATCGGTTCGGCCTACGCCCTGATATTCTGGATTCAGAACATAGGTCTGTGGCTCTTCCCCATGCTTATAGGCAAAGTGCTCGACGCCACCAACCCGCAGATTGTTGAAGGAATAGCCAACGGCTCTCTCACCCCCGAGGAAGCAGCCGTGAGCTACAATTACACAATGCCTCTCGTCATGCTCGCATGCCTTGGCGTGGCAGCGTTTGTTCTCGGCCTCGTTCTTAAAGTAATTGACCGCAAGAAACACCTCGGCCTCGAACTCCCCAACGTGAAAGCCGCCACCGAGCCCGAAGTGCTCGAATCCGAAGCCTTCACCACCGAAGACTGAGCAACAGATATTCTTTCTTATACAGAGAGATATACCTGACTACTAATCAGCAAACAAGCAAGAGACTATGTCTCATCACTCAAATTCAGTGATGGCATAGTCTCTTGTCTGTATTAATCCCTTTAATCCGCTTCGTTGTTATAACTACACATAACCACGATTACGGACTAAAGCATAATATACGATGAAATTAGCTGAAGCATTGAGTAAGAGGGCCCAGCTCACTGAGAAAGTCTCCCAGTTGAAAATACGTCTCAACGACTGCATGAAAGTACAGGAAGGCGACACCCCGCCCGAACTGCCCGACGAAGTGATAACCGATCTTGACCGTACTCTGGAAGAACTCAGGTCGCTGATATATCGTATAAATGTTACAAACACACTGACTGAGGTAGACGGCCTGACAATCACCTCATTGCTCGCACAGCGTGACGTGCAGTCCATGAAGGTGAAAACTCTCGGCGAAGCCCTGAAAGTGCTGACTGAAAGAGAAGACCGCTACAACCGCAATGAAATCAGATTTGTAAGAACGGTGGACGTAAAGGAATTCCGCCGGATGTATGACCGGAATGCATCTGACTTGCGTAAACTCGACCTGACAATACAGGCGGTTGGATGGACCACCGAACTAATCGAGAAGTAAACATACTTAACATTTTTAACTTCCCTGCCGGAGAGAGCGGAGGTGCTGCAAATACTTTTCATGTACCATCGGGTCAATGGGAAAAACGCAACGGGCAGACCCGACACCGCGCATAAGCGCATACGGCAAAGTCCCGATAAAGGAAGCATCAATAATCACCATGCAGCAACCGTTTACTCCCCGGCGGGGTTATTTTTAATGGGCCTTATGCCTCTGTGGATTTTTTAATTATACATATATAATAACTTTTCTTTCAGAACTGCAGCCGGATATATTTGTTTTATCCATACGGAGAAAGTCGAAAGACCGATTTCCGTAATATTAAATATCACTTATATCTTACCTTTTTATTTATGAAAAGTATCACTACATTCACTCTGCAGTATGCCCATCGTTTCTACGGTTTCAAGGGCGAAGCGCAGTATCTTCACGGACACACCGGCACCCTTACAATCGAAGTCGAGGACACTATCAGCATGGGGGTCAACATGGTCTTCCCGTGTAACGAAATAAAAAAGACCGCATGGGAGTTGCTCAAGAACTTCGACCACGCACTGGTGCTCCGCCAGGACGATCCGCTTCTACCCGCCATCATCGGCGTCTACGAAAAGCAGGGCATAAAGGACGGCCATCCCCAAAATCTACTCAAAGGACCGGCTTTCAATACCGAACTCGCCGTAGCCTATCCCGACGCACGCCTGGTAGTGACGAAGGAAACAATGACAGTTGAAGGTATGATAAAGATTGTCTATAACTTACTGAAGGACAAACTGAATATCTGCAAGATAACTTTCACCAGCGGTGACAATGCCGCCTCTCAGGAGTATCAGCCCGGAGGAACCATAGAGCGCTGTCCGCTATGCGGTATAGCACTTGACGAGCAGGGTGTCTGCCCCAAATGCGGCTATAAGAAGAAATAATGGCGCGATTCCTGTAGAGCATCAATTTTATAATGCCCGGTCTCATAACTGATTCCGGGCATTTTTCCGTAGTTTCAGAGATATTTGTAAGAATTATCAGGATGGAATGATAATATAACGAAGCGCCGGCAACTGACAGAGATTATGTTGTATCTTTGCAACATAATATCCCTTTTGATCTATCATCATGAATAAAGAATATTCAGTTGTCAACCGGATTTTAGAGATAAACGAGCTGAACGAACTTAAGGCATATCTCTCTGAATTACCGGACATTGATAGCGTGCGGACCAATCTGTTAGACGAGTTTCTAAAGTATGCCCGATATTCGAATGTCACGGAGTGGAACCGGGCTGTCAGGCTGTGCGAATGTCTGGCAATTGTCGGATGGGGTGAGCATGAGGGACTTGAAGCTGTAAAGACATCCTATTTCAACGGAAATCCCAACACTTTTTTCATCAACCGATACGGCCAACCCCGTTTCCGCGATGCCGTGTGGTCGAAACGGAAAGAGGGTCTGGCCATTGACGGCAATCTTACATTTTTCCATAAAAGCGTAGATGCTCCGTCGATGACGTGCGAATCTATATACGGAACAGGCGTGGCACAGGATATAGGATTGTGCAGTCAAAGAAACTGGATACCTAAGAATCCGATAGGTATCACGCGCGGACTCGCCAACTGCTATGAGAACTCAAAATCCGTGATAGATAGCATGGAGACCAAACTGAAAGGTGCTCTCCACCGCCGAATGCGGCCGGAACTTTATGGCAATTCGCTCGACATGATACTCATCACTTGTTCCTTCAGTTTCTGTGACGGTCCACATTGCAAGACAAACTATATCATTGCTGATGAAGCCAGGAAACTGAAACAGAAAGATTTTTATCCGGCATTGCTCGAGATGTTTTCTGAGAAAGAGATAGAAGCCAACGGATATTTCCTCAGAAACCGCTTTACATACGGACCGTTCAGACACGAAACGGGACTTGTTCGCGTCGGTATCGTATTTGAAAAAGAATTCAGTCTGTTGTCACATCAGATACAGAAAGAGACTCTGAGCAGATATCTCCTTGAGGCTGTGGAGCATGTCTCTGCGCGTTTAGCACGGAAATTAGACTATGACTTTGCCTTGATGATACAGGATTTTAAGGCGGTGCTGGAGGACTGGTGCCAGTGCAAGGATTCTTTATAGAACATCGTTAACTCCTGTCATCAACAAAATACTCAACAAAGACGGGAAAAAGTCTTGCGGCCGCGGAGGAAGAACTGCAGGAGGATGTTGGGGCGGCAAGGCGCGGTGTGGAGAAGGTCATCAGATGGAAAGGACTTGTAGGCCCTGCGCATGATGCGGAAATCATTGTGGGCCTTCAGTATGGCTTTCGCATTGCCGAAATGGCCGGTGGCAATGAATTTCGCCCAGGCAACGGTATCGAGCAAGCGCCTTCTCAGCAGAGTTCGTCCGCGCGAGGAATCAGGCAGATTCTTATAAAGCATCAGCAAATTGTTGCGGAAGTTTAGATAGGTCTTGCGGGGATTGGAGGCATCGAGACTGCCACCCCCGAGATGATACACCACTCCCTGCGGGACGGCCGCAATCTTCCATCCGGCAAGCTGCATTCGCCAGCAGAGGTCAATCTCCTCCATGTGGGCGAAAAACTGTGGGTCGAGACCACCAAGCGCATTATACGCTTCGGTTCTCACCATCATGGCGGCTCCGGTGGCCCAGAACACCTCAGCGGGCTCGTCATACTGTCCGCGATCAGTTTCCACCTCGGTGAATATCCGTCCGCGGCAATACGGGAACCCGTTTCGGTCTATATATCCCCCCGCAGCGCCGGCATATTCAAACTTCTCCGGATGGCGGTATGCTCTGATTTTAGGCTGACACGCCCCCACCTGAGGATGACTCTGCATATAGTTGTAGAGCGGTGTCAGCCAGTCGTCCTTTACTTCCACATCAGAGTTAAGAAGCACGGTATAAGGCTCGGCAACCTGCGCCAGGGCCTTGTTATACCCTCCCGCAAAACCGTAATTTTCAGGAAAACGCACCACCTCCACTTCAGGGAAATCACTCAGCAGAAGCTCCAGCGAACCGTCGCTGCTGCCATTGTCGGCCACTATCACTCTCGCCAGAGGCCGGGGGGTGAAACGCACTACCGACGGTAGAAATTCCTTGAGAAGCTTGCGGCCGTTCCAGTTTAGTATGATTACGGCTACCTGAGGTATATCAATCTCCTGATTCATCGTTCAAAGGCTTTTGGGGTAGGACCACGGGGTTGCGCCATCTCTTGTGGCTCCAGAGCCAAATGGCGGGATTGCGCTCAATAGTATGCTGAAGCACCCCGGCATATCGCTCGGTCAGTTCCATCGGTTCAAGCACCGAAGCGTCATCGGCGAGCAGTCGCATTTTAATCTTGTAATGCCCACGCGATAACTTGTACATATCCATATAAACAGCAGCCATGCCGAGTTTCCGGGCGAGCGTCTCCGTGCCGGTAATCATGGCCGTGGGACGGCCGAGGAAAAGCATGGGATGAGTGGGATCGCCATGGCTCGGCTTCTGGTCGCTCATGAAACCGCACACGGCCAGACGGCCGTCGCGACGCAGGCTAAGGAGGTCGCGGAGCACGCTCCGCTTCTGATACGATACCGAGTCGAAACGCGAACGCAGACGAAGGAAATAAGCGTCGAACCATTTGTTCTTAAGCGGACGGTACACCTGCGAGAACTCCACCCGTGCGTCATCGCGGTAGCGCGACCACAGCGTGATAGAAGTGGCCCACTCCCAGTTGAAACAGTGAGCAAAATAACACACTATCGACTTGTCTGAAGCCAACAGACGGTCTACAACGTCGACATCCTCGAACTTGAAGCGCTTCAGCACCTCACTGTCGCTTATATGATTCAGTTTCACCGTCTCCACGAAGTAGTCCGTGAGGTTCAGGTAAAACTCTTTCTCTATGCGCCGCAATTCGGCACGGGATTTTCCGGGAAAGGTATCGGCAAGATTTCCTCTCACGACTTTAAGCCGGTAGCGTGCAACGCGATGCGTCACAAAGCACATGACATCGGAAAGGAAGTACAGTACCCTGAAAGGCATTCTTGACAGCGTCCACAGCAGTGCACTCAGCGCGCCGTGGCCTATCGTGGCGAGGAAACCGTCATTCCGAGCCATTATCCTACCACCTCCCCTCTTATCTCTTCACCGAGATTCTCGAGCAGACGCACCGGAACAATCCGGTTGTCAAGCGAGGCATCGGCCGGAAGGCTCACCCGAAGGTAATTATCGGTAAATCCGCCCATGGTATCGCCTTTTGCGCGGTGCTCCACCAGGACGGGACGCACTGTGCCTATGAAACTGTCGATAAATTCCTTGAGCTTACGATCTGAAATATCGAGCATGGTGTGCGCGCGCAGATGTTTGTCGTGCTGACTCACAACGTGGTCTATATCGGTGAGCGCGCGCGTGCCGGGACGTTCTGAATAAGGAAACACATGCAGACGCGATATGGCAAGCGAGTCCACAAAATCACGCGAGGCGGCAAACTCCTCGGGCGTCTCCCCGCGCGCACCCACTATCAGGTCAACGCCTATAAATGCATACGGCATCACCTCGCGTATGGTCTCCACCCTGTGGCGGAAAACTGAAGTGCCGTAGCGTCGGCGCATGAGCTGAAGCACGGCATCCGACCCGCTCTGCAGCGGTATATGGAAATGAGGCATGAAGGCCCGCGAACCGGCCACCCATTCTATCATCTCGTCAGTGAGCAGATTAGGCTCTATCGAAGATATACGGTAACGCTCTATGCCCTCCACCTGGTCAAGAGCGCGCATGAGGTCAAAAAATGTATCGCTACGCCCTTTTCCGAAATCACCGATATTCACACCGGTTATCACTATTTCCCGCCCTCCTTCAGCTGCGGCGCCCGAGGCCTGCGCCACGAGAGTGTCAATTGTGGCTGACCGGCTTCGTCCGCGGGCATACGGGATGGTGCAGTAGGAGCAGAAATAATCGCATCCGTCCTGAACCTTGAGGAAAAAACGGGTGCGGTCGCCGCGCGCGCACGACGGCGAGAAACTCCGTATGTCCTTCACCGGCGTATGGAGCACAACCGACTCCCTGCGGTCAAGCCAGCGCTCGATGGCATCGGCTATCTCGAGCTTGCGGTCGTTTCCGGCCACAATCACCACTCCCGGCATATTCTCTATGTCCGGAGCCTTGAGCTGTGCGTAACAGCCCGTGACCACAATCGCGGCGCGGGGATAGCGGCGGTTGAACGCCCGGATGGTCTGGCGGCACTTCTTGTCGGCAAGTTCAGTCACCGAACATGTGTTGACCACGATGATATCAGGCGTCTCGTCTTCACGTGCCCTGATGATTCCACGCTCGGCAAGCATCTTGGCCACCGTGGATGTCTCGGCGAAATTGAGCTTGCATCCAAAAGTGTGGAAAAGTGCCTTACGGTCGGAAAACGTGGATTTATCTATCATAATTTATGGCTTTTGGTGTGCAAAGATACGAGATAATTTCGGGGAGTGAAAGTAAAACAATATCTTTGCAGTGCGCCCGTAATTACAAATAGTCGGGTTCCGTGCAACCAATCTCCCGCTTCAAGTGTATTAATAAATAATCCCCAAGCACTACGGAGACAGCATCTCCGCTATTGAAACAACTTACCAAACAAGCAAACTACCATAACCATGCTTAATGAAGACCTGCTGAACATATTTGCCCAGAGCTTCCGATACAACTGGGAACTTCCGGCCCTCCAGGATTATGGCTCCTCATCCGTGCTCACCTACGGCGACCTCGCCCGACGAATAGCGCGCACCCATATCTTTTTCCGTCTCAATGGCGTGAAGCCCGGAGCAAAAATAGCCGTCATGGGCAAAAACAGCGTCTCATGGATTGTGAGCTATATGGCCACCGTAACCTACGGGGCGGTTGTGGTCCCGATTCTCCACGATTTCAACCCTCAGGACGCGCAGCACATCATAAACCACAGCGACACTTCGATGCTCTTCGTTCAGGATTATATATGGGAGCATTTCGACCCCGAGCAGCTGCCCGGCGTAAAAGTGGCCATGTCACTTGACACCAACGAAATCCTCATGGAAAAGGAATCCGAGAAGGGAAAAGCGAAAAAAGCCATGGAAAAAGTCGTAGCCGAGTTCAACCGCAAATATCCCAAAGGATTCAACCGCGAGGACGTGGCCTACATGCATTTCAGCCCCGACACACTCGCTGAAATCAACTATACTTCCGGAACCACAGGCTTCTCCAAGGGAGTTATGCTCACCCTCAACAATCTCTGCGGCAACGTGGTATACGGCTTAAACTCCGGACTGCAGCACCGCAAGGGACGCTGCCTGGCATTTCTGCCTCTGGCACACACCTACGGCTGTACGTTCGATATGCTCACCCAGCTCGCGGTGGGTGCTCTTGTAGTGACTTTCAACAAAGTTCCGTCGCCGCGCGTGCTCATGGCCGCGCTCGCCGAGGTGAAACCCACACTGGTTCTTTGCGTGCCCCTGATTCTTGAAAAGATATACCAGAAACAGATTCTACCGGTGATTTCCAAGCCCTCAATGCGCCGACTGATGGCCCTGCCTTTCATCAACAAAAAAGTCTACAAAAAAATACGCTCCAAACTCATGGAGGCGTTCGGCGGAGAGTTCAACCAGATAATTGTGGGCGGTGCGCCGCTCAATCCCGAAGTGGAGGCTTTTCTTTACAAAATCGACTTCCCCTTCGCGGTGGGCTACGGCATGACCGAGTGCGGGCCGCTTATCAGCTTCACCCCCTACCCTAATTTCATTCCCGGCTCTTCCGGCCGCACGCTGCGCGGACTGATGTTCTCAAAGGTTCTGAGCGATAACGGCGCCATAATTCCGGGCGAAATCTGTGTGAAGGGCGAAAACGTGATGATGGGCTATTACAAAAACACCGAGGCTACGAAAGCCGTACTCGACAGCGAAGGCTGGCTACATACCGGCGACATGGGCACCATTGCCGATGCCGGCACCATCTTCATCCGCGGACGCTATAAGACCATGATTCTCTCGGCCAGCGGCCAGAATATCTACCCGGAGGAAATCGAGGCCAAACTCAACACAATGCCGTACGTGGCAGAGAGTCTCGTTCTCCAGCGCGGCAAGAAGATTGTGGCGATTGTCTACCCCGACGTCGAGGCCATGGACAAAGCCCATCTCCGCCACGGAATGATGCCTGCAGTCATGGAAAAGGTGCGTCAGGAAGTGAACCGCCTCCTCGCCTCCTACGAGCAGATCAACGAAATCGAAGTGCGCAGCGAGGAATTCGAGAAGACCCCGAAGCGCTCCATAAAACGCTACCTCTACTCCTGACATGGAGCCTTGCACTGGGAAGGTCTGCCTCCGGCCGTCCTTATCTCAGCAAAGCCGCCACCAGTACTTAGGCACTCCCGAAAATTCGGGAAGTATTGCAAAACTCAATTTACCGATCATATTGTAGGGATGCACGCTCGTGCAACCTCTGGCAATCAATGCCGTGGAGGCGGATGCTCCATGGAACATCCCTACAATTCGTTGTGCTATAACACTTTCCCGTGTTATTTTAAAAATTCTTTTAATTGTCGCTGCGAAGCGATTCCCGTTTTTTGTCAAATCATGAACGGATTTTGTCAATTATGGAAACACAAGTAGCTTTAACTTTGCAATCAAGGAAAACTGATACCGTCACAGCACAGAATAATTGAATAAAAAACTTTTGCTATGAGATTGAAAAAAGCAATCAGCCTGACACTGGCTCTCGCTTTGTCATGGCCATTGTGCGCCCAGCAGAAAATGGATGAAATGTGGAACGGAGGCGAGCGAGTGAAATCCTCCGACACATCCATGGGGCGCGGAAAGCTCTTTGATTATGGCAATTACGCCATGTTTATCCATTGGGGTCTCTATTCAAAGCTTGCCAATGTATGGAACGGTAAAACCTATTACGGCATAGGCGAATGGCTTATGAACGAGAACATGGCCAATGCCGACCGTGAGGAATATAAAGCTGTTGCCCGTACATTCGACCCGAAGGATTTCGACGCAATGAAGATTGCCAAGCTGGCCAAAGACGCCGGCATGAAATATATCATCATCACAAGCAAGCATCACGACGGTTTCGCCATGTATCACTCCAAGTGCAACAAATTCAACATAGTGGACGCAACTCCGTTTGGCCGCGACCCGATGAAGGAACTGTCGGATGCCTGCAAAAAACTCAGACTCGGATTCGGCTTCTATTATTCCCATAATCAGGACTGGACCACACCCGGCGCCTCCGGAGCTCCGCGGGTGGACGAAGATGGTAATCCCAAAACTTTCGACGATTATTTTTATGCCAAATGCCTGCCGCAGGTCGAGGAGATCACGCGCAATTACGGTGACATAGAGCTTGTGTGGTTCGACACCCCAGGAGAGATGCCGAAAAAATATGCCGAGAAGCTTGTGGAGACCGTCCACCGTAATCAGCCCAAGGCATTGGTGTCGGGCCGTGTGGGATATGACCTCGGCGATTACCGCACCCTCGGCGATATGGAGGTTCCGCCGGAAAATATGGACGGACTCTGGGAAAGCGTTGACGTGACAAACGACGGCTGGGGCTATTCATGGTATGACCGCAACTGGAAATCTCCGAAACAGATTCTTGAGAATCTTATCTCAACCATTGCCCGCGGAGGCACATATATGCTCAACGTAGGCCCCGACGGCATGGGAAATATACCGGAATTTGCACAGAACGCACTCCTGGCGTCGGGAAAATGGATCGCCCGCTATCCGCAGGTGATATACGGTGCCCAGGCCTCGCCGTGGAAACACCGCCTTCCGTGGGGCGACGTGGTGCGCCAGGACTCCATGCTGTATCTTGCAGTCTACGAATGGCCTTCGGACGGCAAGCTCTATTTGCCCGGACTTAAATCAGAAATCGCCTTCGCCGGTATTTGCGACGGCCAGAAAACTCTTCCTGTCAGTTTTGAAAAACGCGGCAACTGGACCGTACTGGACGTTCCGTATAAAAAGCCCGACAACCTTGTGAGCGTGATAGCGCTTGCCATGAAAGGCGGTGAAATAAGCGTTGACAATACACAGGCCGTTGATCCCGAATCAGGTATCGACGAACTCAGTGTGGTTTTTGCCGATGCCAGCGGGTGCAATGTGTCAAAAACGAGCTGGATGGAAAAATTCGGCGAGTGGAAACACAAATACTGCACACCTGATCTGAACCGCAGCGGCAAAGTAACGTGGACGGTCGACGTAATGGAACCAGCCACATTCAGTGTCGACCTTACTTTGAGAGGCGAAGGCCGCGGTGTGTGGAAAGTGGAGACCGATGAGGCCCATACGGCCCAGAACCAGCAGGGTGTATCGTCAATTTTCTGCAAAAGGCCAATCGGCTGGATAAGCTTTGACAAACCCGGCCGCCACACCATAACAGTGAGCATGCCGGAGGGAGGAAAACCTTCGGAACTGTCGGCTATCTCACTTACCCCCGTCCGTTTTGAGTAATACCTTAAACGATAATCATAAACAGCACTACAAGAGATGAAACGAACAGTTTTAAGCCTGCTTATTGCGGCAGCGGCAGCAGGCACGGCGTGTGCCGACAATCTGATAATGCCTGTTCCCTCACACCAGCCGAGCGAGGCCCAGAAAAAGCAGATAGAACGAAAGTATGGAATGTTTATCCATTTCGGCATCAACACTTTTCATGACCAGGAGTGGACCGACGGCTCCAAACCGGCCTCTTCCTATTGCCCTACGAAGATAGATGCCGAGCAATGGGTGAAAACCGCCAAGGACGCGGGCATGAAATACATTATCCTCATTACCAAGCATCACGACGGTTTCTGCCTCTGGGACAGCAAATATACCGATTACGATGTAGCCTCCGCGGCCAACCGGACCAATGTGGTGGAAGAGGTAGCCAAGGCATGCAAAAAGCATGGCATAGGACTGGGACTTTACTACTCGCTATGGGACCGCAAAGTCAACGGCGACGTTGAGAACCAGAGCCAGGATTCCGTATACAACGATTACATGGTCAAACAGCTGAACGAGCTTATGGACATTGCTCAAAAGAACAATACCGACATCGTTGAGTTCTGGTTTGACGGCGGATGGGTGAAACAGAATTACCGTTGGCCCGTGATGGACATATATCAGACAATAAAATCACGTCAGCCCCAATGCCAGGTCGGCATCAACTGGACCATCGGCTCACCGGAAAACGTTGACAAACATCCCGTGCATCCCGACGAGCAGAAAGCCGGATTCCCCATACGCTATTTCCCGAGCGATTTCCGTCTTGGCGACCCTCATCTTCCCGTTGACGACGACCCGAAAGTCTTCACTCACGACGGCAAGAACTATTATATGCCGTGGGAATCTACGGTATGTCTTAGCGGAAGATGGTTCTATAATACCACCGACAACGAATATAAGAGCCTCGACGAACTCGAGAAACTCTACCGTCAGTGCACCAAAAACGACAACATACTCATACTGAACTGTCCGCCCGACCGCAACGGCCGTATAAGGGACACCGACGTAAAGCTGCTGAAACAGCTCCGTCAGCGCCTGGGAATCTAATAAACAATCCCTTACATCACCAAACCAATCCAAACCATACCAAACCAAACCGTTAGCCCGATTGCTCTTCCCTTTTTATGGAAAATGCAATCGGGCTTTTTTCGTGCCGACGACCGAAATGCACCCTCCAAAGGGGAGAAGTTATTCCGGGATGGTTATCGGGAACAGATCATTGGGGGTATGCTCACGGTGTATTACCTGCTTTAGACGGTCAACGACGTCGGGATGCTGAGCGGCCACATCATGATCCTCGTGGATATCGTCGGCAAGATTGTAAAGGCTGCATTTGCCTCCTTTCACCACGAGTTTCCAGTCGTCCTGTCTTACGCCTATCATGTCCGTTTCATGGAATTCCCAGTAGAGTGCGTCGTGCTTTTTCTGCAACCCGGGCTTCCCGGTGAGCGTAGGATAGAAGGAGATTCCGTCGAAATAATCCTGCTCAAGGCGCAGGTTGGAATATCGGCCGCGATAGTTCTCGATGCCGGCTATGTCGCAGAACGTAGGCATGATGTCGTAGAACGCAAGCTGATGGTCCGAAACGCTTCCCGGCTTGATTTTCCCGGGCCAGCTCACTATGAATGGAATGCGGATACCACCTTCGTGGGTAGAGCGCTTTATTCCGCGCAGAAGGCCGTCGCGGTTGAAAAAAACGGGGTCGGCGCCTCCCTCTTCATGAGGGCCGTTGTCGGAAGTGAATATCACCACCGTATTCTTGTCCAGTCCCTTTTCGCGAAGCTTTGCCATAATCTGGCCAACCTGGGTGTCAAGACGCGCCACCATAGCGGCGAATTCGGCATGACCTGAATCAGTGGGATTATACCGGGAACCTTCGCTGCCTTCATAGGTTCGTTCCGGATATGTACTGAGACGTTTGTGATATTCATTGAGAATGGAATCGCGGGGCTGCGCCAGCTCCGCATGAGGAAGAGTATAGGTGAATATGCCGAGGAAAGGCTTGTCGGGAGTCTGACTGTCGAGCCATTCCAGGGCACGCTTATGAATCAGGTCGGCCGAATACTGCTCGCGGTTCAGATAATCGGGGCCGTACATAGCATAAGGCGTATTGGCGGTAAGCTCCACTCTTCTCACAGCCGTGTCACCCCGTGAGCGGGAGTATTCGTTAAGGAAATTGGGATAATAGAGATGTGCCTGAAACTGGCAGATGAAGCCGTAATATTCGTCGATTCCGCGCTTGTCGGGAGTGGACGTGGAGCCCTCGTATCCTCCGGCCCATTTTCCGAACATACCTGTAGCATATCCGTTATCGCGGAATATTTCTGGAATAATCACATGGGCTGTGTCGTAAGGCTCCTGCCCTGCCACAGTATAATCGGCGTTGCTGCCGTAAAGGTTGGGCTGCAATTTGTCGCGCCAGTATTCGCGGTTGCCGCGCACGTGGGTATGGCCGCTGTGCTGCCCGGTCATGAACGTAGCTCTCGAAGGCGCCGACACAGGACTGCCGGCATAGGCCTGCGTGAAACGCATGCCTGAGGCTGCGAGCGAATCTATTGAGGGCGTGGAGATAAGCTGCTGTCCGTAGCAACCCAGATCGCCGTACCCCATATCGTCGCACATTATATATAATATGTTGGGGCGCTGTTTGTTTTCGTTGTTTTTAGCGGCTGTCGCCGAAAGGGCCACCGCACCTGCGGCGCCTAATATCAGTCCGGTTTTCATGGTGTAATGATTTTACACCGCTAAGATAGCAAAATTTCGCCTAATCAAGCATCAGCGACATGTGGATTCTCTCGGATGGTATGCCGGTGATGGAGCCAACGGAGGCAGAACTGAAAAGAAGATTGTTGAGCACCGGAATCGTCACGTCGAAATCAAACGGCCCGAAACGGAGGTCGTCCACCCTCACCGAACCCCTTTCAGCCACATAGATATGATTGTTTTCCTCTATGATATGGTCTGTGACTTTCAAGGTGCATTTCCAGTCCGGATGCGCTGCGGCAATGGCTTCAAGGAGCTTCCCCACATTGATTATGCGACCCATACCGCGCGCATAGAGATGGCGGTGGCCCTGGTCGCCGGCCGGAGCGTTGACCATAAACGGTTTTTCGGGAAACCGCTTCCTGAGCTCATGCAGCGCGCCGGTCACGGCGTCGGCATCTATTCCGAACACATCCTTCACCTTCACCATGCCCGAATCGGTAAGCGCGCTCCAGGCCATAGCGCTTATTCCGCAATCTTTTCGCCCCACAGCTATGAATGTGCCGCCGGGGTCAAGTGCAAGATCATCGAGGATATTCAGGAAATCGCGCGAGGAGTGGAGCACAGTTCCCTTCCTTTCATGCTCGAACCGCGAGAAGGCCGCATACATTTCATCACTGTAGGGATCCTCCACCACAAAATAATTATGCTCCGTAGGGAATGAATGAAGAGCCGTGAACCGCTGAACATCGGCATAGAACACTGTGGAGAAACCGAACTGGTCGTAGAAGAAATAGAGCCAGTCGTAAGCCGGAATAAGAGCGCAGAAAGCGTCGCCGCGCTCATACGCCACGCGCAGAGCGTCCTTCATAAGGCTGCTCATGAAGCCGCGTCCACGCATATTGCGCTTTGTGGCGGCTCCGGCTATATATGACATAGGCTGCTCCTGCTGCTGATACCACAGAGTGTAAGGCTGCAGCAAAAGGCTGCTCACGATGTGTGCCCCCGCCCCGTCGGCAATAGTCAGCGCATCGGCATCGCGATATATTCTGTCGAAATACATATCCACGTATTCCGGCGAATCGCCGAACGATTCGCTCCACAATCTTTTTATTTCCTCTGACTTACTCATATCGTCTATTAAAACACCTCACGCCCCGCCTTAGTTTTGAGGACGGAGCGCGAGGTAAGATTTTAGGGCACCTGCTTTATGGGGGGCCGGAGTTACTGTTACATGTCAGCTCTGGTGAGCGGGACGCAGGAGGTCGTTGACGGTCTTTACGGGATTGAACGTCGAAACGGGCACCTCTACAAATGCGGTGTTCCAGTTGCTCATGGCGCCGTTCCACAGACCGGGAAGCTCCAACGCGCGGAGTTCCTTGCCGTGCGATGACTTCGACGAAATGAAGCCGGTGGCCGGATCCACAAAATCGGGAAGGTTGAAGCCTTTGCCATGGAGATCCTTCACATAGCATACGAGGTCAACCGGATTGAAGTGGGTGGCGCTTTCCATCATCTTGGCATATTCCTTGTTCTCGGGATCGATCTGGGTGCTCTCGAGAATCTGGGGCGATGCGCTGCCGTCAGGGTTATAGGCAATGAACGGGCCGCCGCCGGGCTCGCCTTCGTTACGGACCATACCGCACACACGCAGCGGACGGTTGAGTTTTTCGTGGATATACATAGCCAGATCGGTATCGTTCATGGCGTCAATGGCGCGGTCGGTGATTCCGAGCTTGAAGTGCATGAAAGCCACCATGTTCTGCAGTTCTCCGCGGGTGTACTGGCCGGCGGCGAGTTCATCGAGATAATGCTTTATGGTATCATGCAGTTCCATGAGGTAACCGCCGAGCACCTGCTTGTAGTGGATGGTCGATTCGCGGCGCGAGTCGGGAACCACATTGTCTATATTCTTGATGAACACCACTGCCGAATCAATGTCGTTGAGGTTCTGGATAAGAGCTCCGTGGCCGCCGGGACGGAACACGGGCTTGCCGTCCTCGCGGAAAGGTGTTCCGTCGGGGTTTCCGGCTATGGTATCGGTTGACGGTTTCTGCTCCGAGAGTGAGACGTTGAACTTAACACCGTATTTCTGGCCCATCTTGTCGGTGACCTCGGCAAGTTTCTCCTCGAAGAGTTTGCGGTGGTTGGACGACACGGTGAAATGAAGGTTGACCACACCGTTGGAATTGGCCGCTGTCTGCGCACCCTCGGCAAGCTGCTCTTCTACAGGAGTGCGGTTGCCTTCAGCATATGCATGGAATTTCAGAAGGCCTTTGGGAAGAGCGCCGTAATTCAGGCCCTCGGGCTTGATTATGGCTGCAATGAGATCTTTATCGTGGCCTTCGTCACGGAGTGCTTCAGGAGTCTTGCCATAGAGACGCTCGGTAACCACGGTAAGATCGGGGTAGAAAGCTGTCTTTTCAATGTCGGCTATGAGTTTTGCCACCGGCGAGCCTTCGGCGGGATGCTCGTCATCGCCGTCAACGAAAGCAAACAGAGCCTTGAACATGCGGGAAGCGGCGCCCGAGGCAGGCACAAACTTGCACACCTCGCCACCGTCGGCAAGATATTCTTTCCAGCGGGCTACGGCAGCAGCCTCCTCCTCTTCGGAAAGCACGGTTATGCCCGAAGCAGGGCTTGCGGGAGATTTGATTTTAAGATACGGGAAGCCAGTCTCAAAGCGTTTGAGCTGGGCCTCGACCTGCTCGGGAGTGATTCCTTTTGCCTCGAATAGGGCTAAATCGTCGGAGCTGAACATGGTGAGTTAAATTTAGGTATTGCTTTAATTAATTTAATGTCAAAAACCGTGGAGGAGAAATTTTGATTCACAAACTTAATGATAATATCCAGAATATGCAATATTTCTTTGACACATAAATATCATTGCAATGCCCTCCGAAAAGATAATTGAGCCCCTGCGTTTCCAGATTATGATATGTGGGAATTTATGAGTATTTTTGCACAATACCATGTAAGTATCGTTTGAATCAACCTTATTTTTAACCATACCAATCCATTATTCTATAATGATTTCATTACGCCAACTTATCACAGGCGCGGGAGCATTCCTCGCAGCCTCGTCGTTCGCCCAGGATGCGGTGACCAACAGCTATGTTCACGAACAGTCCGACGCCAACGGCTATGTATGGCCCACCGAGGAGGCCGTGCTCAAGAAACTCGACAACTGGCAGGACCAGAAATACGGTGTCCTTTTCCACTGGGGCCTTTACTCGCTTCCCGGAATCTGCGAGTCGTGGCCGCTGTGTGACGAAGACTGGATCACCCGCCCCAACGACTGCAATTACGAGGGCTACAAGAAATGGTACTGGGGCCTCGCCGAAGCCCTCAATCCTTCGGAGTTCAATCCCGAGCAGTGGGCCGACATAATGAAAAAAGGAGGCATGAAATACATGGTGTTCACCACCAAGCACCACGACGGTTTTTGCACCTTCGATTCCAAGCTCACCGACTTCACCATCGCCAAGGGCCCGTTTGCCTACAGCCCGCGCAAGAACGTGGCCAAGGAAGTGTTCAACGCTTTCCGCGACAAGGACTTCATGATCGGCTGCTACTTCTCAAAGCCCGACTGGCACACACAGTGGTTCTGGAACGACGCCTATGCAACCAAAGGCCGTCATATCAACTACTCGAAAGAGCGCCATCCCGACTGGTGGAAAAACTATCAGGACTATACCGCAGGTCAGCTCGGAGAGCTCCTGGGCGGCGAATATGGCCGTTTCGACATCCTGTGGCTTGACGGCGGCTGGATCACCGG
The DNA here is from genome assembly GCA_001689535.1 of Bacteroidales bacterium M5. Classification (GTDB taxonomy): domain Bacteria; phylum Bacteroidota; class Bacteroidia; order Bacteroidales; family Muribaculaceae; genus Paramuribaculum. Next base: position 25,375 of record LUJP01000080.1, read on the forward strand.
CGACGATATCAAGCTCGACAGCATCCTCGTGAGCGCACGCGGCGGACTCCACCCCGGTCTCATCTCCGTGGACCGTGCCATCAAAGGCCGCAACGAGAACTATCAGACTCCCGAACGCGGAATTCCCGCCACTCAGCTCAACTATCCCTGGGAAAGCTGCATTCCTCTCACCGGAGCTTGGGGATGGGTACACAACCCGAACCCCATGTCGTCCAACAAGGTTGTGGGGATGCTTGCTGAAATCACAGCCAAGGGCGGCTCGCTGCTGCTCGGCGTAGGCCCCACGCCTCTCGGCACTATCGAGCCGGTTATCGCCAACGTTGTTACCAATGTGGGCTCATGGCTCGATAAGAACGGCGAAGCCATCTACTCCACACGCAACGCCAAACTCTACAACGACGGCAAGACATGGTTCACCGCCAACAAAGACGGCAAGACCCTCTATGCCATCTACGCTAAGGCCGACGGCGAAACACTCCCCTCCACTATAGAATGGACCGGCAACGTCCCCGAAGGCAAAATGACTCTTTTAGGCACAGGCAAAAACGTGCGTTACACCGTTTCTCCCGAAGGAAAGGTGACCGTATCTCTGCCCAAAGGATTGCCCGACATGCCCGTAGCCCTCAAATTCACCGCTAAAAAGTAAAAAAACGATGAGCACATTTTCAAAACTTCTCCTCCTCTCCGCCATAACTGCCGGTAGCCTCGGCGCGCGCGCACAGGAAGCCCCGGTGCAGGGCTTCGTACATGAGCAGTCCTCGGCCGACGGATATGTGTGGCCAACCGACCAGGCCGTTCTCGACAAACTAGACAAATGGCAGGACCAGAAATTCGGCGTGCTTTTCCACTGGGGACTTTACTCCGTGCCCGGCATCGTGGAGTCGTGGTCCATATGCTCCGAGGATGTCGACTGGATCGGCCGCAAGGTAAATCTTCCCTACGACGAGTACAAAAAATGGTATTTCAATCTGAAGGACTCCCTGAATCCCGTTGATTTCAATCCCGAGCAGTGGGCCGACATCATGGACCGCGCCGGCATGAAATACATGGTGTTCACCACCAAACACCACGACGGATTCTGCACCTTCGATTCCAAACTCACCGACTTCACCGTGGCCAAAGGCCCATTCGCCTCAAATCCGCGCAAGAATGTGGCAAAAGAAGTGTTCAACGCTTTCCGCGACAAGGACTTCATGATCGGCTGCTACTTCTCAAAGCCCGACTGGCACTGCGAGTGGTTCTGGAATCCTTATTTCGCCACTCCCAACCGCCGCATCAACTATAAGAAGGAGCGTCACCCCGACTGGTGGAAAAACTATCAGGATTTCACCGCCGGACAGCTCGGCGAACTCCTTGGAGGTGATTATGGCAAATTCGATATCCTCTGGCTCGACGGCGGATGGATTACCGGCGACGACATCAAGCTCGACAGCATTCTTGCCGACGCACGCGGATCGCGCCATCCCGGCCTCATCTCCGTGGACCGTGCCATAAAGGGCCGTAACGAAAACTATCAGACCCCCGAACGCGGAATTCCCGCCACTCAGCTGAATTATCCCTGGGAAAGCTGCATAACCCTGAGCAACGACTGGGGATGGGTGCCCAACGCTCCCTTCAAGTCGCCCACCAAGGTTCTGGGTCTGCTCTCAGAAATCACGGCCAAAGGCGGCTGCCTGCTGCTCGGCGTAGGCCCCACAGCCCAGGGTCTTATCCAGCCTGAAGTCGAGGAGCGCCTCACTGTGATAGGCGACTGGCTCGGGAAAAACGGCGAAGCCATCTACTCCACCCGCACCACTCCCTTCTATAACGACGGACCGGTATGGTTCACAGCCAACAAGGATGGCAAGACTCTCTATGCCATCTACGCCCTTCCCGAAAACGAGAAACTTCCCGCCACCATAGAATGGACCGGCAATATCCCCACAGGTAAAATGACGCTTCTCGACGGCAAACGCAAGGTAAGCTACAGCGTTAAGGACGGAAAAGTGACTGTAAAACTGCCAAAAGGACTTCCCGACATGCCCGTGGCCCTAAAATTTGAGGCGAAAAAATAACCGTGGAATTGCAACTTTTGGTTATATTTGCGCGTCTAACAATAGAGTGTTAACCAGTAAAAATTCAACAGAACAAATGAAAAAGTGTCCTCATTGCCAGCAGTACATAGACGACAATCTGACCGTATGCCCTTACTGCCACCAGACAACTGACGATGTAGCAGGTGCAACACCTGAAAATCCTTATGGAATCACCCTCGACGAAGGCACCGTAGCTTCACACGACACCCTCGAAAGCTATTTCAACCGCAACGACGTGTTTTCATCTGATCCCGTTTCCGGAAAAAGCCGTGGTGTGTGCGCCCTCCTCTCCATATTCCTGGGCGGACTAGGCATCCAGTATTTCTATCTGGGCAAAACCACGGCAGGTGTAATTTCAATTCTCCTTACCCTTGTCACCTGCGGTCTGTGGGAAATAATCACACTGGTCCAGGGTATTTTGATGTTTGTGATGGACAACCGCACTTTCATTAAAAAATACGTGGTAAGCCAGTCGAAGTTCCCCGTATTCTGATGGCTCAGAACCAACCCGTAAAGAAACGCACGCCGCGCGCTTCCGCCAAAAAGGGCGGCGACGCGCGGCGTCGCTTGCTGTGGATCGGCGGCATTACCATAATAGTGGCGCTGGTGATAGCCGGTGTGGCCGCAGGTATGGCCATGCACCCCTACAAAGGCAACGACACATGGCTTTACATTCCGCGTGATGCCACTGAAAAATCCATGGCCGACTCCCTTCGCGCACGGCTGGGTTCAGCCGAGGCCAACCGCATAATGACCTTCTTTTCCGCCGTTGGCGGAGAACCGCGGCGCGCGGCGGGAGCCTACCTGATACGTAACGGACAGCGCACGCTTTCCATTTCCAGGAACCTCGCGCGAGGAATGCAGACCCCGGTAAGAGTGAGCTGGAACAGTGCGCGCACCCTTCAGCAGCTTGCCGACATCATAGCCTCGCAGCTCGACTTCACTGCCGAGGAATTCCTGCAGGCCTGCAAAGAAGAGCTGCCCGCGCAGGGCTACAAGGCCCCCGAGTTCATGGCCGCATTCCTCCCCGACAGTTACGAGTTTTACTGGACCACAACCCCGGAGGCCGCAGTGCGCCGCATGACGCAGTACCGCGACCGCTTCTGGACCGACGACCGCCGGGAAAAGGCCCGTAAGCTCGGACTCACACCGGTAGAAGTTGCCACTCTGGCATCTATCGTGGAGGAAGAATCGGCCAAGCCCGATGAATACCCGGCGATAGCGCGTCTGTATATGAACCGCCTGAAGAAGGGAATGTTGCTGCAGGCCGATCCGACGGTCAAATATGCCACCGGAAACTTCGCCCTGCGAAGAATCACCGGAGAGCACCTGCGCACCCCATCGCCCTACAATACCTACCTTCACCCCGGTCTTCCGCCCGGCCCCCTACGCACGCCCTCGAAATCCACTATAGACCGTGTGCTGTCGGCACCGGCCCACACATATCTCTATATGTGTGCCAAGGAGGATTTTTCAGGTTATCACAATTTCGCCTCCGACTATGCCACCCATACCGCCAATGCCCGGCGATATCAGAAAGAGCTCAACCGCAGAGGCATTAAATGAAAGAATCTGCATGAAATAAAAGAATCCGCATGAATATTCTGCGGATTTTTTTACCTTTGTACTAAGTTAACCAATCAAAACAAAACATCATCCATGAGAAAGTATTTGCTTACAGCCGTAGCCGTATTGGCGACAGGCTGCATTACTGCCTCGGCTGCAAAAGCGCCCAACATCGTAAAGAATGTGCGCAACGCCAAAGGTATTGAAGTAACTTATCAGAATTCCTACAAAGGCCATGTATCACCCGGAACCATGACAATGACCGTAATCGGCGACCAGGTGGCGCTCGAAAGCACCCGCAAACGCCCCGACAACGGCGACGGTCCACGCGTGCCCGTGACAAAGAGCTATGTGGATTATGCCTCACACGAATCCCTTCGTTGGGCCCAGCTCCCCAACGGCTCAATCATCTCCAGCGCCACTCCCTTCGATATGGGTAAGGGCCTTAAGGAGATAGGCCAGGACAAATACCTCGGACTCGATTGCAAAATCATGCGCACGAGCGTGAACTCCAACACCATCGACATCTGGTACACCACAGCAATCCCCTTCCGCGGCACTCCGCAGGCAGGCGTGGGCGTGCCCGACGGTCTTGTGCTCCGCATAATCCGCAACGGCGACATGGTGCAGGAGGCCACAGCCATCACCCCTATCAAGCAGGTGCGCGACCTCATGCCCGAGACTTGGGGAACCAAACTCGACTCCTACGAATACCAGTATGAAATCAACCACGCCAACGTAATAACCGTGCCTGTTTTCGACCAGCAGCGCATCAACTTCGACGGTTCCAAGCTGCCCGAGGCGCTCAAGGATGGCGAAATCTACAATGTGGGCGGCGGCACAATCATCCTCAAGAAAGTGCAGCTCCCCGACAGCGTGAACGACCGCGACGTGTTTGTGGAAGTGGTACAGTACTCCGACGGCGATGCCTACGACCGAACCGGCTCCGTATTCATGATACCCACCGACAAGAAGCAGTCGTTTATCGACGCTATCCGCGACCTCAATACCGTGCCCGCTTTCAAATCGGGCGACACCGACTATCACGGACTCGTTTCCACTCCTGATTACAACGTGCCCATGGAGCTTATGCGCTTCTTCACCGGCTTCGGTGTGCGCGCTTTCAACCACAACAAGGTACGCGGTCAGGAATGGGTTGACTCCGTAAACTATAAAACAGAAGTCACCAGCCTTGCCGACCGTCTGGTAGGCGAGCAGTGGATTGGCGCATATATAGGCAACTGGGATTCCAAAGGCCACAAAGTATCCGTGAAACTCAAATATTATCCCAGCGGCGAGCGCAAATCGTTCCGCACCCTGCCTCTGTTCAACACCGTGAACTATCTCGAACAGGCCGGCCAGCCTTACCCCGTGTTCCTGCTCAATGACTCTCTCAATGTGAAATTCACCCTCAAGGAGCCGGTGAAGAATGCCATCCTCTATTACCTCACCACCGGCCACGGCGGCTGGGGCGGCGGCGATGAGTTCAACCAGAAGCCAAACACCATCCTTGTTGACGGCAAACAGGTGATCTCATTCGTTCCCTGGCGCGAGGATTGCGGCACTTACCGCAACTGGAACCCCTGCTCGGGCAACTTCTCCAACGGTCTCAGCTCATCTGACCTCAGCCGTTCAAACTGGTGCCCCGCTACGGTTACCAACCCTGAATACATCTACCTTGGCGACCTCGAGGCCGGCGAACACACCATCACCGTGAAAATACCTCAGGGCGCACCCGAAGGCGGCAGCAACAGCTACTGGTGCCTTTCCGGAACCCTCCTCTACTGATACTTATAGGGCTGAACCGCCCTGACAAGATATTTATCCTGACAACAACCGGTTGTGCATTCGCACACAACCGGTTGTTTTAGTTTAAAGCCACCCGCGGAGTGCATATACGCTATTCCATATTGCTTTAATACGATAATGCAATTCAATCGTCAAATTATCCACTGTAACGTCAAAGGGTTATTGTTAAATTCGCATAATTGTTCAGGATACTCAGCAACACCATGAAATCAGACATTATGAGTATCCTAAACCGCAACACATTCTGTAATTATCCATGTAGTATTTATCCGTGAAAACTAACAAGACAATAGCGATCCCGTTTCGTTCAATGAAAAAGAGAATTTCAAAACGCCCAATGCTGTATATTGCCGGTATGGCATTGTCGGCAGCCTCTGTCTGCGCAAAAGAATATCATGTGGCAACCAGCGGAAGCGACACCAACAGCGGAACCATCACATCCCCGTTAAAAACAATCAACGCCGCAGCCATTAAGGCCTATCCCGGCGATACCATCACGGTACATGAAGGCATCTACCGCGAGCGCGTGGTGCCGCCAAGAGGCGGAGATTCCGACAAGTCGCGCATTCTCTACAGAGCTGCTGAGGGCGAGAGCGTCACAATCACCGGATCTGAACCGATTGGAAACTGGGTAAAGGTAAAAGACAACACCTGGAAAACCACTCTTCCAAATACATTTTTCGGCGAATCAAATCCGTTTGACGAACAGATATACGGCAGCTGGTATCGCGGTAAAGGCCGTCCGAATCACACGGGTAGCGTTTATCTTAACGGACAGCGTATCCGCGAGACATTTTCGCTGGGTGACGTCATGCAGCCCGTGAAGGACAGTCCGCGCTGGTATGCCGAGGCCGACGGCAACGGAGGTCCCGTGCTCATGAATTTTGAGTGGATATGTCCGTCGGGCGGGGAAAAGATGACGTCGATGCACGCTACGGTGGAAGGAGGCGACCAAGCGGTGTGTATAGCCGTAATAGACCGCTGGCCATTCGGATATCTGAAAGATAAATCAGTGATGCACTTCAGCGGAGTAGACTTCGGTGCCGGTACCGACACTCTGATGTTTCAGGCAGCTACTCTTGCCAAAGGCGGCATAGTGGAAATGTATCTTGACGGTGATAAAAAAGAACTGTTGGGATCCGCCATGGTGACAAATACGGGAGACTGGGAGAAATTCGAGGTGTTTCCGCTTAAAATGAACCGCAGCCTTTCAGGGCGACACGACATAAGATTCGAACTCAAGGCTCCCGCCAGATACCTTGATGGAAAAACAATTATCTGGGCGCAATTCCCCGACGGTACTGACCCGAATAAAGAAAACGTGGAGATATCCGTGCGGCCTCAGGTGTTCTACCCCGACCGAACAGGCATCAATTATATAACCGTGAGAGGTTTCACACTCGAAAACGCAGCAACCAACTGGGCGCCCCCTTCGGCCGAACAGCCCGGACTGATTGGCCCGCGCTGGGCCAAAGGCTGGATTATCGAAGATAACGTAATACGTAATTCCAGATGCTCCGGCATCTCTCTCGGCCGTCCGACATTCGGCCATGCCCATCATTACCAGAAATTGCCGCCTCAGGTGTATCCCGAGGCCGGCGGAGGCCAGACACGCGAACAGCTGCTTGATTACTTCGAAAATGCCTCATGGGACAAAAATGAAGCCGGATTCCATATAGTGCGCAACAACCATATCTATGAGTGTGGCCAGGCCGGTATTGTGGGTTGCAGCGGTGGCGCTTTCAGTGTGATAGAAGGAAACGAAATCCACGACATATGCATGGGCGAGACCTTCGAGGGCGACGAAATGGCCGGTATAAAGCTGCATTTCGCCAATGACGCCGTGATTAAAGACAATCATATCTATCGCACCATCCGGGGTCTGTGGCTCGACTGGGGTTCGCAGGGAATGCAGATTACAGGCAATCTGCTTCATGACAACAACCACTGCGAGGATCTGTTTGTGGAGGTGTGCCACGGCCCGGTATTCGTAGCCAACAACATCATGCTCTCACGCAACGGAAGCTCCATGTCGCAAGGCATAGCCTACGTTCACAATCTTATAACCGGCAACATATCCGGCGGCCAGGACCGGTGTGCGGGCGGCAGGCTCACTTATTTCTATGAACCACACGGCACCACATCGCTCGGTAAGGTTCCGAATCCGGGCGGTGACCTTCAGTGGTATAATAACATTCTGACGAAAGATGCGTCCCTGCGCAATTGGGACGAGCCGGGCCTCCCGATAAGATATTCTGGCAACATATTCTCAGACGGCGCCCGGCCTAACGATGCCGACAAGCGTGCCTCGGTTTACGGCGACACAGGCTTGGACGTGAAACTTACTGAAAAGGAAGACGGATGGTATCTGGTGATGAATGTTCCTTTAGCATGGGACAATCGCTCCAAAACAAAAAAAGTCACCACAAAAATGCTTGGCAAAGCCATTACGCCCAATCAACCTTTCACCAACCCAGACGGAAGCCCGTTGAGTTGCGACAAGGACTACTTCGGCTCCAGCCGCAATTCCTCCAATCCGTATCCCGGCCCGGTTGAGATAAACCGCCCGGGCCTCCACGAGTGGAAAGTCTGGCCTAAAAAATAGCCCCGTCCTATCACCTCAATAATCAACAGGAACCAATCAACAAAACAGAATAAACAATCGTAAACCAATGTACAGGATCACATGTCTATTATCGTTGCTAAGCATCATCATATCGGCAAGAGCCGATGTAAAACCGGTTGCGCACTATAATTTCGGCAAGGCGGGCAACGTCACCTATGCCGCAGCGCCCGATGAAATCAAGCCGTGTGCAGGCTCTGAAGTCCTTAAAGCCGTGGGGCGCCCTGTTTTCTATGCCGATGCTCCCGGCGACAAGAAAATGAAAGGAGAGGGAAGCATACTTTTTAATGGAAACGAAGATGGCTTCGTTCTTGACAGACCCTTGAAAAATGCTTCCGGCAATCAGGTGCTCGAAGTGTGGGTAAAGCCCCGTTCCGTAGGCGAGAAAGGCAAGACGCAGGTGGTAGTAGCCAACGGCAATGGCAAGCACGGTTACACAATAGCGCAATCGGGCGACTCATGGATTCTGATATCAGGAGGAAAGGAGATTGTCAGGTTGGGAGAAGTCTCAAAAGACGCATGGACCCATCTGGCCATGGTGATTGAAAACGGCAAGGGATCGGCGTGGTTCAATGGCAAAAAGGTGAAGACATTTAATCTCACCGACTCTCTGGCAAACAATTTCTCATTGGCTCTGTCTGACAAAAAGACCGATTCTTTTTATGGAGAAATATATGAGGTGCGTCTGAGCACTTTCGCCAATAATAAATTCAATCCCGAGGCGGACTTTCTGTTGGACTACAAAAAGATAAAAACCGACAACAGGGAGCGGCTGGCCGCCCGTAAGCGACTCATCTCCGGACTGGGAAAAAACATCAAGGGCATAAAGACCGTCAGCACATTGCCTACCGCCCGTCAGAATAACGACTGGCTAATCAGTCCGATAGATGACTCGTGCCACGTATTTCTGCAGCCGTCGGCCGATGGACTTACAGCCATGCTCCAGCTTGACAACGGACTCATGTCCCGCACTTTCTATCTGGCCGACAACATAGCATGTGTAGGATTCCACAACAGCAGCAATGAGACGGAATACCTGCGCGCCATAAAGCCCGAGGCCCGTGTATGCATTGACAGTGTATGGTACGAGGTAGGAGGCCTTAAAGGGCAGCCGGAGCTTTCCTATCTGCTGGACAGCTGGTATAAGGATATGGAGGCGTCAGGACATGCGTTTACTTTGGAAAAAATCGAGACAGGACTGCCCTTGGAGCGCTATCCATGGACACCTAAATACAATGCTGTTCCTACCGATTGGCCGGCCAAGGGCCTGCGCATGGAGATGACCTTCGCCCCTACCGGCAATATGGTTAATGTGAAGGATGTGAAAGTAAAGGTAAACTATGAGATCTATCAGGGTCTTCCGGTTATAGCCAAATGGATCGAGGTTATAAACGATGGCGTCAAAAGCGTGGTTCTTGACGAACTCGAATCGGAGGTGCTTGCGGTAAATCAGGATCAGAAAAACCGCATACATGTGGAGAGCGACTTTTCGTTCGCGCTTGTAAATGCCGACCTGCAGGGCAGCGCCCTCATGCACTACGCCGGCACACCGAAACCTTACCATGTGGGATCGTCAACAACCAAATGGCGTGTGGACAGCGAATACAACACCTGGGCATCGCACAATCAGGCCGAAGACAAATTCCTTGGCTTTCCACATCACAATCTGCTTGTAAGCACCCTGCCTATGGGCCCCGGTGTAAAAGTCGACAAAGACAGTCCGTTCAAATCCCACATCACATTCGAATTGCTTCACGACAGTGACGACACCGAGCGAAAATCGTTGGCTCACCGCCGTTTTTATAAGAAGCTTGCGCCTCAGGTTACCGAGTCGCTGATATGCGGCGGCATTACTTCCCACGATGAGACCGAACTGAAGGGATTTATCGACCAGATAGCAGAACTCGGCCTGGAACAGCTCGATATCATGGCATGGCCCGGTATAAGCCACGATAATCTCGATTCGGCCTACGTCCGGCACTGGCGCAACATCTCTGACTATGCACGTGAACGCGGCATTGTGATGGGTGGCTATGAGCTTCAGGTCGCATCGCGCGGCCGCGGCAAAGATGTTGACTGCATCCATCCCGAAAGCGGCAAACCCGGAAGCCTTTTCGGCCAGAGTGTCTGCATTGCAAGCGACTGGAAAGACAGTTATTATCCCAGAATGTGGGAATTTTTTGACAAGACCGGCTTTATGACCTACAACATGGACGGCCCTTATCACGGCGATCCCTGCGCCTCGACCATCCACAGACATCACGACGGGCTGAAAGACTCGCAGTGGCGTCAGTGGCAGACTCAAGTGGGGATAATCCACGAACTCAAACGCCGGGGAATGTACGTGCCTATTCCCGACTGGTATTTCCTTAACGGTCAGAACAGCACCGGCATGGGATATCGCGAGGCAAGCGCCAACCTCACTCCGCAACAGCAGCTTCTGCTCGGACGCCAGTATATTTACGACGGGACGTGGCACAAGATACCCCCAATGGGCTGGATGACGCTTCAGTTGGTAGGATTCTACAGCAACGACCCACGCGTGGGCTTAGAGCCTCTGTGCGAAAATATCGACCGCTATGAACAGCAGCTCATACAGTATCTGGCCAGCGGATGCCACCTCACAATAAGAGGCAAGCGACTGTATGACACACCAGAGACTAAAAACATGGTATCACGCTGGATCAATTGGTTTAAGGATTACCGCGATATACTCACCTCCGATATTATCCATGTGAGCCGCCCCACCGGCCGCAATCTCGACTGCATAATGCATGTCAATCCGTTTATCGCCCACAAGGGAATGGTGGTCGTTTTCAATCCCACCGACAGAGAGATTACTAAAGAGATGCGTCTGCCTCTCTACTATACGGGACTGAAAGGAAAAGCAACCGTAACCTCAGGCAACGGCGACAAAAAGACGTATGCCATCACCTACCGTGACGAGATGATATTACCCGTGACCATTGCCCCTCAGGGCTCACAGTGGTTCCTCATAGAGTAAACTATCGGAATCCTTACCCCTCTGAAGCACGCATTTTGCAGTCAGCTTGCTGTTGCAGGATGCGTGCTTTTATTGCGGTCAGTTGAAGGGAAGGGTTTCGGCGCTTTCGAGTTCTTCGGCTTCGTGCTCGCCCGCGTCAGGATTGTCAGTAGTGTCGTCGCGGCGGATTATGTAGGTGTTGTAATAGCTCAGAAGCAGAGTGGTGAGCGGCAGGGCTATTATCAGGCCCACCATTCCGAGCAGCGTTCCCCACACCGAGAGCGAAAGGAGGATTATGGCCGGATTCAGCCCCATGGCCTTGCCCATGATTTTAGGAGTAAGGAAAAAGTCCTGTATCACCTGCACCACGCAGTAAACCGCAATACTCTCCAGGAATATAGGCCAGAACTCCTGGCCGCCTCCTATGGCATAGACCATGCAGAGCAGCGTGGTAGGCAACAGCGAGATAAGCTGCAGATAAGGCACGAGATTGAGCACGCCGATAAACATTCCCAGAAGAATGGCCATAGGAAGATCGATGATAGTGAACCCGATACTGAAAAGCACTCCCACAATCAGGGCTATGAGCGCCTGTCCGCGGAAATAATGGTTCATGCTGTCCTTTATATCGCGGCCTATCTTCCCTGCGGTACCACGCATTTTCGGAGGCACCATCAGCCTGAATCCGCGGCCGAGGCGCTCGTAATCTATCATTATGAACACCACGTAGAGAATGACTATGAGCCAGTTGAACAGGCCTATTATCACGGAGATACTTCCGGTAATCACGCTCCACACCGTAGCGAGAGTGTTTTCCACCATTCCCATCACTTGCTGCGACTTGAGCAGTTCGGCTATTCCGTGGAAGTCTATCTTGCTTCGTATATAATTATGCAGCTCTGCAAGCATGCCTTCCTCGCTCAGGGTCATTTTTGATGAGGCATAGGCGCTGAGCACATCGGCCATCTGGTTGATTTCCGAAACAATCACCGGTATTATGAAATAACCCAGGGCAGTCAGGAAAAATGCAGCCTCAAAAAGAGTGACGAATATGGCAGGCACCCTACCGCGGAGATGCAGCAAATGCCGGTTGAACTGCACAAACGGCTCAAACAGATATGCTATCAGACATGCCACAAGGAAAGGAAGGAGCACATCCTTCAGAATGTCGATAAGCCAGATTGCGGCGAGAACAATAACAATGGTTATCACCAGTCGCACCACTCGGTCGAAGGTATAAGGTCTGCGTTCTGTCATTTGGGTAAAAACGGCTTTGCACCGGGAATAATTTGCTCTTCAGCTACTGGTTTGAATTTATGCTGCAAAATTACTAATTCAGTCCGATATTCCTCTCATTCCGGAAAGAGGTCACCTGGCATCTTCTATTTTCTTGCGAATGGACGGAATGCCATACGTGAGTTTCTTAACGGTCAGATCTTCTTCGGCCTGCTCGTTGGCCTTCAACAGCTTCTGTTCCGAAGCTTCGAAATTGGCCTTCACCTCCCGCAGGGTCTTTATCTGCTTCTCAAGGGCTTCTATGGCCTTGTCGATTCCTGCACATGCGGCCTCATACTTCTTGTGGGCGGCCTTCACATTATTGCTGAAAGCGGTGCGGAAACGGTCAATTTTCTCTTCAAAGCGGGCGAAGTCCATCGACTGGCTGCGGGCGGCGTCAAGTTCCCTTACCAGGGCAACCCGCTCCTTATACCCTTTTTTGGCGGCCTCGGTTATGAGCCGGAGCACCGGCAGGAAAAACTGCGGACGAATCACAATCATCTTGGGATAACGATAGCTTTTGTCAACTATACCCGTATCATACAGCTCATTGCCGGTCTCAAGCATCGAAACAAGCACGGCATACTCGCATCCCTTGCGTGTGCGGTCCTTGTCAAGCTTGTCGAGAAAGTCGTCATTGCGGTGTTTGGTGGAGGTGGTATCCATCTCGTTTTTCATCTCGAACATTACCGAAACGTACTCGTGGCCGTCCACATAGTCGCGGAACACAAAATCGCCTTTGCTGTGCTCCACCACCGTATTGTCCTTCTCAAAACTTGCCTCGGGATAGAGGCCCATGCTCCTTGCCTGCTCGAACTGAATGGAGCAATGCTGCTCGAGAGTCTCTCCAACCATTTTGGTTGAAAGACGCATCTTGAAATCCTTTAGGCGATCTATCTCGTCCTGCTTGTCCTGAAGCTGGAGCTTGTGCTGCTCCCTTATCTGACTCTCGCGATTCTCGGCAGCGAGCCGTCCGGCTTCTATATCGGCCTGCAGACGCATTATCTCCTGTTCCTTTTTCTGCACCTTGAGCTCGGCCTCATTGCGTTCCTTGGCAAGGGCAAGCTTCAGGTCGCTGTCCTTTCCGGCAAGAGCCGATTCAAGCGTAGCTATCTTCCGGTCCTTCTCGGCCGCAGTATTGAAAATCTCGCGGTCCTTCCGGCTTTCAAGCTCGGTCAGTTCGGTTTTCTTCGTGGCCTCGTAACCGGCAATGATGCCCGACAGACGGGTGATTTCGTTCTGCAGCGTTCCCAATTCCTGTTCCTTCTTTGAGATTCTGCTGTCGAACTCCTTCTCGGCGTTCAGCTTTATAGTCTCTTCGCGCGCGTCGTAGCGTGCTTGCACCTCTTTCACACGCTGACGAAGCTCCTGGTCGAACACCTCGCCGCGCACCTGCGCCGCAATAGCCGCATAGTCATTATCATCCACCTGGAACACGGTTCCGCACTTCGGGCATTTTATATCTTTCATAATCACTTATTATAGCCGGTTATACAATACAAAAATAAAGAATCATTCCCAACCCGTGAAACATTTAATCTTCTTTTTAACACACCCCTAAATTCTTTTTTATTAACTTTGCCGCCGTCTTATTTTTGAAAATTTAATATTTACAATCACACCGCCTCCCACCCAATCATCCCATTGCTTTCGGAGACGTGAGGTTTATAAATCTGAAATTCAAGTTTTTCAACCTATAACCCAATTAGTTTTATTATGAAACTTTCACATTCCCTGCTCTGCGCCGCATTGTTTTCGGCTATGGCAGCCCCCTCGGCTTCAGCAGCCCTGGACAGCATTCCCTCAATCAAAGTAGATAAACTCACCATCACCCCTGCAGGCCGTATTCTTATGGACGGTGCCGTGTACACTCCCGGCGGCGACGGTCTGAACGCAGGCCTGGCTCTTCCCGATATCCGTTTCGGCGGCAAGATGTCATACGGTAACTGGGCCGCTAAAATCGACGTGGGCTACGGTTTCGGCAAACTCAGTATGAAAGATATTTATCTGCAGTATAAATTCAACGGCTCCAACCTTCTTCGCGGCGGTTATTTCGTTCATCAGTTCGGTCTCAACGCGGCCACCTCAAGCTCGATGAAGCCCGCCATGGAGGCTGCCACCACTGACGACTTCTTCAAAGCCACAGGCCGTAACCTCGGTATCATGTATGTGTATGACCACAAAGCATTCTTTGCCGGAGTAAGCGCCATTCTTGACGGCACCTCCCTCACCACTCCCTCCAATCAGCAAGGCAAGGCAAGCTACGGCGGCCTAACACGCCTCGTGTATCGTCCCCTCCATTCCACCGGCCTCATAGTTCAGGCAGGTGTTTCTGGATGGATTCAGAGCGCTCTTCACAAAGCCGCTGAAGAAGACGGCGAGTACACCGTAAGCCAGGGCTATTTCGACTTCGGCGCAAACTTCCCCACCCGCGTGTGCAAAACCTCCATGCTCAGCGCCGACGTAACCGACGCTTCTTCTGTCTTCAAGTTCACACCCGAACTGCTCGTGGCCAAGAACCGTCTGGCTCTCGAGGGACAGTACTACTATATGAACGTGGCTCGTAAAGGCGACCTCAAGTCATATAAAGCAAACGGTGTCTACGGTCTTCTCCGCGGCATTCTTATCGGCGGCGACTACGGCTATTCACATGCCGATGCCGGTCTCGCCACTCCCGCTCCCAAATCTCTTGAGGTTGTAGCCGGCTACAACTACACCGACGCCAATTGCTCAGAAGCCGGCATATTCGGTGGCCGCTCCAACGATGCCTCAATCACATTCAACTACTATGTGAACAAATACGTGATAGCACGTCTGCGCTACAACTACACCAACGTGAAAGGCAGCGACGTGACCCCCGACCGCCACGTAAACATGGTGCAGGCACGTATCCAGGTAATCTTCTGATAAACTGCACATAAAATACACTAAAATGGCGATGAGACCAATTGGGTTCATCGCCATTTTCTTTTATCGCGGAGCGTCGATGTGGCCCATCGGCGCGGATTCCGGTTAGCTTATTTGATATTCTCGTAATCGCGGAGAGCCTGCTCGAAGCGTGCGTTCACGTCGGCTATGTCATAAAGACCGTCGGCATTACGCTGAAGACCTTTAAGAGTAAGCGGATAAATCATTGGAGGATTGTCAAGGTCGAGCAACTCCATATTGCGGAGCTGGTCAACGCTCTGATAAACGATGTTTATATCGGCATACTCTTTGCCGTCCTTGCCCATAAACTTCTCCACCACTATTTTGGAACCGATGGGAGTTTTCTTCTCTATGGCATTGGGAAGCTCATATTCTTCCACACCCAGTGCGGTGGCAACGGATGAAAGGTTGCTGTCGTGGCCCACAAGGAATGTGAATTTACGGGCCGGCGAGCGAAGCTCGTCATACATATACTGGATAAGCGGGTGAGCCACATTTGCGGCCACGATAGGAGCGGTGAAGAGCACATCCTGATAGGTGTCCTTCACATGGGCAATCTTTTCCCAGTCCTTGCGGGTGAGCTTATGGCCGAAAGCCGCCTTGAGAGTATCGGGCTGCTCATAATACTGAAGAATCAGCGCGTCGCTTGCCGAGTTGAGTTCCTTCAACGCCGAACCGCTCTTGAGCCGCGGTTCCTGATAAACCTCCCAGAGCAATTCCGTGTCATAGTTGTCAAGCGCATCAAGCTTGGGATTCTTGTTCTTGGCCATGGGCGACTGGTCCACGTCCATCACGTCGATAATCATGGCATAGTCGGGAGCAATGGCCTCATTTATTCCTTTGATTCCTTTTTTGCCTCCCATCGCTTTGATCTGCTCCATGGCAGTGGCAACGAACTCGGGAGTAACTTTGGTAAGCTGCGGATTGAACAGCGGATCCATTTTGCTGGGCATGTAGCGGTGATAGACCTCAATGCCACCCACGGGCATGAATCCCGAAGTGAAATACTGGGCTGTGGCTATACAGCGCTGCATTGAGTTGGCTATCACGTTCACGTCGTCGGCATCGGGAGTATGGTTAACCGGGAACAGTCCGGCATCCTCGGCCCACTTGCGGAAATACTGGCCCATCTGCGTTTCGAGCACACCGCCGCGCAGTGTAAGCTCGCTCTTTGGTGCGGTCCATTTGGTCCACTGGTGGGGTGTCATCTGGCCCAGGTCGCTCTTGCTGTCGCTCAACGGCGAACGGATATTGTGGCGGCTCAGAACCACGGCTTCTTTAAGTTGGTATTTGTCTTTGAATTCCTGTGAACGCTGTTTCTGTCCCATCGACAACTCGGGTAAAAGAACAGCAAGCAACATAGCGCATGCCACTGTAGAGATTCTTCTCATGATGCTTTAATTGTTTTAAGGTGTTTTTAATGATAGTTTGTTAATCTAAGTATTTTTTTAACATATAGCCCTCCCATTTTGTTCCGTAATTCCTCGTTTTATTACTCAAAATAGGATTATACATATTATTAAGAACAAAGTGCAAGTGATTTATGGGAATAATTCACTAACTATGCATGTAAATTAAGAGATAATTTTTAATAAACCAAAAAACTGCAATGAACCCGAAATATATCCTGGGGGCAATTCTGCTCTCGGCCACTCTCACCCTTCCGGCAACAGAACCGTTTCGCAACCCCGACCTTCCGGTAGAGCAGCGCGTAAGCGACCTCTTATCGCGCCTCACACTTGAAGAAAAAGTGAATCTGATGAAGCACGACGCTCCTGCCGTTCCACGCCTCGGCATTCCGGCCTACAACTGGTGGAACGAGGCGCTCCACGGCGTGGCGCGCACGCCCGAAAAGGTAACCGTTTTCCCCCAGGCCATAGCCATGGCGGCAACTTTCGATCCGGAAGCGCTGCAACGTGCCGGTGACATTGCCTCTTCCGAAGGGCGTGCGCTGTTCAACGAGGCTCTTGCAGCCGGTAATGGCATACCGCAGTACCGCGGTCTTACCTACTGGACTCCAAACATAAACATATTTCGCGATCCGCGCTGGGGACGCGGACAGGAAACATACGGCGAAGATCCCTACCTCACGGCAAAAATGGGTGCGGCCATGGTGCGCGGACTCGAGGGTTCCGACCCGTTCTATCTGAAGGCCGTGGCTTGTGCCAAACACTATGCCGTGCACAGCGGTCCGGAAGGCAACCGCCACGTGTTTGACGCCCGAGTCTCCCCTCACGACCTCTGGGACACATATCTCCCCGCATTCCGCGAACTGGTGGTGAAAGCAAAGGTGCATGGCGTAATGTGTGCCTACAACCGCCTCGACGGACAGCCGTGCTGCGGCCACAACGAGCTGCTTCAGGACATACTCCGCAACCAGTGGCATTTCAAAGGCTATGTTACCTCCGACTGCTGGGCGGTAAATGATTTCGCCCACAATCACAAGACCCATACAAACGACACCGAAGCCGTGGCCGACGCCGTGCTCAGCGGAACCGACCTCGAATGCGGCAACCTGTATCCCCGCCTGGTCCAGGCCGTGGAGCAGGGAATAATCACCGAAAAAGAAATAAACGTTTCGCTGGCCCGACTTCTCGAAATCCAGTTCCGACTCGGTATGTTTGATGCGCCGGAGCGCAACCCCTACGCCTCGATTGACCGTAAGGTAATAGAATCACCCGCACACAAGGCCCACGCCTACAATATGGCCCGCAAATCGATGGTGCTTCTTAAAAATGAAGGTAACATTCTGCCGCTTGACTCCACGGCCATTCGCCGCATAGCTCTGGTGGGTCCCAACTTCAACAACGAATCGACCCTGCTTGCCAACTATTTCGGAGTTCCCAGCGAAATTATCACCCCGTATAAGAGCCTGAAAAAACGTTTCGGCAACCGCATACAGATCGACACCATCACCGGTGTAGGATTCGTGACTCCCCTGCCCGGCGCCCCCTCTCCGGCCGAAGTTGCGAGCAAAGCGGCCAAGACCGACATTATAATATTCGTGGGCGGAATCAGCGCCGACTATGAGGGTGAGGCAGGCGATGCCGGAGCTGCCGGATATGGTGGCTTTGCAAGCGGCGACCGCACCACGACAGCTCTGCCCGCTCCGCAGACCGCACTCCTCAAGGAGCTGAAGAAAACCGGACGTCCGGTTATTCTCGTAAACATGTCAGGCTCCGTGATGAGTTTCGAATGGGAAAGCGACAATGTCGATGCCATTCTGCAGGCATGGTACGGAGGCCAGGCTGCCGGCGACGCGATTACCGACATCCTGTTCGGAAGCTATAATCCCTCGGGACGCATGCCTCTGACCACATACAAATCCGACCGCGACCTGCCCGATTTCGAAGACTACTCCATGGCCGGACGCACCTACCGTTACTTCAAGGGCGATGTGCGATATCCTTTCGGCCACGGACTGAGCTATACCAAATTTTCATACAGCCCGCTCAACGCGCCCGACAGCGTGACCACCGGCCACGACGCCACGGTTTCGGTCACTGTAAAAAACACAGGCAAACGCCAGGGCGACGAAGTAGTGCAGCTCTACGTGAGCCATTCTCCCGAAGGCCGTGTGGCCGTTCCGGTGCGTTCGCTCAAAGGCTTCCGTCGTGTAAGCCTCAAGCCGGGTGAAAGCCGCAAGGTTTCCTTTACGCTCACCCCCGAAGAGCTCGGCCTGGTAGACAACCGCGGTAACCTTGTAATGGAGCCGGGAAGCGTCCAGATATACGTAGGCGGAGGCCAGCCTTTCCACTCGGCAGGAAGCTTTGCCGACCTCACTATAAAAGGCGACCCCTATAAGGTGTATTGACCTGAAAGTAAGGTGTGTTGGCCTGAAAACAGGTCCAGCTCCAGGCGACGTTTATAATACTCTTCAATTACGCTCCACTTTTGCAATCGACTCAAGCCTGATTTACGACATAGAAAACATGGTGGTGGCCGATAACAAACTATTCATAAAGTCAAGGGATCTTCTGAAGTTCTTCAATGCATCCGACGGCAAGTTTCTGGGCAATCTCGCCTCAATAGGCGAGGGCCCCGGTGAATACCTTTTTGTGAACCGTCTGTGGAATACAGATGATACGATTCACATTTTCGACTCAATGTCCAAAAAAAATCAACAATTACAATTCGTCGGGACAATTTCTGTCATCCCGCACCTTATTTGAAAATGCTCCCAAGACTTCTGCCGACCATCCGGCTGTAAATTTCGTTATCGAATCACCCGACGGCAATGGTTTCTACAGCATCAACACCTGGATGGGTGGTGTAGGCAAGCCTGTTCCGTCTTACTCAAAATATGCGGCCGATGATTCTATGGAATACCTCGTTAAAGGAAGATTCCTGAACTGCGGTTCTTATGGTTATTCACGTGCGGCCGTTGACCGTAAACACAACCGCGTGCTGACGTGGGAGAATTGCATCGACACTCTCTTTGCCATTTCCGACTCCACCGTCAGGCCTCTCTACGCCCTGGATTATGGCAAATACTCGATACCGCAACACATTCAGAGCCTCCCCGATATGTTTGACCGCATGCTTACTCTGAAAAATATGGAGGGATGCAACCTTATTGTCTCCTCACAATATTTCACTCCGGTAGACAACAAGATTATCTACTCCATCATGCACTACAACAACATAGATGGCAACGACGGCATTCTGATTGTGACTCTCGACCAAGACGACGCTTCCGCCCGGGCGGTACGACTAAAAGATCCCTCAGGCCGCTACATTCCCCAGGCTTCAATTCTTGTTGACGGAGATTACCTATACGTGGCTTTGCGCGACAGTAAGAACGAGGAAGCCAATCCGTCTGTGGCCCGCCTTCCATTGTCTGAATTTCTATGAAATCTGCCATAATTTCAATTCTGATTGGACTGTTTGCCGGTACCGCATCATGGCAGGCATTTCAGCTAATCCATGACCGTAAAGCACAAGAACAGGCCAATGCATATGTTAATTATAACTCACTGATTGAAGAGGACATACGAGCCATAATTGAACAAATACCGATAAATCTTTGTGAAATTCCAATTTTCAGCAATAAAGGGACTATGGCATAGACACCGACTATACGTTCCTTGAAACCAACGAGCGGCTCGATGCCATTCGCTCACAGCTTCCTGTGGCGGGGGTTAGCATCAGAACGGCAAAGGCCAAGGCCACCGACCTGCCGGTGATGCTCATACAGGTAACCGAAAACAGCTCCGATGTATCGCGAAGCGACAAACGCCAGATGAGCGATGTGGTGGACAACGTGGTGCGCCGCAGGCTCGAGCAGCTCCCGGATGTATCCATGGTGGATATTACCGGAACCGTGCAGCCCCAGATATCGCTGTACCCCGACCTGCAGCGCCTCTCGCAGTGCAACCTTACGGTAGCGGACATAATGCAGGCGTTAAGCCGGGCAGGGAGCGCCAATTCCACGGTGGGGGTCATTGACGGCGGACGAGTATGCCATCTGAATGTAAACAACAGTCTGACCTCGCACTTCTCGTGGCGGGAGTAATCACTGTATTCTATGCCTTTTTCCTGCTCTCCTCTTACTCCGACTCGTTGAAGGCGCTGAGAAAGAAATCGCCCGGCATGCCTAAGAACTCTGAGATTATCTCTTCATCGGCCCTGTCGCAAGCCATGATGTCTACTCTGCCCACAGTTGCACTAACCACAATTGTCATAGTTGCGACCATGGCGGTAAATATCTCAGACAGCTTTATGTTATGGGATGACTTTTCAAAAATCCTGAGCGGAGGTCTGGCCGGCTCAGTAATAGCGGTAATAATTATACCGCCATTGGTTCTTATTCCAAGGCGGCATAAATAAAGCTACAGAATGGGATGTGAGGGGGAGCTTATTTTCCGTGCTCCTTGTAGATGACGTTGGTCACCACCTGGCCTACAGCCTTGAGAGTGGAACGGTCAATGTTGGTGAGGTTGTCGCTCAGGCGGTGCCATGTTGGATTGAACGATCCCGTCTGTGGATTATTGCATTCTATGATGTCTATGCAAGGTATACCTCCCCGGTTTATGAATATATGGTCGTCGGTTATGCCGCCGCCGATGTCGTTCACGAATACTGAGGCGTATGGCGAAACGGAAGCCTCGCTCCACACACGGTCAACCACATCGGGTGCCTCACGGTTTGAAATGTACTCACGGTGGAATCGCGCGCCGCGGCCACCTACCATGTCGAGCAGTATGCCGTAGACCGGACGGTCTTCCTTTGTGGCGTAAGGCATATTGTTTACCCAGTGCTGGGTTCCCAGACACCAGGTTGACTCATTTGAACCCCAGCCTTCCGTCTTGCCGTAATCTTCGGCATCCACCAGAAGTATGTCCACTCCCACTTCGGGCGTCTGCTGCCCTATGAGCCGGGCTATCTCCAGCAGTACTCCCACCCCGCTGGCGCCGTCGTTCGCGCCGTCAATCGGTGTGTTGTGTTTTGCGGGATCTTCCTCATTATCAGCCCACGGACGGGTATCGTAATGGGCCAGAAGAAGCACTTTGCGTTTCGCTCCGCTGTTGAAGCGGCCCATGATATTGTTTATGGGAAGGGCGTCGCCGGTATAGGCGCTCACCATCGCGTTCTGGGTGATGATTGTGTCAGCTCCAGCTTTATGCAGTGTGCTCACTATATAATTGGCGCATTCGGTATGTGCTTTTGTGCGGGGCACTCTCGGCCCGAAGCCCACCTGACGCGAAATGTGCAGATAGGCGCTATCCTCGTTAAACGAGGGTATCTCCCCGCCTGCCCTTACTTCGGAGACAGCCATGGTAGTGTCGGCGTGCGTGCCGTCACTCCCCGCCTTTCCTGAGCCACACGAGCTCAGAAGTATTATGCTTACGAAAAGGGAAATATTTCTAAACATCTCTCGATTGGTTTGATTTGGCAAAGTTACGAAGTTGTTACGAACAAATTACGTTTCAACCAATTTATTTTCACTCCCCATGTTTAATTTATGTTAAATATAGAATGACCTCTCCTTCTCCCCACCATAAATGGACTATCTTTGCCACTTTCATAATCTTTTTTACACATCCGATGCAATCAGCCAAAGAAGAAATCGAAGCCCTGCGACGTGAACTTAATGAGCACAACTACAACTATTATGTGCTCAACAGCCCGGCTATTTCCGATTATGATTATGACATGATGATGAAACGCCTCGAAGTCATCGAGGCCGCACATCCCGAGCTTGACGACCCACTATCGCCGTCCCACCGCGTAGGCTCCGACCTGGCCGCCAAGGGTTTCGAACAGTTCGTACACAGGCGCCAGATGCTTTCTCTGGCAAACACCTATTCCATCGATGAGGTAAATGATTTCGTAAGGCGATGCCGCGAGGCCCTCATGGGCGAGAAGTTCGACATTGTGGGCGAGATGAAGTTTGACGGCACATCCATTTCCCTCCACTATTCGGGCGGCCGACTCGTAAGGGCCGTAACCCGCGGTGACGGCGAGAAAGGCGATGTGGTCACCGACAATGTGAAGACCATCCGCAGCATTCCTCTTGAGCTCCGTGGCTCAGGCTGGCCCGACGAATTCGAGATACGCGGCGAGATTGTGCTTCCATGGAAAGCTTTCGACGCGCTGAACACCGAAAGGGAATTCAATGAGGAACCACTTTTTGCCAATCCGCGCAACGCAGCTTCCGGAACCCTCAAGATGCAGAATTCGGCCGAAGTCGCACGCCGTGGGCTCGACGCATACTTCTATTATCTTCTCGGCGACAATCTTCCCGCCGACAACCATTACGACAACATGCAGGCTGCCCGTGAGTGGGGTTTCAAGGTGAGCGACGCCATGACGCTGCTCCACTCCCTCGATGAGGTTGACGCCTTCATTTCCCATTGGGACACCGCCCGCAAGGAACTCCCCGTGGCAACGGACGGCCTGGTGTTCAAAGTCAACTCCCTGCGCCAGCAGCTCAATCTCGGTTTCACGGCCAAAAGCCCCCGATGGGCCGTGGCCTATAAGTTTCAGGCTGAGCGCGCGCTGACCCCCCTGCGGTTCGTTTCGTTCGAAGTGGGGCGCACAGGTATCATCACCCCCGTGGCCAACCTTGAGCCGGTGCTTCTCTCCGGCACGGTCGTGAAACGCGCCTCACTTCACAACGCCGACATAATACGCTCGCTCAACCTCCACGACCGCGACTGGCTCTACGTGGAGAAAGGAGGCGAAATCATCCCCAAGATAGTGGATGTAGACCTCGAGCACCGCGACCCCTCCGCATCGCCGGTGGAATTCGTTACCGTCTGCCCCTCGTGCGGCACACCGCTGCGCCATGTAGAGGGCGAGGCGGCGATTGTATGCCCCAACATCTACGGCTGCGCTCCTCAGATCAAGGGCCGCATAGAGCACTTTGTAGGACGCCGCATGATGAACATCGACGGCATAGGAGAAGAAACGGCCACCCTGCTCTATCGCAGCGGCCTCGCCAAAGATCCCGCCGACCTGTATTCGCTTACCTACGACCAGCTTGCCTCTCTGCCGGGATTCGGCGAGAAGAGCGCCGAAAGAATTCTCGACGGCCTCCGCGCTTCGCTATCGGTTCCCTTCGACCGTGTGCTCTACGCTCTCTCCGTTCCAAACGTGGGTGAGACCGGCGCCAAGAAAATCGCGCGCGCCGCGGGCTCAATCGACCGTCTGATGTCGATGTCCGAAGCCGAACTCACGGCGATTGAAGACGTAGGTCCCCGCATCGCCGCCGGAATTGTGGACTATTTCTCGCGTCCCGAAGTGCGGACTCTCGTGGAGCGTCTGCGCGCCGCCGGACTGAAAATGGAAATGGACGTGGACACATCCACTCCCCGCTCCGAGATTCTCGCCAGAAAACAGATTGTGATATCCGGCACATTCACCCACAACTCCCGCGACCGCTACAAAGAACTCATCGAGCTGAACGGCGGAAAGAACGTCGGCTCGATTTCCAAAAAGACATCATTCGTTCTCGCCGGCGACAACATGGGTCCCGCCAAGCTCGAGAAAGCCTCGCGACTCGGCGTGCCGATTATGGACGAAGATTCTTTTCTCCGACTCATCAACCCGTCGGAAAACGACTGACAATAACTTTTTTATCACAAATAATTTACAAGTATGAAAAAGCAAATCAAATTTCTCGCTGTAATAGCAGCAATTGTAATTTCCGGCCTTTCTATGAAAGCAGATGCACAGTTCCGCTTCGGTCTTCGTGCCGGATTGAATGTAAGCTCCCTGCATTTCAACAACTCTCTTTTCGACGCCTCTAACCGTGCCGGATTCACCGGCGGTATTATCACCGAATTCACCATGCCCGTGGTAGGCATCGGTTTCGACGCATCGCTCATGTATGTTCGTCGCAACCAGCAGTGGTTCGAGGAAAACGTCGGCACTGAGAAAGTGGGCCGCGACTATATCGACCTGCCTATCAACCTCAAATGGAAAATGAACATTCCGGTAATCAACGCCATTGCTCGTCCGTTCCTTACCACCGGCCCCGTATTCTCGCTGATGACCGGAAGCAAAAACTACATGGAGGACGTAAAAGGCCGTCGCTTCGACACCGCATGGAGCTTTGGCGCAGGTGTTGAGGTGCTCAGCCATCTCCAGGTTTCAGCATCCTACGGACTCGGCCTCACAAAAGCCCTCAAGACTACTGGCGCCACTTCCACCGCCAACATTGAAGGCCACAACCGCTACTGGACCGTAACGGCAGCCTACCTCTTCTGATGCATTTTCCTGACGCATCTTCCCATTTAGATGCATCCTCCCCTTATTTCCACACTTAACACTGATATGAGGCAAAAAATCCCCTCAGGATTTTGCCTCATATTTTATTTTGCCTAATTTTGCACCGCTGACCTCCGGCTGCCCGCCAGCAGCCAGAGCCACCACAAATCGCGGCAGTAGCTCAGTTGGTAGAGCATCAGCTTCCCAAGCTGAGGGTCGCGGGTTCGAGCCCCGTTTGCCGCTCCTTCATGAAAGCCAAATAGTTAACACCGCAACCGTTAACCATTTGGCTTCTTTTTTATCAACGCCACTTCTTATTTTAGGTGAGTGGGATGTAGAAGCTGAACTGTTCGTTCGACGGCCGGAGGCCGACGTTCCCAGCTCTCAGGTGCATGGGCCGTAGATATCCTTATCGACGGTTGAATGTGTGGCGATAGGTATATCGCCACTCCACGCAACAGCCTTATCGCATTTCTTAAGATTTAAATAAACCTATTTTTACATTACCCTGCAATATTCAGTGGGAGGAAGGAGTATTGGAGTACCAATCGCCATATTTAACTTTATTTTGATGGCGAGTGCAGGATAGTTGCACATGCAGGGAGGTATTTTTGCCGTACAATCAATGATATAGCCGCTCGGCATAATTTCTAAATTCTCTTTCCCATGACAACCATCGCAAAATCCGATCTGATTTTCGCCACACTCTCGCTCCACGGCTCTACCGTGGCATCGATGCAGATGAGTGGCGTGAGCACACTCCCTGAAATTATCCGCACAATCCGGTCGTCGGTCGACTCCCTCTCGGGCATGGCCACTCTGTCGCTACGCAACGGCAGCCAGGGCTGGAGTTCCACCCATAGGCTACTATTCTCAGCAGCCGTCTGAGGGCATCCTTAGGGATTCAGCAGGTCGGGGTTGAAAAACGCCTCGATATCACGCGCCTGCTCCAGAGCCTTCGACGCCGGTCCTTCAGGATCTATTTCCGCCGAGGCGGCATAATCATTCATGGCAGAGCTGCGGCGCCCAAGCCGCCACCACAGTTTGCCACGAATAAACCGAGCCTGCGCATTCTGCGGATGCTCTGCCACAAACCGGTCGAGTGCCTCCATGGCCTCGCCGGTTTTGTTTTTCCTTATCAGTCCTTCGATTTCTTCTATAGTCATTTTCCTACTTTTTTACCTTTCAGAACGTTCTAAATAAAACGGCGGTTCCGCTGCCTCGATTTATCACCCTGCAAAGATAGCAAAGAATGAAGAAAATCCTCCATCTCGCCAGACCCGCAATAATTCTCTCGGCAATAATTGTAAGCATCGCCCATGTCGACGCCCGCACGCCCGTCCCCGTCAGCAACCACACATGGGAGGAATGCACCGGCAGCGCGCTCCCCTATCCGGCGCCGGATGTCACGCCATCCTATCCCGACTCCCTGCAACCGGTGATGATAAACCACGTAGGGCGTCACGGCGCACGCTTCGCGGCATCGCCCAAATCGGTATCGGTCATCGCGCGTGCACTCGACACCGCCGACAGCCTCGGCACCATCACCCCCGCAGGCAGACAGCTTCGCGAGATTGCAGCGCAGGTGGTGCACCGCACCGACGGCCGCTGGGGTCAGCTCGACTCTCTCGGCCGCGCCGAGCAGCGTGAAATCGCCGCGCGGATGTACCGGCTCTTCCCGCAGCCCTTCAAAGCCGGAAAAGTGACAGCAATCGCCTCTTACGTTCCTCGGTGCCGTGCAAGCATGTATGCCTTCGTTCATGAACTTGCCTTGCTTAATCCCCGGCTGGATATCTCGGCCGACGCAGGCCCTGAATTCACGCCACTCATGCGGTTCTTCAAAACCGACACCGCCTACCTCGCTTTTCGCGAAAGCCACGAACTGAAACACACCTTTAAGAAATACGCCGAAACGGCCCTTACCATAGCGCCGCTCGAAAGGGTGCTCGGCGCAGGATTCCCGTTTCCGGCCGATAAATCCGAACTCATGGACCTCGCCATTGCGGAATATCAGCTACTTGCCGGGCTGTCGGCCATCAGCCTTCCCTCGCCCGACATATCACAATACTTCACCCCGGAGGAATTCAACCGCATCTGGTCCATATTCAACATGCGCCAGTATCTGCGCTATTCCCGCTCAATACTTGGCGACACTCCTGCACTGGCCGCATCGGCGTTGTTGGCCGACATAATAGCCACCACCGACAGCTACGTCTATCACGGCGCAGGCGCCCCGGTGCAGCTTCGCTTCGGCCATGCCGAAACCCTCATGCCCTTCCTCTCCCTTCTGGAAATAGCTCCGGCACACTTCATCTCTCCCAATCTTGATGAAGTAGCAACCCGATGGCTCGACTTCCACCTTGTGCCAATGGCTGCCAACGTGCGCTTCATAGTGTTCCGCGCACCCTCCGGGCGCCACTATCTGCGCTTCGACCTCAACGAACGCCCCCTCCCCCTCATTCCCGGCAACCCCGCCATCTACCTCCCCCTCACCCAGGCCCTGACCCACCTCCAGTCCCTCCTTCCCTAAAGACTCTTCTTGACGATGCACAAACTCATCATTCAGGTGCCTGCCAGAACCATTGCTCGTCAGTTGTATTGTAATCTGAATTCGGATATGTGATGCCCTGAGGAACAAGAGCCACATGGTAGCCTTGTGCATGACCGCTACGGCCTTCAGGCTCAGCCTGATTAAATGTATTGACTTCCAATACATATAAATTCTTTGCCATATAGTAATCTATATAATTCTCCTGTGACTCCGGAAATCTGTTATTCCAGTTGGCATCTTTATTCAATATCACAGGCAAATCATGTTGCATTCTGTATCGTACTTCCCCCGGATGAAGCATCACGCCCTTATCATCAGTGATATATGCCGCGAAAGTCGGATCTACCCATACCCATTTATCCAACGACTTGCTCCATGCCACGCATATCACATGGCAGTCAATGTCCGTGTCCCATGCCTTGGGCAGACAGGTGACGTACCTTGCAGGAATACCCTCCGCGAGCAAAGCTTCGGCAAGACAGATGGCCAATGCGCGGCAATTGTAGCCACAGGTGTCGCGTCGGGCACTGTCATATGTATTGCGCAGATTGCATGCCCCGGGGGCAAATCCATTGCTTCCGTCGTGTGTAATGTTATTGTGCACCCAATATAGCAGATTCTTGATTCGGCTTATATCGTCACCGTGGCCAGCTATGCTGTCGAGATTGAAGCGCTCACGCGATAGCGTCAGCAGACTGTCTGTGGGGCTTGCATATTTGAAGCGGAGATTCATTGCCGCATCGGGAGCGTATGCCGGAGACTCTTTAAGAATCTCGAGTTCATTCTTCACGTCATCGCCCAGATTCCAGGCATACTCCATCGCCTCCTTCAGACTGTCTGCAACACTGCTGCCCAACTCGGCCAAAATCGGTTGAAGAATCTTTGCGGACTGATACTCGGATTTTCGCATCCACTCCGAATTCTTTGCTCGCAACACCTCCAATTGCCATCGGGCTATGCGCTCCATCTCTCCTATTAATTCAGGATTAGCTCTCAACTGGTCTATGGTTGCAGGTGGAGTCAGACTGTCGTTGTAAACATTGAGGAAAGCGCCATTATTAGTTATCCCTTTTAGTTTAGGGCACAAGTAATCGGGGCTGAAGTTAATCCCTAAGTCCACTACTACATTTTCGAATACTACCTTTTCAAGATTTGGAAGTCCATAAAGGAACCCGGGCCCCCCGGTGGATGAGACAGGGCCACGGAAAACAATAGACCTCAGATTAGGACAGTTTGAGATAAGCGTACAATCAAAATGGCCTATCATTCCATTGAACACTACTTCTTCAAGATTAGGCATCCGGCTGATAACATCGCCCGGAAGATAATCCACGTCGCTGAAAGTGACTTTCCGCAGATTAGGGAATTCACCATATTCCCCCATTCGGCCAAACATACCCACTTCAGGTATAACAATTTCTTCCGCATCAGTTGACAAAACAAGACTGTCGGGAAACAAGGAATGCCCGTCGCGTATCGGATTCTTGAAATATCCCGGAGATTTCACCATGATATTTTTTGAAAAGCCACCGGCAAAGCACATTAAGACTGCCAGAACAGATATGATATATTTTTTCATTTCAACAATTTTTCTGTTATCAGTATCGCATCCAAAATTACACAATCCCAACGGAAAAACCATTCTCCCGTGAATAAAAACGTTCTGTATTACGCACAGCTTACCTAACATATCAGGATAATATCCCCCCTGAATTGTCATACAGCCAAGTACCACCTCACACTTACTCACCCTCACTTTTCTATATTACGAGGCAAAAATTTGGGATTCTTTAAAATTTTTTTCGAAAAAATTTGGAGATACAGAATTCTTCCATACCTTTGCAGTGTTGCACTTCACTACAACACCATATAACCACAACAAATCATTGTCATCCGTTATGAAAAAAACATTGCTCATTGCCTTGGTGACCATCCTTTCTGTTCAGGTTCAGGCACAACTTCTCTGGAAAGTGTCGGGCAACGGCATAGAACGCCCGTCGTACATCTTCGGAACCCACCACCTCGCTCCCTCCGATTCCATCCTCTCATCCCATCCCTCTATCGACGCCGCGCTCCAGGCGGTTGACTGCGTGTACGGCGAAGTTCTGCTCTCCGACATGGCATCGGCCCAAAACGAAGTGATGGCGGCACTGCAGGCTCCTGCCGACTCAACTCTTACCGACATCCTCACCACCGCCCAGCTCGACTCCATAGGCACACTCCTCACCTCTTACGCCGGCACCCCTGTGAACCCCGCGATGTTCTCAGCCTTCAAGCCTGCAATGATCTCCACTCAGCTCGAAGCGCTCCGTTCGCTCGCCGTATTTCCGGGATTCAACCCGGCGCGGCAGCTCGACGCGTTGATTCAGGCCAAGGCTGCCGAGCTTGGCAAGAAAGTAGACGGCCTCGAGACAATCGCATTCCAGATCAAGCTGCTCTACGGCTCGCCCGTAGCACGCCAGGCAGCCGACCTTATGAAATCCGTAAGGCTCGACGGTAAACTACGCCTTTTCACCCGCGATCTCACCCGGGCATATACCGCCGGAGACCTCGAACGCCTGCACGCCCTGATGAATGACCCCGAGACCGGCATGACTCCCGAAGAGGCTGAAACTCTCATCACCAGCCGCAACCAGGCATGGGTAAACTTTCTGATAGGCGCCCTCACCACCGCTCCCATGTTCATAGCCGTAGGCGCCGGACATCTCCCGGGCCCCAGCGGAATCATCAACCTGCTGCGCTCCAAAGGCTACACTGTGGAACCGGCCGAAAGCTCCATCACCCAGTAACGATATAAACCATTATACGAGATAATATAATGCTTCAGCTCAACAACGTTTCCTACAGCTACCGCAAGGGCGAAAAAGCCCTCGACAGCATCAACGTGACTGTTCCTACCGGTCTCCATCTCCTCCTGGGAGAGAACGGAGCCGGAAAAACAACCCTGCTTCACATCATAGCGGGCCTGAGGTTCCCCGAGTCCGGAGAATGCCTTGTAGACGGCGTCGACACTTCTCTCCGTTCCCCCGCAACGCTTTCTAAGGTGTGCATCATGGCCGACGACACCATGTTTCCGGCTTCGTCAATCAACGAGATGGCCAGGCGCTGCTCCGACTTCTACCCTCGCTTTTCTCCCGACGTGCTGCGCCAGTGTCTCGACGCTTTCGGCATGACGGGCTATGAAAAGCTGGCCCACATGTCGCTCGGCAACCGCAAGAAAGCGCAGCTTGCCTATGTGCTCGCCCTGCAGACCGACATTCTGCTTCTCGACGAGCCGGCCAACGGACTCGACATATCCTCACGTCAGATTCTCCTTGAACTTCTGGGACGTTTCATCCTCCCGGAACAGACAGTGATTATCTCCACTCATGTGGTGTGGGACTTCATGAACCTCATTGAAGGCGTGATGGTGATAAACCGCGGAAAGATGCTCACGGCCATGTCAACCTGGGACATCACCAGCCGTCTGGCATTCGTCACCGACCGTCTGCCGGTAGAGGGCGCCCTATACTCCACCCAGCTTCAGGGTCTCTTCCACGCCATTCTTCCGGCCGATCCCGAAAACCCCACCGACCTCGACTTCCTCCTGCTCTACTCGGCCCTACATTCACCGAGCAGCGAAGGCATTCTTTCAATCCTTAACGCCGAATGATCATGAACTCAATCACAACATATCCCGCCGACCGTTTTTCCTTCGGCCGACTCGCGATGGTGGCCCGCTATTACTGGCCCACCGTAAGAATGCAGGTAATCCTCTATCCGGCCATTTCACTTGTGGCAGGCATACTCATCACCCTCTGCAAAGGTCATGCCGGCTGGGCGCTCATCCTCACCGGTTTTCTCTCGATGCCGATGTCGCTTCTGCTTAACTTCGGGCCTCTGGTCTTCGCCATGAAGTCAAATCAGGAGATAGAGACCATGATTCCGGCACGCACTTCCGAGAAGACTACATTCGTGCTTCTCTACAATCTCGTGGTAATGCCCTTCCTCATCCTCTTCCCCAAATTCATAGTCACTTACATCTTCTTCCCCGACTATGCCATGACCCTGGCCGACGACCAGGAAGCCCAGGAAGTGCTCCGCGACCTCCTTGCCGACAACTCCTTCTTCATACAGGCAATCTCGCTGTGCTCCACCCTGATGCCGGTGGCTGTCTGCACCTTCTGCGTGTTCTTCTTCCGCAAGCGCCGTGTGCTCTATTCCATCATCTGGACCATTGTGTCCATAATGGTTCCGGCCATAGCAGGCATAGTGTTCGGAATATGGTTTGCACTTACCGACATCGCCTCGGGGATGGACAAAGATGCCTTCAAAACCGAATTCATCGACGTCTTACGGCCGCTGACCATTTCAATTTCAGTCATCGGACTAATTATCGACATTATCTTCTGCTGGCTCACCGCCCGCGCTATCCGCAGAAATCAGTATTAACCAGTAGTAAATGGACTTCAAGACCGACAAACCAATATACCGACAGATTGTCGACTATTGCTTCGCCTGCATTCTCACGCGCAAGTGGCTGCCGGGCGAGAAGGTTCCGTCCGTCAGGGAAATGGCTCTGCAGATGGCGGTCAACACCCACACGGTGATAAAAGCCTTCGATTTCCTGCAGGATGCCGGAGTGATTTACCCCAAAAGAGGAATGGGGTTCTTTCTGGCCGACGACGCCGAATCGCAGGTTGACCGCATAAGCCGCGAACAGTTCTTCTCCGAGACTCTTGACCATCTCTTTTCCGAAATGGATATGCTCGGTATAAGCATGGACAGTGTTGTAGAGCACTGGAAAGCACGCAAGAACCGCGCGGCTGACGCCTCGGAACCCACACAGCAGCAATAGATAACAACTTTTTCATACTATTTTTCACGAGGGCCGGAACTTTTTCCGGCCCTCGTTTGTTACAGCCTTATACAGGCCTTAATACTCACACTGCAAAAATTAGTCCGTCATGATTACCATCGTTTACTGCCATCCTTACGACAAGAGCTTCAACCATGCCATTCTCAACGCCGTCACGAAGGAACTCACCGACAACGGCCGCGACTATCAGGTGATAAACCTCTACGACGAGCACTTCGACCCCGTGCTCGGAGTCAACGACCTTGCGGTCTACTCGCAGGGAAAAACTCTGGACGAACAGGTGAAACATTACGACGAAATGCTGCAGCGCACATCAGAGATTGTCTTCATCTTCCCCATCTGGTGGGGAATGATGCCTGCCATGCTCAAAGGCTTCTTCGACCGCACTTTCCTCAAAGGCATTATCTACGACACCACTCCGGAGGGCGCGCTGATGCCATGCCTCGACATACACCGCACCACGGTAATCACCACCTCCGAGGAGGATTCAGCCATCATCGAGCCCTTTATCGACGGCTACTTCAAGCCCCTCGTACTCGAGACAGTGGGTATGAACCAAGTAACCTGGTTCAACTGCGACCACATCTCTTCCGGAACAGCCGAGCACCGTTCTGAATTCCTCACCGAAGTCCTCAAATCCTTCGCCGGATAATTCGGATACACCCTCCCGACATGAGAGCGTTGCAAAATTCTCGTTCTCTTTGTATGGATGTACGCTCGTGCATCCGCTGACCGCCACCGCATTGATATTAAAAACGTTATAGGCTGCTCCATGGAGCAGCCCTACTTTTTTGCGGGTTAGCAGCGCCATCGATTTCTCTATGGAGCATGATTTCTCCTCCGCAGCGTTGCAGACAAGATTTTGTAATATTTTTGTGAAATTTTCATTTCACCCCCCAGCGGGTGGTCATTAAATCGTACTTTTGCAGAGTTTTTCATCAACATAACCGTTACCTGATATGCCAACTGCCGACCATACACCGGAATTCAAGGGACTTACCACGGCGCAAGCTGCCGAAAGCCGTGCGCGTCACGGAGCCAACGTGCTCACTCCCCCTCCCCGCAAATCGCTTTTCGCCCTTTTTCTCGCCAAATTCCGCGATCCCCTCATCCAGATACTGATTCTGGCTTGCGTGGTATCCGTAGGAATATCCTTCTATGAGTATTTCAGCCTCGGGAAAAGCGCCGAAGTCTTCTTCGAGCCGGTGGGTATCATCATGGCCATTTTTCTCGCCACAGGGCTTGCATTCGTTTTTGAATACAAGGCCGAGAAGGAATTTGCCGTACTCAACCGCATCAACGACGACGAGCCCGTGCAGGTGCTCCGCGACGGCACCGTGCGCGAGATTCCGCGGCGCGATGTGGTGGTGGGCGATGTGATTCACCTCTCCGCAGGTCAGGAAGTGCCGGCCGACGCCCGGCTTCTGGAATCGGTTCGTCTGAGTGTCGACGAGTCCACCCTCACCGGCGAGCCCCTCTGCGCCAAGACCACCGACCCGGCTCACTTCGACCCCGAAGCCACATTCCCCTCCGACATGGTGCTCCGCGGCACCAAGATTATGGAAGGCCACGCCGTGGCTGTCGTCACAGCCGTGGGCGACGCTACCGAGGCCGGAAAGGTCTATGAGGCTTCTACCATCGACTCCTCCACCAAGACACCTCTCAACGAGCAGCTCGACCGCCTGGGGCACCTCGTGGCTGTGGCGAGCTATGTGATAGGCGCTCTGGTAATAGCCGGACGCGTTCTGATGTATCTTATTAACTCCGGATGGACCGTGACGGACTGGATCGGCTTCCTCGCCTATCTTCTTCAGTCTGTGATGATGGCTGTGACACTCATTGTGGTCGCCGTTCCCGAAGGTCTCCCTATGGCCGTAACCCTCAGCCTTGCCTACAGCATGCGGCGCATGCTGCGCACCGGCAACCTCGTGCGCAAGCTCCATGCCTGCGAGACCATGGGAGCCGTCACCACTATCTGCACCGACAAGACCGGCACTCTCACCGCCAACCGCATGACCGTGGAGGAAGTAACCATCCTCGGCCCTGACGGTCGTAGCTCCGATGACAAGGAAAGACGCATGGCGCTGATGACCGCCATGGCTATAAACTCCACCGCCGAACTCGACCTCTCCGATCCCTCCCGCCCCGTACCCGTAGGCAATCCCACGGAGGGAGCCCTCATTATGTGGATCAACGCCTCGGGAGGCGATTACCGCACTCTGCGTCAGGCCGCGGTCAAGGAAGAGGAACTCCCCTTCAGCACCGAACTCAAATACATGGCCTCGGTGGTCCGCACACCCGGAGGCTCGAAAGTGCTCTATGTAAAAGGCGCCCCCGAGATAGTCTACTCGCTCTGTCACCCCGGCGCGGATATGCCCTCTGATCTCCGCGCTCTTCTCGAAGGCTACCAGAACCGAGGAATGCGCACCCTGGCCTTTGCCTCGCGGCCGCTCAAAGAGGAAGAGAAGCCCATTGCCGACTGCCGCGTGTCCGTCTCCGGCATGACGTTCGACGGCATCGCCGCCATCAGCGACCCCGTGAGGGAAGATGTGCCCGAAGCCGTGCGTCAGTGCCTCCATGCGGGCATCAATGTGAAAATCGTCACCGGCGACACTCCGGCCACAGCCCGCGAAATCGGTCGTCAGATAGGCCTCTGGACCTCTGCCGACGATTCCACCGCCGAAGCCACCGGCCCCGAAATCGCCGCCATGACCGACGACGAACTGCGCAGCCGCGTGCAGCACATCAAGATTATCTCCCGTGCCCGTCCGCTCGACAAGAAGCGCCTGGTTGAAGCCCTCCAGAGCCACGGTGAAGTAGTGGCGGTGACCGGCGACGGCACCAACGACGCTCCTGCCCTGAAAGCAGCACAGGTAGGACTATCGATGGGCGACGGCACATCCGTGGCAAAGGAAGCCAGCGACATCACCATTCTCAACAACTCGTTCTCCGGTATAACCAACGCCGTTGTATGGGGACGCTCTCTCTACCGCAACATACAGCGTTTCATTCTGTTCCAGCTCACCGTCAACGTGGCCGCATGCCTCACGGTGCTCGTGGGCTCCTTTATGGGCACCGACGCCCCGCTCACCGTCACCCAGATGCTGTGGGTCAACCTGGTCATGGACACTTTCGCCGCCATGGCTCTCGCCTCGCTGCCTCCGAGCCGCAAAGTGCTCGAAGACAAACCGCGTCCGCGGCGCGCCTTCATCATCACTCCTTCCATGACACGCTTCATTGTGGGGGTGGGCCTTCTGTTCGCCACAGTAATGATTGGATTGCTATATGTTTTCGAGCACAGCCACGTCGATTCCATGGCCTCAATCTGGCATTGCAACATATCCCGGGCCTACGCCGGACTGTCGCCTAAGGAACTCAGCCTCTTCTTCACCATCTTCGTCATGCTCCAGCTCTGGAACCTTTTCAACGCACGCGCTTTTGCCTCCGGCCGTTCGGCCCTTTTCCTGCGCCACTGCGGAGAGTTCCTGATTATAGCCGCTGTGGTGTTTGTAGGCCAGATATTGATAGTGACTGTAGGCGGCGCCTTCTTCAACGTCGTATCCCTGTCGTTCTCCGACTGGCTGTGGATCATCGGCGTCACCTCTCCCGTGTTCCTCGTGGGTGAGGCAGTAAGAGCCGTCCATAAAAATAGCTGATATCCCCCTTCTTAGTACTTTCAGCCTAAGATGTAGGATTATATTATTATTGTTTTGCTGGGACGCCGACTATTTTTATTTTTACAAAATAACCTGTAACTATTAAAATAGTCACGACCATGCACAGTTTAAGGCTATCGGCATTTTGGATTTTTATGATTTGCGCATGCCTTTCCGGTGTGATTTACGGAAAGGGTGTGCGCGAAGTGGAAAATTTCGACTGGGACTGGAGGTTTGCCCGTTACGGCCTGCAGCCCGACGGCTCACGCAAAGATGAACCGAAAGGGCTCTCCGACCCGCAGTATGATGACTCAGGCTGGCGTCGGCTCGATTTGCCCCACGACTGGGGTGTGGAGGGCCCTTTCCGTACAGACCTTGAGGGTTTCACCGGAAAACTGCCCTGGCGTGGAATAGGGTGGTACCGCAAACCATTCCATGTATCCGCAGACGACGCCGGCAAGAATTTCTATCTTGATTTTGACGGAGCTATGGCACATGCCGAGGTTTGGGTCAACGGAAAGAAGGCCGGAGGACATCCTTACGGTTACACCTCGTTCCGTGTCGACCTGACTCCCTATATCGTCCCAGGAGCTGACAATATTGTGGCCGTACGACTCGATACCGAACGTATCGGCTCGCGATGGTATCCCGGAGCCGGAATCTACCGCCATGTAAGAATGGTCAGGACCAATCCCCTGCATGTTGCTCACTGGGGCGCATTTGTCAAGACTCCTGAGATTTCAGCCGACAAGGCAAAAGCCGATGTCATAGTCAGAATTGACAATAATCTGCCGAAGATAGCCCATCCGGAGTTCTCCGTTTCGATTTATGAACTTGACAAGGATGACAAAACAGGCCGAAAGGTTGCCGTATCAGGCAAACACAGAGTGTCGGTAATGCCGGACGAATCGGCGGAGGACAGTGTTTCACTGCATATCTCCTCGCCTAAATTGTGGAGTCTGGAGGAAACAAACCGCTACCTCGCCAAAGTTTCGGTCTATGACGATAACCGGCTTGTCGACCTGTATGAAGTTCCGTTCGGCATCAGGACTGTCGAGTTTACTCACGACGACGGTCTGCATCTTAACGGGCGACGTGTGCAGATTCAGGGAGTGTGCAACCATCACGACTTAGGCGCTTTGGGCGCAGCCATGAACAAGACCGCCCTGCAACGCCAGCTTTCCATCCTGAAAAGCTTCGGCTGCAACGCTATCCGCACTTCCCATAATCCTCCGGCCCCCGAATTGCCCGAGCTTGCCGACAAAATGGGATTTCTTATTATGGACGAAACCTTCGACTGCTGGACACGAGGCAAGCAGCCCGGCGATTATGGCTCGCTCTTTAAGGACTGGCATGTAAAAGATATTGAGGCACTGGTGTGCCGCGACCGGAATCATCCCTCAGTGATAATGTGGAGCACCGGCAACGAGGTCGAAGAGCAGTATTTTCCGGAAATGGGAATAGCCGGATATCTTACAAGCGTGGTACACCGCTTCGACGACACGCGCCCCGCGACCTTCGGAGCGTCCTATCCGAGCCGGTCGGCACTCAACGGTACCGAATTGCAGGTCGACGTCCACGGAATGAATTATGCCGCTGGTGTCTACGGAGGCCCCCACTTATATGGAGAATTCCTTAACAAGAAAGGACATGAAAAGCTGTCGGGATATTCCAGCGAGAGCAGCTCAACCATGAGCTCGCGTGGAGAATATTTTCCCCGCAGGTTTCAGGTGTCGTCCTACGATCTGACCGAGCCGGGTTGGGGCGGCCTCCCCGACTGGGAGTTTGCTGCCCTCGACCGCTATCCGGCGATATGCGGTGAATTTGTGTGGACCGGTTTTGACTATCTGGGCGAACCCACCCCGTTTAACAGCGATAAAACTGTTCTTCTGAACCATTCCGCAGCCTTAAGTCCTGAAGAGCTGCAGAAACAGGCCGAGGAACTGAAAAGAATCGAGGCCAACCGCCCGACTTCACGCAGCAGCTATTTCGGAATCGTGGATATTGCCGGATTTCCTAAAGACCGCTATTACCTTTATAAGTCACGCTGGATGCCCGACACTCCCATGGTCCACATCCTGCCACACTGGAACTTCGACGACAAGATCGGTGAAAATGTGCCCGTATTTGTATATACCTCCGGCGATGAAGCCGAATTGTTCCTTAACGGCAAATCATTGGGTCGGAAGAAAAAGCAGCCGTTGGAATATCGCCTGCGCTGGGACAGCGTGTGTTACGAGCCGGGAGTTGTCCGCGCGGTCGCTTACAAAAACGGTGAGAAGTGGGCTGAAACGGAAACGCGCACAACAGGAAAAGCGGTGAGACTCCACGCCGTACCGGACAAGACCGTGGTTCAGTCAGACGGAGAAGACCTTGTATTCGTGAGAGTTTCGGCGCTTGATGCCGACGGATTCGAAGTCCCCGTGGCCGAACCGGTTATTACCTCAAAAATTTCCGGCCCCGGTGTGATAAGGGCTACCGACAATGGCGACCCCACCTGCCTCATTCCATTCCATGAGCCTACGCGCCCGGCCTTCAACGGCCTTTATCTCGCTATTGTAAAAGCCAAGCGAGGTGAAACCGGAAAAATACACCTCTCTTTCGAGACTCCCGGGCTGCAAAATGCCGAAGTTGATATCTCCGCAGTTGTAGCGGATGAGCAATCACGGATAACTGATTAAGTTGCAGAACCCTCCCATAAAAATAGTTAAACCCAAAGTTAATATTGTAAAATAAATAAGTCCCTAATCTGCAATAGCGTTAACAGAGCGCATATTCACCAAATACCGCCTTTGGGTCTATTAATAGCTTTTAGAGTGTCAGAATCCTCGGATTTTGACACTCCATTTACTTTTTCTACTCCCGGAAGCAGCGGAGCAGCGATTTCTTTATAACCGGCCTGATATTTGCTTAAATTAACTTAACCCGAAAATGACATAAATCCCGGCTATTGACTTCGCCCTAAGAATGTTATAACTTTGCACTGCAAGCCGGAAATCACACCGCGACACACGCTTGCATCTGTAAAGACAATCAGGGCCACACACCAATCCCATCCATAACCAGTCGGATACATTTTTCTGAAAGCCCTGCCTGAATCCAACATTTTGAACTTAAAGCACATTACTGTAAAACAATGAAGAAAATAGCAGCTGTAATAGCTTCCGCTTTCGCCATAATAATAACCGTAATATTCTTTTCACCCTCACAGAAATCCATGGCCGAGGAAACCGTGGAGACCATCGTGGCCCAGACCCCTGCTTCCGGTCTTTCACGGCTCGCATCGGAAGCTCTCGAAGCAGCCGATGAAGAATCCAACGTAGCTCTTGCCGACCGCCTCAAGGATTTTGCCTCTAAATTTCTCGGCCGACGCTATGTATGGGGATCCACCGGCCCCAAAACCTTCGATTGCTCCGGATTCACAAGCTATGTATTCCGCAACCAGGGCATCGAACTTCCCCGAACCTCGCGTATGCAGTATCGGGTTGGTGAGAAAGTTGACCGTAACGAACTCAAGGCTGGCGACCTGATGTTTTTCAGTAGCCCGCGCAGCGGAAAGGGCCGTGTAGGCCACGTGGCAATAGTTGTCGATGTAAACGAGACCGACGGCACCTGCACCTTCATACACTCATCGAGCAGCAAAGGCGTGAACCTTCAGAAGTTCCCCGATGGCGGTTACTACAGCCGCAACTTCATCGGCGCCAAACGAGTCATTCCGCAGCAGCCTGTGGCATAAAGACACATAATCAGTCTTGAAATCTATATGATATGATTGCTTGAATAAACCAGTCTTTTTCCATCCCTCTCTCACTAATACCAATCGCTGAAACACAATAATGCCTGAATAAACACACTATAATCTATCTGCCGAAGCGGCGTAGAGTAGAATTATCCGACACCGCTTCATTATCTTACCAGAAAAACATTAGTAAGAAAGGGAGGACGTCGGTCCCGGCAACAACCAAGGTTGCCCCGGCCGGCGTCTTTTTTTGATTCCCGCTGACGTTGGTCGTTTGAAGGAAAAGAGTTACTTTTGTGGTTGACATTGTTTCACTCATCATAGTTGCCCGGCATGGATAAAGTCAAACCAAAAAAGGCTCTCGGCCAGCACTTCCTTACTGACCTCTCGATAGCCAGGCGTATAGCCTCCACCCTCGACGGCTGTAAAGGCATCCCCGTAATTGAAGTCGGCCCCGGGATGGGAGTACTAACCCAGTTTCTCGTCAGTGACGGCCACGATGTGAAAGTGGCCGAGATAGACGGCGAGAGCATTCAGTATCTGCGCGAACACTTCCCCGCTCTCGCAGCCGAAAACCGTATTCTCGACTGCGACTTTCTGAAAACCGACCTCGCCGCGGTGTTTCCGGGCCACGACCGCATCTGCGTCATCGGAAACTACCCCTACAATATATCTTCACAGATTTTCTTCCACGTGCTCGACTACAAGGACCTCGTGGTGTGCTGCTCAGGCATGCTTCAGCGCGAGGTTGCCGAACGTCTGGCGGCACCTCCCGGCACCAAGGCCCGCGGCATTCTGAGCGTCCTGCTCCAGGCCTGGTACGATGTGAAGTATCTTTTCACCGTCGACGAGAATGTGTTCAATCCACCCCCAAAAGTGAAAAGCGGCGTAATCATAATGACCCGCAACCACGTCACCGACCTGGGATGCGACGAGCGCCTGTTCAAGACCGTGGTGAAGACCACCTTCGGACAGCGCCGCAAAACCATACGCAACTCCGTGAAAAGTCTGCTCCCGGCCGGAGCGCCCGTGCCCGAATCGCCGCTGCTGGCAATGCGTCCCGAGCAACTGAGCGTGGAACAGTTCATCGAGCTCACAAACCTTATTAACCTCTCACGGCAATGAAAGAATTCACTCCGGATTACTTAGAGAACATCCGCCGGATTATCGCCGACCGCGACGACGAGGCCGCCCGACGCGAACTCGCCGACCTTCATCCCGCCGACATTGCCGAACTTTACCGCGACCTCGACCTGGAGGAAGCTGAGTATCTCTACAAACTCCTCGACGAAGAGACTGCTGCCGACGTGCTAATGGAACTCGACGAGGACGACCGCCGCAAGCTACTCAGCGGCATGGAGCCCGAACAGATAGCCAAGCAGCTCGACTACCTCGATACCGACGATGCCGTGGATGTGATTCAGGAACTCGACGAGGAGGACCGTGATGAAATCATAAGCCATATCGACGACGTGGAGCAGGCAGGCGACATCATCGACCTGCTCAAATACGGCGAAGACACTGCCGGCGGCCTCATGGGCACCGAGATGATCGTGGTCAACGAAAACTGGAGCATGCCCGAGTGCATCAAGGAAATGCGAATGCAGGCCGAGGAAATGGATGAGATCTATTACGTCTACGTGGTCGACAATGATTACCGCCTTCGCGGTGTCCTTCCGCTCAAGACCCTCATAACCCATCCATCGGTGTCGAAAATAAAGCATGTGATGGAGGAGGAACCGCCTTCGGTCAAAGCCGACACTCCGATTGACGAAGTGGCCCACGACTTCGAGAAATACGACCTCGTGGCCATGCCCGTGGTTGATTCCATAGGCCGTCTGCTGGGACGCATCACCTTCGACGACGTTATGGACCAGGTGCGTGAGTCGACCGAGCGTGACTATCAGCTGGCATCAGGTCTTTCGAGCGATGTGGAGGGCGACGACACCCTTTTCACCCAGACCAAAGCACGTCTGCCATGGCTCCTCATTGGAATGGTGGGCGGCCTGGGCAACTCCCTCATTCTCGGAAACTACGAATCAGGCCTTGCCGCCGACCCCACACTGGCCCTCTTCATCCCCCTTATCGGAGGTACCGGCGGAAACGTCGGCACCCAGTCGTCGGCTATCGTGGTGCAGGGTCTTGCCAACGGTTCCATGGACATCAAGAACTCTGCACGCCAGCTTCTTAAAGAACTCGGCGTGGGACTGATCAACGGCTGCATCATCTCGCTGCTGGTGTTCATCTACAATTTCCTGAAATTCGGCAGCATGCTGAATGTAACCACGGTGGCGGTGTCGCTTTCACTGCTGTGCGTGGTGCTGTTCGCGTCGGTTTTCGGAACATTCGTGCCCCTCACCCTCGAGCGTTTCAAGGTAGACCCCGCGCTTGCCACCGGCCCTTTCATCTCCATCACCAACGACATCATAGGCATGCTCATATACATGTCGATAAGCATGGGGCTGCTCTCGTCCTTATAAAAAATCATAAATCGGACAAAGCCGCCCCCTGTGGGCACCTCCTTTTCCGCCTTAATTATTACCTTTGTACCACAACACCTTAAATTACAGAAACAAAACATGACAGTAGTTGACCGTTTCCTCCAATATGTGAAGTTCGACACACAGAGCGACGAACTCACCAACATGACCCCCTCCACTCCGGGCCAGATGATTTTCGCGCAGCACCTCGAGAAAGAGCTTCGCGAAATGGGCCTGAGCGACATTTCGCTCGATGACAACGGCTACCTTATGGCCACCCTTCCCGGCAACACCCAGCGCAAGGATGTTCCTACTGTGGGATTCATAGCTCATCTCGACACATCCCCCGACATGAGCGGACGCCACGTTTCACCCCGCATAGTGGAGAACTACGACGGAGGCGAGATCACCCTCAACGCCGAAAAAGGCATTGTGCTCTCGCCCGCAGAATTTCCCGAGCTCAAAAACTATATAGGCCAGCCGCTCATTGTTACCGACGGCAACACCCTTCTGGGTGCCGACGACAAAGCCGGCATAGCTGAAATCATCACCGCCGTGGCTTATCTGAAAGCCCATCCCGAAATAGAGCACGGCGACATCCGCATTGCCTTCAACCCCGACGAGGAGATAGGCCAGGGTGCCCACAAATTCGATGTGGAGCGATTCGGGGCCGACTGGGCCTACACCATGGACGGCGGCGAGATAGGCGAACTCGAATACGAGAACTTCAACGCCGCCGTGGCAAAGGTAACCATCTGCGGCCGCAACGTGCATCCCGGCTATGCCAAGCACAAGATGATCAATTCACTGCGCATCGCCACCCAGTTTGCCATAATGCTCCCCCGCTGGGAAACTCCCGAGCACACCGAAGGCTACGAAGGTTTCTATCATCTTGTATCCATTGAGGGAACTGTAGAGAAAACCACTCTCACCTATATAATCCGCGACCACGACCGCGACCGCTTCGAGCGCCGCAAAAAAGAGCTTGAACACCTCACACGCAAAATCAACCACGAATTCCCCGGCGTGGCCACCCTCGAGATCAAGGACCAGTATTACAACATGCGCGAGAAAATCGAACCGATGATGCACATCATCGACATCGCTCTGCAGGCCATGAAGGATGCCGGTGTAGAACCCAAGGTAGTTCCCATCCGCGGCGGTACAGACGGCGCCCAGCTCTCTTTCAAAGGGCTTCCCTGCCCCAATATCTTTGCCGGCGGTCTCAACTTCCACGGCCGTTATGAGTTCGTGCCCGTACCGTCCATGGAAAAGGCCACTCAGGTTATTGTGGAGATCGCGCGCCTTGTAGCAAAACAGTAATTCCCGCTCCGAATGCCTGCCGCATCCGTGCCCACGCTTATTGTCATAACCGGCCCCACCGGCTCCGGAAAGACCTCGCTCGCTATCGAGATTGCGCGTGCCATCGGGTGCGACATCATTTCGGCCGACTCCCGTCAGATCTACAAAGGAATCCCCATAGGCACGGCCGCTCCGACGGCCGCGGAGCGCGCGCTCGTGCGTCACCATTTTGTGGAGGAGCTGGAGCTCGACAGCTATTACAGCGCTGCGCTTTTCGAAGAACAGGCCATTAAGCGCCTCAACGCCTTGTGGCAGAAGGGGCCGGATGTGGCCGTGATGTGCGGAGGCTCCATGATGTATGTGGACGCGGTGGTCAACGGCATCGACCCTTTGCCGACCATCAGCGACGAAATCCGCGCCCGTGTACTCTCGCTTTACGACACGGAGGGCCTCGATGGCGTCTGTTCGCGCCTGCGCTCCCTCGATCCCGAAAGCTGCGACCGCGTAGACCTGCGGAATCCCCGCCGCGTCGTCCACGCCCTTGAAATATGCCTTCAGTCCGGCTGCAAATACTCTTCGCTGTGCACCGGCACGCCCACAGAACGCCCTTTCAGAGTGCTGAAATACGCCATAGACCGTCCGCGCCACGAGATGATGGACCGCATCAACCGCCGCGTCGACGCCATGATGGAGGCAGGCTTTGAGAATGAGGCACGCAGCGTTTACCACATGCGGCATCTCAATTCCCTCAACACCGTAGGCTTCAAGGAGATGTTCGCATGGTTCGACGGCACTATGGATCGCGCTACAGCCGTGGCACGGATGGCCAAGAACACCCGTGTCTACGCCAAGAAGCAGCTCACATGGCTCAGCCGCGATTCCTCCGTAACCTGGCTCGACCCCCACGGAGCATCAGAAAAAATATTATCAACCTTAAATAAAAAAGCATGAAATTACTACTTGCCTCAGCCCTTTTAGCGCTCTCTCTTCCGGCGTTCTCGCAGGCTTATAGTGTAATCACTCCGCGCCCCTCGGCCGATGTGGTTCAGCGAGCGTGCGGAAAT
This sequence comes from Bacteroidales bacterium M5, assembly GCA_001689535.1. GTDB lineage: Bacteria > Bacteroidota > Bacteroidia > Bacteroidales > Muribaculaceae > Paramuribaculum. Next base: position 69,998 of record LUJP01000080.1, read on the forward strand.
TTCTCGCCCTCTCAGTTCAAGACTGTGAAAATCGACGCGCCCGCAGCCGACGTGGCCCATCTCTCGGGCTATCTCGCTCAGAAAATGCCTCAGCTCGAAATCACCGATATAGGTCGCTCATCGGGCCAGATAAAACTCCGCACGGTTTCCTCCGTTCCCGGCATCGACAGCCCTGAAGGCTACCGGCTCGACGTCCGCCCCGACGGAATCCTGGTGGAAGCCACATCCGGAGCCGGACTTTTCTACGGCCTGCAGTCGCTCATACAGCTAATTGAAAGCGGCGAACCCCTATCTCCCGTCACTCTCACCGACCAGCCACGATTCGACTATCGCGGCGTGATGATCGACGTGAGCCGCAACTTCCGTGACAAAGAGTTCATCAAGAAGCAGCTCGACGCAATGGCCGCGCTGAAACTCAACAAAATGCAGTTCCACCTCACCGACGGTGCAGGCTGGCGTCTGCAGATAGACCGCTATCCGCGTCTTACCGACTTCGCCGCATGGCGTAAAGGCCAGACCTGGAAAGAATGGGGTGAGCAGGGCTCGAAATACGTGGAACGCACCGATCCCGAGGCCCGCGGCGGATATTACACCAAGGACGATATACGCGAGATTCTCGATTATGCAGCCGACCGCTATATCACCGTAATCCCCGAAATAGAGATGCCGGGCCACAGCGAGGAAGTGCTCGCCGCCTATCCCGAACTCAGCTGCGAGGGTAAGCCATACACCTCGAGCGATTTCTGTCCCGGCAAGGAAGCCACGTTCGAATTCCTGCAGAATGTGCTCGACGAAGTTATTGAACTGTTCCCCTCGAAATATATCAATATCGGTGGCGACGAGGCCGGTAAGGCAGCCTGGCGCAAATGTCCCGACTGCAAGGCCCGCATGGAAGCCGAAGGTCTTGAGAACGTGGAACAGCTTCAGAGCTACCTCATTCACCGCATTGAGAAATATCTCAACTCCAAGGGCCGCGACCTTATAGGCTGGGACGAGATTATGGAAGGCGGACTCGCTCCGAATGCCGCCGTAGTGTCATGGCGAGGTGTGCAGGGCGGAGCCGAAGCCGCACGTCAGGGCCACAAGGCCGTGATGGCTCCCGGAGCTTTCTGCTACTTCGACGGCTATCAGGACGCGCCTCCCACTCAGCCCGAAGCCATAGGCGGTTATCTGCCGTTGGAAAAGGTATATTCCTTCAATCCCGCGCCCGATTCACTTGATGCCGCCGCACGCGCCAATATCATGGGACTCGAGGCCACTATGTTCACCGAATACATCCCCACCGACGAGCACGCCGAATATATGCTCTACCCCCGCATGATAGCCCTTGCCGAAGTGGCATGGACTCCGCAGGAACGCCGCGACTACACCGAGTTCCGTCCGCGCGCCGAAGCCTACAACCGCCGCCTCGCCGCGCAGGGCTACAACGTGTTCGATCTCAGCCGCGAGGTCGGCAACCGCAAGGAAGCCCTCGCTCCCGTAACTCATCTTGCGCTGAATTGTCCCGTGACCTACAATGTGCCCTGGTGGACAAACTACAATGCCAATTACGCCGCCACTCTCACCGACGGACTCCGCGGAGGCTGGACCTACAGCGACGGACGCTGGCAGGGATTCCTCTCCAACACCACCGACCGCGTGGATGTCACGATTGACCTCGGCAAAGTTCAGCCCATAAGCTATGTGGGAGCTGAATTCATGCAGCTCTGCGGCCCCGATGTATGGATGCCATGCAAGGTGATAATCTCAGCGTCGGAAGACGGCAAGACCTACACCGACCTTGCCGAGATAGACCACGACGTGGTACGCGACACCGGGCTCAGCTTCAAGACCTTCTCATGGGATGGCTCCGCACGCGCACGCTATATCCGTTATCGCGCCCTGGCCGAGCACGGAGTGCTCTTCACCGACGAGATAATCGTTCGCTAATCCCCATAAAGTACCAAAATCAGCGCCATGACGGCTTCCGTCATGGCGCTGATTATTTTTTCAGTAAAAAAATAGTCCGGCGTTATTTCACAACATCGTTGAGTTCGGCTCCGGCCTTGAATTTAACCACTTTGCGGGCGGCGATTTCAATCACCTGCTTAGTCTGGGGGTTGATACCCTTGCGTGCACCCTTCTCAGTCACGTCAAATGTGCCGAATCCTATAAGGGCCACTTTGTTACCCTCGGCAAGCTGCTCGGTGATGGTCATAAGTGTGGCTTCAAGAGCGGCTTTTGCCTGGGCTTTGGTAAGATTGGCTTTTTCAGCAATCGCGTAGGTAAGCTCTGTTTTGTTCATGGATGTATATTTTGATAAGTGATAAAATAGTATGCTCTTCCTTTGGGTTAAGTACAGACACGCAAATATATACCTAAAACTTTTATCTTCCAACAATTATTTTGAAAAAACGGCCGGTTCCGGCTGATTATCCACAAAAGTTTCGCATTTGAGCGCCTCCCGGGTTTTGACATCACACCCCACTCACGAAAAATTTGTATATTTGTAACTTAATTATACTCTACGATAAAAATGGGAAATTTCAAAAGAGCTTTCGACAATATACCTCCTGTCACCAAGAACCTGATTCTGATCAACGTGGTGATATGGCTGGTGATGATGGTAGCCGGGCGGCGCGCCGACAGCACCATCCTTGATCTCGGCGGACTGCATTATTTCGAGGCATCGGACTTCAACGTGCTTCAGATTTTCACATACATGTTCATGCACTCCACCGGCAACTTCGCCCACATTCTCTTCAACATGTTCACGCTGTTCATGTTCGGAATCCTGCTTGAGCGCACTCTCGGCGCCAAACGCTTTCTCTTCTACTACATAAGCTGCGGAATCGGAGCTGCCTTGGTTCAGGAAGCCGTATGGGCCATGACATGGGAAGACATCTTCGCCAAAATGATGCATGTGGACTCTTTCACCTTCCAGCAGATTCTCGCCCATTCCTCCCCCGAACAGATATCCGGAGCACTCAACTCCTTCGTTACCATAGGCGCCTCCGGTGCCATCTTCGGCGTGTTGCTGGCTTTCGGCATGCTGTTCCCGAATCTTCCCACCTACATCATGTTCATTCCCGTGCCGATAAAGGCCAAATGGATGGTTATAGGCTACGGTGTGCTTGAACTTCTCATAGGCATGAGCGAGGCCAACGACGGCGTGGCCCACTTCGCCCACCTCGGCGGCATGCTGTTCGGCTTCTTCATAATCCTCTACTGGAAGAAAAAGAATGTGATTCATGGAGGTTATTGACAGGACTCATAAGTGCAGCCTCCTGCCCGCGACTCTTGTCACGGTCAATGTGGCCGTGTACGTGCTGCTGTTTGCGGCCTGGACATTCGACCACGACTCCCCATTAATCGCTGCGGGAGCACCGTCGGCGGCCGACGCCATTGTCGACGCCCTTGCTCTTCCGTCAGCGTTCACGGCGTGGCTCCACCGGCCGTGGACCGCCATCACCTACATGTTCACCCAGTTCTCCTGGTGGCACCTTGCCGGCAACATGATTGTGCTCTACCTCTTCGCCATGATTGCCGACCGCATGGTCGGGCGTTCGTTCGCGCTCACGGTTTATCTGTGCGGTGGCCTCGCGGCCGGTCTGCTCTACCTCCTGCTGGGAGCGTTAGGCGCAGCCTCAGGGGTGCTTGTGGGCAGTTCGGCATCAGTTATGGCCATGATGGGAGCGGTGCTTGTGCTTCGCCCCTCGCTCCGGTTACCGTTGGGCAAATTCGGCCCTCCGCGCGCCGTGTGGGTGATATGCACGCTTGTGCTTCTCGACCTCCTCGGCATATTTGCAGGCAATGTAGCGGCCCATTTCTGCCACCTGGCAGGATTCGGCTCCGGCTGTGCCTTCGCGGCAGCCCTGATGCATCGCGGTACCGGCACCCCTGACACCGCCGACCTCACTGCCGTACTCGAAAAAGTGAAACGTTCAGGATTCTCCTCGCTCAACGAGCATGAACGGAGCGTCCTATTCATCAAAACAAAAAAATGACCAGAAGCAGCCACAGTACATCTCTGCCCGTGCGCGTCATACGATTCCTTGTAATGACCGTCAATCTCCTTGCGTGCGCGGCTCTGGTAATTTCGGCATTCGGGGGCCGCATCAACCCGCTCACCAATGCATGGGGCGGTATCGCGGCCATGATGTTTCCGTTCTGTGCTGTGGCCGTGATTGTGCTGCTGCTCATCAACCTCTGCTGGTTCAGGCGCGTAGCGTTGCTCGATTTTGTGGCTCTGGCAATATGTACCGGCCCGCTTCTCTCACTCTGCCCGCTCAACTTCAGCCGGCCTTCAATGGCGGCAATCCGGAGCATGGGCGACAGCGCCATAAAGGTAATGACATTCAACGTGTATAACTTCACCGACATAGCCCCCGGAGCCTCAGCCCAGGGGAACCGCACGGTTGCCTACATTCTTGAGCAGGACGCCGACGTGAACCTTCTTCAGGAGGCATTCACCTCGCTTCATCCCAATGGCAACGTGTCGGCCGATGAAATCAACGACCTCAAGGCGCGTTACCCTTATATCGTCACCGACGGGACGGGGCTCTGCCTCTTGTCGAAGTTTCCGGTAGAGACCGTGCACACAGAAATAGACCCGTCCCCCTCGTTTGCCGCCGCGCGCTATGATGTGGAGATCGGCGGCCGTACTGTCCATTTTTTCAATATCCATCTGCAGTCAATCGGTCTCACTGACGACGACAAGCAACTTTACAGCCGCATAACCAAGGGAGAGTCCAAAGGAGAGGTGGGCAAGATTCGCCGCGACCTCCTGGGCAAACTTAAGGAAGCGATGCGTCTCCGTGCCGCCCAGGCCGCCCAAGTGAGGGCTGAGATTGAAAAGGCCGGAGAAGGCCCGGTGATTCTCGGAGGCGATTTCAACGACATAAACGGGTGCTATGCCCTGCGTGAGATTATGGGCCCGAATCTCCGCGACGCCTACCGCTCCTCCGGCCTCGGACCGGCCATCACCTATCATGTGAACCGGTTTTATTTCCGCATAGACCATTTTGTGTACGGCGACGGGGTGGACGCACTCCGCACCTGGGTAGGCTCAGCAAGTTCCAGCGACCATTATCCGCTGCTCGCCTACTTCCGCCTCACGCCTCCGGATTCCATAACAGCAATCAACAACCAATCAAATATCACCAAGCATGTTAAAACAATTATTAACCACGGCCGCGGCAGTCTTGCTTCCGCTGGCCTCAATCCAGACAGATGTCATGGCAGCTGAACACACCAACCCGTTCCTGCAACCTTACGGCACACAGTTCAACATCCCTCCGTTTGAAAAAATCACTTACGACGACTATCTTCCTGCAGTTAAGCAGGGCATAGCCGAGCGTAAGCAGGAAATCGACGCGATTGTCAAGAACCGCGCCACTCCCGATTTCGACAACACCATCCTCGCTCTTGAGAAATCCGGCAAACTCCTCCAGAAGGTGATGCTCGTATTCTCGTCGCTTGACGAGACCAACTCATCGCCCGAGATGGTAAAACTCTCCGAAATCATCTATCCCATGACCTCCGAGGCTTCCGACGAGGTGATGATGAACGACGGCCTTTTCAAAAAAGTGAAATACGTCTACGACAACCGCGAGAAGATGGGACTCACCGGCCCCAAGAAACGTGCCGTAGAGGAGACCTACAAGTCGTTCGTGCGCGAGGGCGCTCTTCTCTCCCCCGAAAAGAAAGAGGAACTGAAGAAACTCAACTCGAAGATGACCGACCTCTTCCTGAAGTTCAACAAGAACCTTCTTGACGACACCAACGGCTTCGAGCTGTGGGTTGACGACGAAAGCCGTCTCAGCGGCATCCCCGCAAGCAATGTAGCCAACGCCGCCGAAGAGGCCAAAGCCCGCGGCGCCGAAGGCAAGTGGCTCTTCACCCTCCACGCCCCCAGCCGTCTGCCTCTGCTGCAGTATGCCGACGACCGCCAGCTTCGCCACGACATGTATGTGGGTTATACCTCCCTCGCATCCAAAGGCGAGCACAACAATCTCCCCGTTATCAACGAGATTCTGAAAGTGCGCACCGCCAAGGCCCGTCTCCTCGGCTACAAGGACTTCGCAAGCTACATGACCGCCAATGTAATGGCCAAAACTCCCGACAACGCGGAGAATCTTCTGCTCAAGATCTGGGAGCCCGCCGTGAAACGCGTTCACGAGGAAGTGGCCGAAATGCAGGCTCTGGCCGACCGTCAGGGTGCCGGAATCACCATCGAGCCCTGGGATTATTACTATTACGCCGAGAAGGTGCGTAAGGACAAGTATAATCTTGACGAGGACGAGGTTCGCGCCTACTTCCCGCTTGAAAACGTGCGTAAAGGTATCTTCTCCATGGCCGAGCGTCTTTATGGCGTGACATTCACCGAACTTCCCGATGCCCCCAAATACTATCCGGAAGTAAAGGTCTACGAGGTTAAGGACAAGAAAGGCGAGCACGTGGCAGTGTTCATGACCGACTATTTCCCCCGCGCCTCCAAGCGTCAGGGAGCCTGGATGAGCGAATTCCAGGGTGCCTTCGAGGACGAGGACGGCACTTCGCAGCGTCCCATCGTTTACAACGTCGGCAACTTCTCCAAGCCTTCGGGCGACACCCCCTCTCTGCTCACTCTTGATGAGGTTGAGACTATGTTCCATGAGTTTGGTCATGGCCTCCACGGCATGCTCACACGCGCCAAACTCCGCAGCCAGGCCGGCACAAACGTTGACCGTGACTTTGTGGAGCTGCCCTCTCAGATTCATGAGCACTGGGCTCTCGAACCCGAGCTTCTCAAAACATACGCTCTCCACTACAAGACCGGAAAGGTGATCCCCGACAGCCTCGTGGCTAAGCTTCAGGCTGCCTCCACCCACAATCAGGGCTTCACCACCACCGAGCTCGTTGGCGCCGCCCTGCTCGACCTCCAGTATGGCAAACTCAACACCGATACCGATATCGATGTGGCCGGTTTTGAAAAATCAGTAGCCGACAAACTCGGCATGCCCAAAGAAGTGCAGTTCCGCTACCGCAGCCCCTACTTCCGTCATATCTTCGGAAGCGACGGATATGCCTCTGGCTATTACACCTACCTCTGGGCCGAGGTGCTCGATACCGACGGCTTCGAACTCTTCAAGGAAAAAGGCATCTTCGATCCCGAGACAGCTGCCAAATTCAAATCGCTCGTTCTTGAGAAGGGCGGCAGCGAAGACCCCATGGAGCTTTACGTGAAGTTCCGTGGCCATGAGCCCAGCGTCGATGCCCTCCTGCGCAACCGCGGCCTTGCCGACGAAAAAGACAAAGACCTTCACCAGAAAGGCGGCAAATAATTTAACAGTTACAATAATATAATACATCCGATTCCCCGTATTGTCCAACAGCGGCAATCCGGGGAATCGTTATTTTTGCGAAACAAAGATTTAATAAATCGTATCGGCGTGCTGGTCAGCACCGTATGCCTTAATTCAACCAATCAACTAAATATTGAACTGCCCATGAGAAACTTAAAATTACTCTCCATCATCACAATCATGTTGTTTTTTGTCGGCTGTAAAAGTGGGAATAAGACAGAAGACAAGACCACGGAATCTACAGCGGAAACACACCAAATGACAGACACGCCCAAGGGCCTTGTAAAAAAGTATGTGGAAGAAAACACTTATATCGATGTCGACATACCTTCCATTGCTTATGGCCTGGCCAATCCTTCGGCTGTCTCCGGCACCATCAGCGGCGACGACATGGCAAAGGCAAAGGCCGCAATCTACCGTTTCTACAAGAACGTCTCCATAGTAGACGGCTATTTAATCTGCTCCATCCGAAGCGGTGCGGATATAAATGTTTCTGACAGCGTATTCACTGCCCTGTCAGAAAATCTGAACGATATGAATTCCTATATCAAGGAGGCTAAAGCCAAAGGTGAGACTGTCAATATGTTCGAACCCGATGAAAACTACCTGAATTCCCTGCTGGAATGAAATTCTGAAATTAGTAAAATAATGCATCCTATTCCCCGAATTGTCCTGTAGTGACAATCCGGGGAATTATTATTTTTGCGTTATCATTCATCAACTTAAATTTCACCTTAGATCATGAGAAAAATTTGGCAGTCAGCTGCAGTCGTGACCATGTTGTGTCTCAGTGCATGCTCAAATGAGAATAAGCATCTGCTAAAGACCGACTACTTCGGAGTCGAAGTCAATCCCAGTGGATATATCACCGGAATGTACGACCGAACGAAGGACAACCGTAACTTCAGCCCTGCCGACAAGCCGTCGCCGCTGCTGTCGCTCTACGATGAATCGCTTCGCCGCTACTATTATCCGGTGAAGGCCAGCTATTCGGGTGACAAAATCCGCCTTGAATATGAAAACGGCTCGGTAGCAACCGTAAAAGTCGATGAAAAGAACAAATACCTCCGCTTCACGCTTGAAAACCTCACCAACCGCGACAATATAGGTGGCGTGCGGTGGGGAAAATATCATACCAACATCACCAATCTTCTCGGCGAGATAATAGGCGTGGCCCGCGACACCACCGAGAAGGTGCATTTCGCCATAGGCGTTCTGTCACTCGATGACAATACCATAGGAGGCGAATCGCATTTCACCTCCGAGACAGGTGCCGGTGGCTATATTGTCCACACTCCCGACGCTGAAAAACATCCTCTGCCGGCCTCCCTTATCGAAGGTCAGCAATTCACTCTGGGAGGCGACGGCATTAGCGACGTGGCCTTCTACAACCGCCGTGAGCCCTATTTCCGCATGCTCTACGGAAGCGCCGCCGGCGTTGACGAAAACGGCCGCATAAACATTCGCTACCATTCTCGCGACCGCCGTAAGGAAAATCTGATTTATTCTCCCGAAGGAGTGCCGATCCAGTCAAACAACGAGCCGAACCATCTCATGCGCCAGGCCGTACCCGGAGTGGACTATATAGGCTCGTCGATAGCCATGTGGGGAAGCCCCGACAGCATAGCCCTCATGGATGTGATTCAGAACATAGTGAAAGAAGAGGGATTACCCTACCCCACCTTCCAGGGTAAATGGGTGAAGGATCCCACCGCGTTCCGTCCCGACATAATCACTCACGGCAACCTTTATGACAGCATTGCCTCATACGCTCGCCAGATGGGCCTGAAAGCCATCCTTGCCTACGACCATCCCTTCCTGCACGCCGACCGCGCCCACAATGGCTACATCGACGGCAAGAACGGCGAGAAAAAACCGTTCCATTTCTCCGACCGCGACCTCTCGCACCGCGAGTATGCCGATGAACTGGCAAAAGACGGAATCATTCTGGGACGCACATGCATCACCAACTCACTCGCGCCGGGCACAGCCGATTCCGGTCCGATGCCGTCTGACAGCATCTGCATCCAGCACCGCCGTAAACTTACCCGCACTATCTCCGAGACAGACACGATAATCGAAATCGACGACCCTACCTATATGAACGAAATTGCGTGCTGGGAAGGACACTGCAAGGAGCTAAATATGGTGAAAATAGGCAAAGAGCTTATTCACTATCTTGGCGTAACGAACACAGCGCCTTACCGGTTGCTGAACGTTACGCGCGGTTACTGGGGCACCACTCCCGCAAGGCATGAGGCCGGCCAGAACGTCGACAAGGCCCAGGTAACCGTGGGCTGGAGCTATCAGGGTCTTGTTCCCGGTCTTGAGCTTCAGGACGAGATAGCGCGCAACTACGGAGATATATGCGGCAACAGCGGTCTGGGATATTACGATTTCGACGGCCAGGAATTCCTGTTCCACAGTGGTTTCGGCTCATATTCCGTTAAGCGCTTTTTCCGCAATCTGTTTGCCCGCGCCAAGGAACATGGCCTGAATCAGGGCGTAAGATTCACCGGCGCCACACTTTCAGAAGGCTCGTGGCACTACCAGAGCATCTGGAACGTGGGTGGCGGTCTTAACATCTATGATGTCAAGAAACGCCAGTGGGGTGGGGCTACAAGCCAGGGCAAAGACCTGCGCGACGTTACTTATGCCAACTTCTTCCCGTCGTCGTTCGGCGCCAATTTCCCCATCACCGCTACTTCCACCGTTGAGGATTACGAACATATCGAGGCTACAGCCGTGGGATATGGAGCCACATACGGTCTGCAGCTTGGGCAGCAGGATGTGGAGAGCTGTCCGCAGAAATATGCCATATTCAATGTTATCCGCACATGGGAGGAGGCCCGCAGCGCCGATGCCTTCCCGACCCATGTGAAGAAACTGCTGCAGGACCCGGCTCTCAGCTGGCGGCTGGAAGCAGGCGACGCTCCTCTTACATGGCGTCTGCACCAGATGGAGGGAGGCAAACCCGTGCGCACCATCGAACTCAAAGGTAAAAACTCATAAGTAACAGATACTCATGAAACGAATCTACAGACTTGCAATGACGCTGGCCGCAATGGCCGTATGTATGGAAGCTGGAGCTGAAAGAGCGTCCTGGCTTCCCGGTAAACCGGTGGTAAAAGACGGTATCAGACTGCTGGACTGCCGTTATAGCGGGCCGCAACTCATAGGCTGTGACGAAGTAACTTCCGGCGGCCGGTGGAAAGTGATTCCGTCCGTGACCGACAACGGCAGCGGAACCATCTCTCGCGTGTACCGCTTTGTGGCTCTTGAGGATATGGACAGCTGCGGTGTGGCTGTGGCATTTGACCGCGCCGGATGGTCGAGCGACAACTATGTGATGCTCCCCTCGGCCGTGTATGGCGGCAACCGCCAGCGTATAGTCTCGCGTGCGTATGCCACCGGACTTGACCGCACCGACTATTACCGCAAGGACCTTGCCCTCACCTCCAACCCCATACCGCAGCTTTCGCCCGAATTCGGAGCCAAGTCAAGACTCGAACTTCTCTCCTGCAATGTGGCCACTCCCGCCATGGCTGTGCTTGACCGCCATCGCAGCACCGGAACCATCTATATTACCGCGCAGGGGCTGCCTCAGGAAAATGAAGTGAAGGATTTCGGCCTGATAGTGGAGGAATCGCCTGACCGCAGCATGGCCTCATTTGTGGTCAGCGCTCCGGGTGTCAGAGAGCTTAAGCCTGAATTCATCGGGTTCAGCTCCAGTCCCGACCGCGGCATAAAAGTAAGCAAGGGCGACACACTTACAGTAGCCGTGAACGAAATACGCTTTAACTGCCCCGACGTCCCCTCGCTGCTGGGCCGGTTCATGGCAGAGCGCAAGAACATACCCGCCACAAAGCCAAGTGAGGGAAGGAATCTCATACCGATGAGCCGGGTGATGGAACTGATGATGGCCGATATCGACGACCGCTATCTCGACCGCGACACCACGCAATATTATTGCCCCGAGAACGCCGACTGGATGTCGTATGGCTGGATAGGGGGCCTGATGAACACCTACCCTGCTCTCGCGCTTGGCGACGCCGAGCATCTGCGCCGCGTGATAAACACCTTCGACTTCGGCCTTTCCCACGGTGAAGGCAAAAGCGGATATTTCTATGACACCGTAGGCTCCGACGGCAATGTGCTCCGGCGCGATGCCGCGGCAGCCGAAAATATTCCCGACATAGCTCTTACGCGCAAGAACGCCGATATGCTCTACTGGCCCGTGAAGCAGTTTATGCTTATGAAGAAGCAGGGCAACGGAAAGCTGATTAAGCCCGAATGAGAGAGCCGCATGCGCCGTCTGGCCGATGCCTTTGTTGACACCTGGAAAAAACATGGCACATGGGGAAACTACGTAAACCCCGAGACAGGCGACATTGCTGTCTACAACACTTCAGGAGGCGCTATGGCACCGGCCGGTCTGGCACTCGCTTCAGTCTACTTCAACAATCCTGAATATCTCGCTGTGGCCCGTGAGGGCGCAAAGGCTCTCTACGATGAGTTCGCCATTACAGGATTCACCTCGGGAGGATGCGGCGACATTCTGCAGAATGCCGATTCGGAGACCGCCGTGGCTCTGCTCACATCTCTGATGACACTTGCCGAAGTCACCGGCGACAGTAGCTACATACCCCAGGCAGAAGCTCTTGCAGCACTCTGCGCCACCTGGACAGTGTCATATCCCTACGTGCTTCCTGCTGACACGCCTCTGGCACGCCTCGGAGCCGACCTTACCGGCGCCGTATGGGCAAGCACCCAGAACAAGCATGGAGCTCCGGGATTCTGCACACAGTCAGGCGACGCCCTTTTCAAGCTCTACCGCACCACAGGCAACGAGCTGTATGCCGCCCTTCTGCGCGACATAATCCACGCCCATGCCGAAGGCATACAGCCCAACGGCAAGATAACCGAGCGCCTCACCTACTGTGACGCCGACAGCCGCGGTTCGCGCGGCGACGGAGGCAAGACCGGCTGGAACGAGACAAACGGCGCCATGATGGCCACCGAGATTCCCGGAATATATATCAACACTGACACCGGCCGCTATTTCGTGTTCGACCATGTGAAGGTCACTGAGCTGAAGAAGAAAAAAGGCGGCTATGAAATGACGCTCTTCAATCCTACGGAGCATGAGGCCACGGTAACCGTTTTTGCGGAGAACGCCTCCCAGGCAGCCAAACCGTTAGGTGACAACCGCTTTACTGAATGGACGCAGAAGGTTACCGTGAAGCCCGGAAAGAGCGTGAAATACAGAGTAAAATAAACCAATCAGATTTTCAGCCTATAACAATGAACAGAGCCATTTTCACATTACTTTGCCTTGTGACCGCCTTCACAGCTTTCGGAGAATCCGAAACAAAACCGGCAAAGATTTTCGCGTCGCCCGACCGCATACGCTACGACGGCAACTGCATGACAATCGATGGTGAAGACAAGTTTGTCTATTCGGCAGCGTTTCACTATTTCAGATGTCCCGAGGAGTTGTGGCGCGACAGATTCCGCAAAATCAAAGAAGCCGGATTTAATACGGTAGAGACTTATGTGCCATGGAACTGGCATGAGAGAACAATGCCGGCGTCGATGAATGACACAACCCATTTTGATTTCTCCGATCTGAAAAGATGGCTTAAAATAGCTCATGAGGAGTTCGGCCTTTACACCATAGTCAGACCCGGTCCGTTTATTTGCGCTGAGTTTTCCGGCGGTGCTTATCCTCGTTGGCTTGCTAAGTTCAGACCTGCCAATGTTGAAGGATTCTGGCTCAGAAGTGCTGATCCGGCGCATATAGCATGGTCGGAACATTGGTTCAGAGCTGTCTGCAAAGCTTTGGCCGACGAGCAGATAACCAGAAAACCCAAAGGCGGCAAGGGTATTATAATGATTCAGATAGAGAACGAATACAATGCCCACTGGTGTAACAATAAAGACCGGTTTCTGAAGGCGCTCTACAAGACAGTGCGTAATAATGGATTTGATGTTCCGGTCTTTACCTGTCTGACAGGCGAATGCCGGGGCAGCGCCGACGCTGAACTGTCGCAGGTGTTTGACTGTGACAATTACTACGTTGGACAGAAGGATGCGCCAAGTTGTGCTTACAGAATGTCGTCGTTAAAACGTCAGCAGCCCGATGCCCCGGGGTTTGTCACCGAACTGCAGGGCGGATGGTTCTCGCTGGTGACCGGCACGCTGAGTGAAGAGCATTACTCCGATTCCCGCCATTTTCAGGCGATAGGTCTGATGACAATGTTGGGCGGAGGAACAGGTATCAATTATTATATGTTTTTCGGCGGAACCCATTTCGCCGGATGGGGCGCCAGAGGAATGACCACCTCGTATGACTACAATTCCGCCATAAGAGAAAGCGGCGGGGTGGGCGAAAAATATCTTGCAGCCAAAGGTATCGGCGAGTTCATCAGAAAGTATGAGCCGCAGCTGGTGCGCTCGCAGGGTGGTCCGTGCAAGATTGAAAATGCGCCTGAGGAACTGTTCGGCGGTGTGAGAAGAGCCGATGACGGTACTCTGTTCGTATTTCTGCACAACACCGATCCGCATAAGCGCCTGAAAGGAAAGGCAACTCTGCAGCCTGGTAAGATAAGCCTTCCCCAGAAGGAAATGTACAATATCGACCAGAACGGAAATAAAGTGCTTATGAACGTTGCCGGAGCCGAAAGCTCACGCGACTCCATGTATGTGTCACCCATAACGGTTGAATACAACCTTGACAGTCTGGACAGCAAGGTGCTTGTGATTAAACCGGGCAAGACTCCCGCGTCAGGCGAATGGTGGCCGAGGAAACAGGCTGAAATCAAACGTCCCTCAAAACTTCCTGAGCCGGTGAGAATAGCTGCGGTGAAACGCAAGGAAGACAATTACGGAGCCGCTGAATGGATTTCACTGGTGCGTCCGGTGTCGATGACCGATCTTGGGGTAAATGATTTCAGATACAGCCTCTACAGATGTGCCGTGGACCTTTCAGAGCGTCAGGCCCTGACCGAGAAGTTCCTGCTGTTTAATATGTTTACGCGCGACATTGTATCTGTGACCGTGAACGGCAAGAGTGTGAAACGTCTCTTCCCTGAAAATGCCGATGCACAGACATGGCTCACACGCAACTGCTACGACCGTATTCGCAACGACGAATACGACAACCGGTTCGACGTGTCCGGTGCCTTGAAGGAAGGCCGCAATGAGATTCTGGTGGTTTACGAGAATCTCGGCCACGCCCACGGCTATGTGCCTATGGAGGAATTGTCGGGCATACGCGAGGGCGGTCTCTCGGTTTCCGAAACAGCCATGACTCACCCACTGGAGTGGGAATATGCGGCCGATGTAGCGGGAATAACCCAGAAATGGAATCAACCGGAATATGACGCATCGGGCTGGGATGAGGTAAGCCTCGACATACATAGCGAAATACCCCGCAAGGGCAACAACATCCAGCCTTCCGGTAAGCAGGACGGACTGTTCACCTGGTACAGAATGGAATTTAAGCTGCCTGAGGCCCGAAAGAACGAATGGATTCCGTGGCTGATAAGAATGAATGCGTCGGGCAACGGATATATGTGGCTTAACGGCCACAATATCGGACGCCACTGGGAAGCCGGTCCGCAGCGCGAATTCTATCTGCCCGAATGCTGGCTTAATTTCGGCCGTGAAAAGAATGTGCTGGTAATAGGCCTGCGTCAGACCTCTAACGGCGCTTTCATAAAGTCGGCAGAAATCGCTCCCTACACTAATGCCGCCGAGTTGAGGATGTAGCATGCCGGAGCGTTTCTTTACGTCAACCAAATAAACAGTATCCACCCCTCTCCCTTATATAAACATGATCAAAAGGCCTCTGATTCTGATTCCGCTCCTGTTGCTTACTCTTGTAATATGCGCCTCGTGCCGGAGCGGTGCATATAAGCTCACCTCCCCTGACAATAAACTTGCCATGACAATACAGCAGGAGGAAAACGGACAGCTTACATACACGTTTACAGCCAACGGCGCACAGCTTGTTGACAAATCCCTGATGGGCTTCACAACGGAGGCGGAAGGAACAATTCCAGACTCCAGCTGGACCGTGGCCCGGGTCACAGAACGCAAGATACGTGATGAATGGAGGCCTCTGTGGGGCAAACGCGAGGTTGTGCCCGACCATTTCAATGAATTGACGGTGACGCTGTGCCGAAAGGGCGGTTCACCCGACAGCCTTGAGATTGTGGCCCGCGCCTACAACGACGGCGTAGCCTTCCGGTACTGTATCCCCTCCGGCTCCAATTGCGATACAACTACTGCGAACGAGCTCACGGAATACAATTTTGCCGATGATTATACTGCCTGGTATTACAATGGCGAAAACCATAATATCGGGCCGGAAAAACTCACTGAGACCGCCGAGCCCAGATTGCCGGTGATGACTGTAAAAGCCGGCGACACCCACTATATGGCGATTCATGAGGCCAATCTGGAAACCGGCGCTCCTCTGGTGCTGCAATCCTCAAAAGGTGAAAGTCTGTTCAGCGTGGTGTCGGTGCCGGTAAGTCTGTTTGCCGGCTATAAATCGGCATGGCGCGTGATAATGTACGGAGAGGCTCCGGGCGCGCTTACCGACTCCCATCTGTTAGAGCTGCTGAATCCCGACCCCGCTCCCGGTTACGATTTTTCGTGGGTGAAACCCGGAATGGCCGTCTGGGACTGGCGTATAAACGGAGCGGAATGGGACGGCTTCAAGTACACGATGTCCTACCCGTCGTGGGTGCGCATGGTCGACTTTGCAGCCGAGCAAGGTTTCAAATATCTGGTGCTTGACGCCAACTGGTATGGCCCTGAATTTGAATCGGGCTCCAACCCGGTGGAAGGCGACAAGGCCGATGATGTGCGCAAGCTGATAGAATACGGAAAGAATAAGGGTGTAGGTATATGGCTATATCTCAACGATGTGGGAGGACGCCGGTTTCCCATAGAAGAAACGCTTAAACAGTATGGCGAATGGGGTGCCGCAGGTGTTAAATACGGCTTTATGACCGGAAGCCAGGCCGAGAAGAATGCAAGGACGAAGATGATTACCGAACTCTGCGCCAAAAACCATCTCCTGGTGGACTATCACGACGGACCGGTGCATCCCTACGGCCAGATGCGTACCTGGCCTAATGCCGTGACGCGCGAATACTGCCACGCACAGCTTGACGGACACCATGTGTTTGACCCTACAACTTTTGTCACAACTGTTTTTGTTAATATGGTGGCCGGACCACTCGACATGAACAACGGAATGTTTGACCTCCGACAGGGAAACACAACCCGTGTGGACGAGAACCAGCCTGTGCCGTCTACCGTGGTTTCGGAAGCCGCGCGCACGCTGATAGTGTTCTCAGGTGTGACAATACTCCCCGACATCCCCGAATACTACAGGAAATATCCCGTGCTGCTCGACTTCCTTTCCTCGCAGAAAATGCCGTGGAAAGAAAGCCGCACTCTGGCCGGTGAGATAGGCGAATATATTGTAATGATGCGTCAGACAGATGATGCCTACCTTGTGGGCGCCGCCACCAATGAGTCCGCTCGCACTATCAGCCTGCCGCTGACATTTCTTGCCGATGGCGATTACAATGCTACCATAGTGGAGGATGGCGATGATGCCCATTATCTCACAAACCGCGAGACACTGAAAGTGACAGAAGCCACGGTAACCAGCAGCGACACCCTCCGGTTAAAGCTCGCTCCCGGCGGCGGCTCCTGCATCAAATTCGTCAGACGCTGACCCTCAGGGACCATGACCTTACAACCCCTCCCCAGAAACCACATTGCCTTATGAAGCCTGTAATATTTTTGGCATCCCTTATATTATGCCTGCCGGCTTGGGCGGGTAATTATAAACGGATTGAAAACGGTATCAAGACAACTGTTGAGTCGGTTGACATCGAGCTGCAGTTCTATACGCCGTCCATACTCAGAATTCTGAAGTATCAAGAAGGGGAACGCCCCGAAAAGAAGAGCTATTCGGTGATAAAAGAGGCGGAGAAAGTACCGTTTACCATTACAGACGGCGATTCGGTCACGATGCTCAACAGCGACAGGCTTGCCGTGGAAATCAACCATCGCACCGGCAGGATTTCCTTTAAGGATAAAACCGGGAAAAAGCTGCTGTCAGAAAAAAACTGGGGCGCACAGTTTACCCCGGTGAATTACGGCGATAATGCAACCTTCATGGTAAGGCAGTCGTTCCATCTCGACAAAGACGAAACTATCTACGGCCTCGGTCAGCATCAGAAGGGAAAGATGAGCCAGAGAAACCAGGCAATTAATCTTAAACAGAAAAATACCGAGATTGCAATCCCGATATTTCAGTCGATAAAAGGCTATGGCGTATTCTGGGATAACTACTCCCCTACCATGTTCACCGATAATGCCATGGAGACCACTTTTGACTCTCAGGCAGGAAAATGCATTGATTATTATTTCATCAATGGCAGCAATGCTGACGGAGTGGTGAAAGGCATACGCGAACTGACCGGGCAGGTGCCGATGAACGCTCTGTGGACCTATGGATTCTGGCAATCGCGTGAACGCTATATTAGTCAGAACGAACTGGTGGGCGTGGTTGACAAATATCGTGAACTAAATGTCCCGCTCGACGGAATTATACAGGACTGGCAGTATTGGGGCACAGATCCATCAAGCTGGAACGCTATTGAATTCGGAAATCCCGGCTTCCCCGACCCAAAGAAAATGATAGACGATGTGCACGCGCGCAATGCCCATATAATAATTTCAGTCTGGCCTTCGTTCGGAAAAAATACTTCCGTTCACAACGAGCTGAAAGAAAAACAGATGTTACTTGACTTCAAAACTTATCCCGACGAGGCTACTGTTTATGACGTTTATAATCCTGCCGCACGCCGCATATACTGGGACAGAATGAACCGTAATATGTTCGCCATTGGAATGGATGGATGGTGGCTTGATGCCACGGAACCCGAGTTTTCCGACAATGACGAAAAGCTAAATCAGAGAACACACGACGGTCAGTACCGAGAGGTATTCAACGCATTTCCTATTCTTTCGGTGGGAGGTGTGCACGATAACCAGCGTGCTGCCACCGGCGATAAAAGAGTATTTATCCTGACACGTTCGGCTTTTGCCGGTCAGCAGCGATATGGCGCCGCATCTTGGTCGGGCGACATTCGATCGGACTGGAACGTTCTGCACAACCAGATTTCCGCCGGACTTAACTTCTCGCTTTGCGGCATACCCTACTGGAACACCGACATTGGTGGATTCGCTTCATGTAATTATTTCCCCGAGGGAATAAACGACCCTGCATTCCGTGAACTGTATGTGAGGTGGTCGCAGTTTGGCGCTTTCACTCCAATGATGCGCTCACACGGAACGTGCACGCCCCGCGAAATCTATCAGTTTGGCGACCGCGGTTCATGGGAGTTCGATGCTCTGGATAAAAGCATACGTCTTCGATATATACTGTTGCCCTATATCTATTCCACAGCATGGAATGTAAGCAAAAATCATGACACATTCAT
Source organism: Bacteroidales bacterium M5 (assembly GCA_001689535.1). Taxonomy (GTDB): domain Bacteria; phylum Bacteroidota; class Bacteroidia; order Bacteroidales; family Muribaculaceae; genus Paramuribaculum. Next base: position 88,860 of record LUJP01000080.1, read on the forward strand.
GAGAGCTCTGTTTATGGACTTTCCGGAAGATACTACATTGCACGATACTGACGGAGAATATATGTTCGGCAGATCTCTGCTGGTAGCCCCGGTTACGCGGCCTATGTATGTGGACAAAGCCGGTAATATCAATCTCAATGCCACCCAGACAAAAGATGTGTATCTTCCCAAAGGCAGCGGATGGTACGACTTCTGGACGGGAGAGTTTATTCTGGGAGGGCGTAACGTGGCCAAACCGACGCCTATAGATATAATCCCTCTTTATGTGAGAGCAGGCAGTATTCTGCCTGTAGGCCCGGATGTGCAGTATGCCACTGAGAAAAAATGGGATAATCTCGAGATTCGCGTGTATCCGGGTGCCGACGGCTCCTTCGTGCTCTATGAGGATGAGAACGACAACTACAACTACGAAAAAGGCAATTATACCACAATCATGTTTTCATGGCATGATAAGGACCGGACTCTTGAAGTGAGTGACCGCAATGGAAGATTCCCCGGCATGCTCATGCAAAGAAAATTCCGTATTGTGGTAGCTGACCGCGATAAAGGCTCTTTCCAAAAACATACGGTTAACCCGGCGCATGGTAAAAAACCTGTGTTTA
>LUJP01000096.1 GCA_001689535.1 Bacteroidales bacterium M5
ACAATCGTTATGAAACACCCTCTAAGATTGGTTGTCGTGAGACAATCAATTTTTTTTGTGCCTTTTAAACCGGAAACTATCAAACTCAAAATACCCCACAAATTGTAGGGATGCTCGCTCGTGCATCCACTGGCTATCAATGGTTTCTCTCTGGCTATTCCATGGAGCAGCCCTACATTTCGGTGCGTGTCATCTCCTTTCCGCTGACAAAAAAGGTATTTGAGGTTGCGATATCTCCCGATAAAGAGCAATGCGAGTTACGGCCAGCAGTCGGTTTCGGAGGCGATTTCGGGGATGGTGTCGCGGTGATATTGCGGGTCGAGGCCGCGGCGTTTCTGTTGACGGTAATCGCTGAGACATTTTACGGCATATTTGCCAAGGAGCAATATCGCGGTCATGTTCACGAGCGTCATCAGAGCCATGGTGATATCAGCCATGGTCCATACGGCCTCAAGCGTCGCCACCGAACCGATCATCACCATAGCACCAACGACCAGCCTCAGTGCGAATCGCAGCCGCCGGTCGGGATTGATAAACGCCAGATTCGTCTCCCCGTAATAATAATTGGCGATGATGCTTGTAAAAGCGAACAGAAGTATTGCCAGAGCCACAAATGTCGACGCCGCCGAGCCTACTTCAGTGGCAAGTGCGCTCTGAGTGAGTTCTATTCCCGTCAGGCCGCTGTCAAACACACCGCTGCAAAGAATAATGAATGCCGTTGCCGTGCATACCAGCAGCGTATCCGTGAACACTCCGAGGGTCTGGATGAGGCCCTGCTTCACTGGATGGGTCACGGCCGCCGTGGCCGCAGCGTTAGGCGTGGAACCTTCACCGGCCTCATTGCTGAACAGACCGCGTTTCACACCCATCATCAGCGCAGCGCCCATTCCGCCGCCTACGGCCGGTCCGAACCCGAACGCATTCTCAAAAATAAGACTTAGCACATGCGGAAAATATCCTATGCGGGTTATCACCACATAGAGTCCCAACCCGAGATACAACAGCGCCATTACCGGCACAACAACCTCGTTAATGCGCGCTATGCGCTGTATGCCTCCGAAAATCACCGCAAGAGTGAGAACCGTGCATACCGCTCCGCTTATCCATGGAGCCACGCCGAACGAGTTGTGAAGAGCGATGGCTATGGTGTTGGACTGAACCGAATTGAACGCCAGCCCGAAGGTCAGGATTATTAGTATGGCAAACAGCGTGGCGAAACCACGGCTTTTAAGGCCTTTCAGAATATAATATGCAGGGCCACCCCGATATGAATGGTCGCCTCTCACCTTGAAAAGCTGTGCGAGCGTCGACTCGACGAAAGCGTTGGCCGATCCTATTATCGCCACCACCCACATCCAGAACACGGCACCGGGTCCGCCCACGGCTATGGCTATCGCTACACCTGCAATGTTTCCGGTACCCACCCGACTCGCCAGCGAAACCATGAAAGCCTGAAACGAGCTTATTGAACGTGACGGCGGAAGCGATCGGTCGGCAGCGTCGTCATGTCTGTGCCCCGATGCAAACAGCAGCCGGAGCATCTCCCAGATCATTCTGAACTGTGTGCCGCCGAGTCTTACAGTGAAATAAATACCCCCGCACAACAGCACGGCAATCAGTATCCAGGTCCAGAGGAAGTCATTTATGGCGTTAAGAAAATCCATAGGTCATATCACGTTTTTTATTACAAGCGTAAATATAACGTTTTTCAAGCTCATAAATGACTCCGTCCACCTATAAAATCGACCTGCTGACCATCAGAGAGTATTATCGGCGCAGAAATGCGGTGAAACCTATCAGCACCATGCAGAGAGGGAGCACGCCCAGACCGGCTGTCAGACCGAAGCTGTCGGAAATCAGGCCCATCACCGGAGGAATAAGCGCTCCGCCGGCCACGCCGATAATCATCAGTGCCGACACTTCATTGGCGGACTCGGGCTTGCGTTCGAGAGCAAGAGCGAATACAACAGAGAACACATTGGCACATGCGAGCCCCACAAGCACCACTCCCCCGCAGAGAATCCAGAGCGAGTTGCCCGTCATCAGCAACGCAAAAGCCACGAGCGACAACAGCACACTGACTTTCAGGAACACGCGTGACGCAATCCGCGTAAGAAGCAGAGCTCCTACAAATGTTCCGCCCATGCGGGAGGCGAAATACAGGCTCGTACCCAGTCCGGCTTCCGACAGCGGCAGTCCGGCACGGTTCATCAACAGCTGAGGTATTGTGGTGTTAAGACCCACATCCACACCCACTATGCAGACAATGGACAGGAAACACAACAGAAGGAATCCGTCGCCAAAGAGCTTAAGAGTGGAGCTGAACGAACTCTGCTCGTTTTCTCCCGAATCATTCTGAGGCACTGTGAGCCACATCCACAGGGCCGAAAGGAGCGTGACAAGCCCGAGTGCCGGGAATACCAGCTTCCAGTCCATGAACACAGAAGCAGCCACTCCTGCGGCCACCGGGCCGAGAAGCGAGGAAGCAGCCTTTATAAACTGGCCCCATGTGAGCACACTGCTGATGCGGTCTTGCGCCACCACACTTGCCGCCATGGGATTCAGGGCCACCTGAAGCACGGTATTGCCTATGCCGAGCATAGCGAAAGATAGAAGCATGATGCCGTAGCTGTATGCCACCATGGGCATAACCATGGCGGCTACCGTAAGAATCATGCCCGCCAAGACGGTATTGCGCCGTCCGAGCTTGCCCATGAGCAAGCCTGTGGGGATTGAGAACAACGCGAACCACACGAACACCATCATCGGCAGAAGATTCGCCACCGAGTCAGAGAGCCCGAAATCACTCTTTACATAATTTGTTGAGATACCCACCAGATCCACGAATCCCATTACAAAGAATCCGCAGAGAATCGGGAATATTACTTTTGAGCTTTTCATTTTCACAGATTTTCAGTAGGAGTTGATGTCATGTTAAGCGTGAGCTGTCCACCCTCCGCTATCGTCTTGAACGGAATCCGGTGAGCCTCGAACGGCTTGCCAGACAGTTCGGCACTTTCTATATGAATATTCTCCTTAGAGTTATTTTTCGTAACAATCTCAAATTTGCCGCCGGGATAATAATCCGGGTTGAGTTTTTTGAGTTTTATGGTAATCTTATCGAAAACCGGGCTGCCTATGGCAAACGAGGGCTCCTTGCCGGTAAGACCGGCTACGTGAAACAGGCCCATCGAACCCATCACATACCATGCTCCAAGCTGTCCCTGGTCCTCGTCCTGGCCGTAGCCATAACCGTGAATGCCATCGCTGCCGTAGAACTCGTCGAGAATGAGGCGTGTCCATTTGCGTGTGGGCGACGGACGTCCGGCGTCGCTGAACAGCCACGATATGTGCAGACACGGCTGGTTGCCGTGATTATACACAGTCTGCAGTCCTGCGAAGGCGTCGATGTTACGGCCTCCGCTGAATATATCCTTGCGTGAAACGGTGAAAATACTGTTGAGACGCTCCACAAACACATCTTTACCCACCTTTTCTATCAGCGCAGCGTTTCTGTCGCAGGACGACATGCCGACAAGTGCGGCGACGGCCATGGAAAAAATAACTGTACTCTTCATTGGTCAAGATGGTTTAATGCGTAAATATAAGCGCCCGCCGAAATAATGCGGCTTGTATTATAGTCGGAAATGAGTATACCCGAGCGTTTGCACGAATCATACACCACCGATTCGTCAGTTCCTGGAATCCGCAGCAGTGTTTCCGCGCCTTCGGCAAAACCGGCAAAAGCGTTTTCGTCATTCAGGTCACAGACACTCATCTGCAGGCGCGGGAAGTGGCGCCCGTCGACCATCGAGAGTTCCGAACGCAGCTCTGACAGAAGCGCAGGCATGAAATATTTTCTGGCACCCGCGATTCCACCGCCTATCACTATCAGGCCGTCTACCACAGTCAGCATGGCCGCAAGTGCATCGCCTGCAGCGTGTCCAAGGCATTCAAACGAGTAGATTGCTGCCTTCTTGTCGCCCTCGGCGTGGCCTTCGGCTATTTTGAAAATATCGTAGGGCGTAAGGTCGCGATCGTCGCCCGACTTCTCGGCATAGTAACGTTTCACGGCCCTGATGCTTACACTCTCCTCGACAATAAGGGAGGGAGAATATTTGTTGCGGAAACACCAGATATCACCGCCGCAGTCATTGTCACCACGAAGCAGAGTTCCATCCACCACCACTCCGGCTCCAAATCCGGTACCGAGCGTCACGCCTATAAGATTATGGAAACGCTTGGAGCTTCCCGCTTCCTCAAGGCGCCGGTTGATATCCGGAAGAGATCCGTACATGGCTTCGCCGTAGGCAAACAGATTGCCATCGTTGTTTATAAACACCGGCAGACCGAACTTACGGCTCAGGTAGGGGCCCAGAGCCACTCCGCCCCTGAATGAGGGGAAATTGGGAAGGTCGCCTATTATTCCGTTGCGGTAATCAGCGGGCCCGGGAAAAGCGAAGCTTATCGCCACAGGCGGTATATCTGTCTGCGAGGATATGTGACGCATGCCCTCCACTATGTTGCTCAGACATTTTTCAAGATCATGAGCTTCGGTAGGCAGATGGAAAGCCTCACCTACCCGCTCGCATCCTTTCATCGCCGAGAAAACGAGGTTCGTTCCTCCGGCATCAAGCGTAAGCACCACCCTGGGGTCGTTCTTGTATAGATTCATGGTATTTGTCTAATGACTGGTTATCGTTACAAAGTTAATCAATTAATTACGGAAACGCACGGATGCTTTTATGGTGCCGCATTCTTTCCCTTCCGATGCACCGTAAGGGCGGATGGTGTAGTCGCCCACCGATGCGGGAATTATGAAAGTCTCGGCATAATGCACCACAAACGGCTCAAACTCCCCCGAGGGACTTTCAATCACAGCCTCGTCGCCCTCCACAAGATTGAGAACGTTGACTCCGCCTCCGGTATTGAGCGTGACCGGTTTGGTAAACCAGTGGCGCCGCGTCTCTATAAATTCGTTTTCATGAAGGCCGGTGCGCTCCTCGCGCCATCCGTCACCCGCGGCCACAGGCACCACGCGGTTCACCAGATTTTCCTTCACCCATCCGGTGGTGCGCTCCCATTGTATCACATTCTTGCCATGACCTATATTGATAGGACGTGGAAGGCCGTCGAGACCCATTCTGCCCCAGTCCCACATCTTGAAAGTGAATATGCTGGGGGTAGCGCTAATCTCAAGCACCATGGCACCGGCTCCCGAACAGTGCACTGTACCGGCCGGAATAAGGAAATGGTCATGCTTCTTAGCCGGCCACTGGTTCACGTAACGTGTGGTGTCAAACATCTCGCCGGTGGCCTGCGAATGCTCGAGGGCAGCTATCATCTCTGCGGGATTTATATTCTCGCGCAGTCCGAGAAACACGGTGGCGCCTTCCGGTTCGGCATCGAGCAGGTAATAGCTCTCGTCCTGGGTATAGTATATTCCGAAAGTATCGCGTATATACTGCGTGGTGGGATGCACCTGCAGGCTCAGGTTTCCGCCATCCATAGTGTCAAGGAAATCGAAGCGAATGGGGAAATCCTGACCGAAACGCGCCTCGACTGGCGCGCCTAAAAGCTCGCGGGTGCGGTAAAACACGAGGTCGTTGGCCGGAAGCTCGAAGAGTTGGCCTTTGATACGCAGCAGCAGGCTGTTTTCTTCCGGCACGCAGTCAAAGCACCAGCCGTAGTTATCAGGTTCGGGATCGAGGCCGCACACCTTTTTCATCCACTGCCCTCCCCATGGTGCGGGGTCGAAAAAAGGCACCACACGGAAAGGCTTGCGGGCCGTCTTGGCGAGGCCTGCCAGCACAGTGGCCGAGTCGGTCATTTTGGGATTTAACGCCTCATTTGTGTCAAGCCAGTAATCCACGCGCTCCATGAGCGTCTTTTTCAGATTGTCGCATACAATCCAGTCTACGAAATATCCACGCTTGTAATGCAGCGAAGCCGCCTCGGCCGCATTGCTTACGCCCAGACCGCATATCTCCTTGCGGCGTGAACGCTGCTGGATTTCCCAGCGGGCCATGTCGGCATAAACAAGCACACTATCTTCGGGAGCCAGCCTTGAGGCTCCGGGACCTACAATTATGGACAGTCCCCGGCATTCAGCGATTGCCTTTCTGGCCGAAGCCAGTTTCTCCGGGTCAAGGAAATCATCTATGATGAAATCTGCCCTGCGACCGAAAATACAGTCGTCAGTAAGATACGGGCGAGTCATGGACTCAATCTCGGTCTCGGAGCGCATCAGAGAGCGGGTATCGGTAAGCAACGAGTGAGGTATTCTACCGAGAGCTTCCGCCACTTGATCCACATAGACGCCTTGATAGCATTCAACTGCAATGGCTTTGCGCGATTCTGACGCATGTCCAAGTTCTCCACATATTGCTTCCCATCCGGTCCACAGAGGTCCTTCGACCTCCGTGGCAGGATATCTGTCGTAATTCGATTTTCTCATTTCTTATCTGATTTGTTGGCCTCTGCCCAGTCACGGAGCATTTTGATTGCCACGGTAAGTACACCGGCCGAGCCTTTGAACTTGCCTGAGCCGCTGGGCACACCGCCCTGGCCATACCATTCATAAAATCCATTGTTCTTCACCACACGCTCAAGCATGGGTTGTATCTCGTCGTAAGCCTCTTCCACAAAGCCGTTGGCCACAAGCTGCTGTATCATTCTTCCGCCGAACCATGTCCAGTCGCCGCCGTTCTGATAGACATAAGGTGTGGCCATTCCCCCGGTGAAGAAGCCCTCGGGATAGGTGGGATAGATAGTCAGACCGATCGACGGCATTCCCGACAGCTTCACGTTCTCAAGCATCTGCTTGTTGACGGTGGCAATCTCTTCTGGTTCGAGAAGCCCGGCCTCAATGGCTATCGCGGTTCCACCATGATAATGCATCTTAGATTCATCGAAATCCGCCGGCAGTGGCGAGGGGTCTATATGGATATGGGGCACGATTTTCTGATTGGCCTCATCCCAGAGATGACGGCGTGTGCGCACCGCTATGCTGTCGCGCAGCTCCTTGTAGTTCTCGATACCCGGCATGGACGGATTCGATTTCGCCAGACGGTCAAGCGCTATTACCAGCATTGCATTGTCGTAGGCGTCGATTGTGCGGGTGGAATTTTCAGTGAAGTCCACCACATTGGTGGAATCGGGCTGAACGTCGCCCCAGTCGGCCGTGAACGCGCCGTAAAGAAGTCCGTAATCTTTATTGAAACGCTCTCGCATGAGATACGAAATCATATCATCGATATGGGCGTTGACTGTCTTTCCGGCCACAGTGTCGGTAAACACCGCTGTGTCGCCGGTCTTGTCAACATACTTGCAGAGAGCCTGAATCCACGATGTCTCCTGGTCGGTCTCCACCGTGTTCTTGAAGCCCACATGCTTGTCATCGTAAGTAGAGCGGAACACCTGGTCGTCGCCCCAGGTGAAATCCTCGTTTACCACGTAACCGTCAACAATCTCGCCGTTGGGCTGCTGCAGACGCAGGAATATCATGAGGGCCTCGCGTATGTCCGCCGGATTGTTGACCTCGCAGGCCGTCTCCACAAATGTATTGAGATCGCGTGCCCATACCTGGGAATAGCCGCTACCGGCGTTAAAACTGCCTTTCAGAATCTCGCGCGCCATGGAATCTACCTGCGCCATCGTTGTGTCGGAGAGAATACGGTCGGCAAGCTGTGCGTTTTTAACTGCTTCTGTTTTATTACCACTGGAACAGCCGGTGGTAAGTGCGGCGACAGCAAGAGCCGCCGGAATCAGACTGAGGATTTTCATGGAAATCTGTTTATATTTTGAATTCTGCGGCAAAGTTATTGCAAAAAACTCTGAAAAGATATGTAACTTTGTAGCTAATCAATTGGACTATCTTATGGCGATTCAAATTAAGGAAGGCTTCAAGGGTCAAAAGCTGGCATCTCTCCCGCCTAATATAGTTACGGAGTTTGCCGAAGACCCCCTTATCTCGGGACTTTATGTAAGGAAAATAGGTTTTTTCCCAAGAGTGAAATACCACACCGTGGTAAAGCCGATGGGAGTAAATTACTGCATGCTGATATTCTGCACGGAAGGCTGCGGGTGGTATGAAATAGGCAACAAACGATATGAAGTGAGCCCAAATTCCTATTTCACGCTGCCTCCTGACGAGCCTTATTCGTTCGGTGCCGATCCGGAAACTCCATGGAGCATCTACTGGGTTCACTTCGAGGGTACGCTTGCCCGGCGGTTTCTTCTCGATACTCCCGGCCCGGTCCGTATCCAGGTGCAGCAAAACTCCCGTATTGACCGTCGAGGCGATATGTTTGATGAAGTCTACCGCAATTTTTCACGCGGATATATCAAGGACTACATGATAAGTTCATGCATGCACCTGTATCCTCTTCTTGCGTCATTCCGCTGGCCCGACCAATTCTGTTACGAGCGTTACGAAAAGCAGGACTCTATCCCCACGCTTTCACAGCGCGCCATCCAGTTCATGCAGGAATGCACCCGCCAGAATCTCACCCTTGAAATAATCGCGCGGCATTTCAATTATTCGCCGTCGCATTTCTCATCTCTTTTCCGCCAACAGACAGGAATGTCGCCCATCGACTGCTTCCTGAGGATAAAAATGCAGAAAGCCTGCATGTATCTCGAGCTTTCAAAGCTTAAAATCAACGAAATCTCGTCGATACTCAGTTTCAGCGATTCCGCATACTTCACACGCATATTCACTAAAATAATCGGGGTCTCCCCCACAGTTTACAGACGTCGCGAAAGCATTTCTTGATTGCGGCCTCACACCATTCAACTCCAAAAAACATGAATACCTCACCCGATGCCTGCCAGGCTCCCGCAACCAAAAGCCATATAGGCTGGATTGATTCATTAAGAGTGCTTGCCTGCTTTATGGTTGTGTTCAGTCACTGCTGCGACGGCTTTGTGGCTCAGTTCGACGCCGACCGCGCATCGTTCCTCACCGGCAGCATGCTCGGAAGCCTCATGCGCTCCTGCGTTCCCCTGTTTGTGATGATTACGGGCGTCCTTCTCCTGCCTCTGCCACAATCCTCCACCCTCGCCGATTTCTACCGCCGCAGAGTGGGCCGCATCATTCCGCCGCTGGTATTCTGGTCACTCGCCCTCCCGCCCCTCGCCTATCTCTACTTCACCGGATTCGGAAGCCATTCTGTCAATCCCTCGGTTGACCTCTCGGCTTACACCCCTGAAGGTTTGACCAACCGCCTCTGGACCTGGGTGCTCAACTTCAATTTCGACACCACCCCGCTATGGTACCTCTATATGCTGCTGGGACTTTATCTGATAATGCCCGTAATAGGCCCCTGGCTCGCATCGGCTTCCCGTAGCGACATGCTCACCGTGATTAAAGTCTGGGGCATCACCCTGATTGTCCCGTATATCAAACTTTTTGCGCCCGCCACCGGTTACCTCGGTAATTATGGCAATATGGACATACTCGGAGGGTGCGACTGGAACGCATTCTCCACCTTCTATTATGTATCGGGATTCATCGGATATCTGGTTCTCGCCGTATATCTCAAGCGCTTTCCGCTCCAATGGTCGTCGACGAAATTTTTCGGCATCATGGCTCCCCTCTTCATTCTCGGTTATGCCATTACCGCGGGTGGCTACGTATGGCTGCAGGAGCGTTATCCCGGCGACTATGCTTACCTGGAGATAATCTGGTATTTCTGCGGCATCAATGTATTCATGATGACCATGCCTATGTTTGTGGCTTTTCAACGCCTCGCTCCTCGTGGAGGAAAATTCCTCTCCAGCCTGGCCTCGCTCACATTCGGCATCTACCTCTGTCACTTCTTTTTCGTCATGGTGGCCTACGACCTCTTTGACATTCCCGGGCTGCCCTACGCGGTGCGTATCGTAGCCATGGCCGTATGCGTATTCTCGGCAGCGGCCCTTCTCACCTGGGTATTGCGCCGTTTCCGCCTCACCTCTCCGCTGGTGAGCTGAACGCGCACAAGGAAGCATAAGGAAGCGGCTGTTTATCAATTTTTATGTTGGCAGTTAGCCGCTCTGTGCGTATCTTTGTAAATCATATCACTAATACCGAATAATACAGTAATAATACACTTTCTAATGCCAAATCTCCGGAATCTGATTTTATCCGGCATCCTTCTCGGAACCGCCGGCCTCAGCGCCTCCGCTGAATCCGTTGACTACACCAAGTGGGTCAACCCTTTCATAGGCACCACTAACTTCGGCACCACCAATCCCGGCGCCGTTGTGCCTAACGGACTCATGTCCGTAACTCCTTTCAACGTAATGGGATCGGACACCAACGTCTATGACAAGGACGCCCGCTGGTGGTCGACTCCCTATGAGTTCCACAACAAATTTTTCACCGGTTTCGCCCATGTGAATCTTTCGGGTGTGGGATGCCCCGACCTCGGCTCGCTCCTCACCATAGCCACCACAGGCGACCTCGAGCCTGACTATAAGAAATACGGCTCCGCCTACGAGAAAGAGACCGCCGTTCCCGGCTACTACTCAAACCGTCTTACTAAATATGATGTCACCACGGAAGTTACCGCCACCGACCGCACCTCGGCCGAACGCTACACCTTCCCCGGCGGCAAGAGCAACATCCTTATAAATCTCGGCCAGGGCCTTACAAACGAATCGGGCGCCACAGTGCGTCGTGTATCCGACACTGAGATTGAAGGCTCCAAACTCCTGGGAACCTTCTGCTATAATCCCCAGAAAGTGTTCAGCATCTATTTCGTGATGCGCGTAAGCAAGAAGCCCGATGCCTCTGGCTACTGGAAGATGCAGCCCAAGATGGACGGCGTGGAAGCCCAATGGACACCCGATAACGGCACCTACAAGATATACCGCGAATATGGCCGCGACCTCTCCGGCGACGACATCGGCTACTGGTTCACCTACAACGACCTCAAGCCCGGCGAACAGGTTGAGGTGCGCATGGGTGTATCGTTCGTATCCATCAAAAACGCCCGCGAAAACCTCGAAAAAGAGCAGCTCGGCCTTACCTTCGATGACATGCGCAAGAACGCCCACGACCGATGGAATGCCGACCTCGGCCGCATCCGCGTGACCGGCGGCACCGACGACCAGAAAAAGGTGTTCTACACCGGTCTCTACCATGCTCTGCTGCAGCCGGCCGTGCTCTCCGACGTCAACGGTGAATATCCCCTGATGGAAAGCTTCGGCGAGGGAAAAGTGCCTGCAGGCCACAACCGCTACACCATTTTCTCCCTCTGGGACACCTACCGCAATCTTCACCAGCTTATGACACTCGTGTATCCCGAGCGCCAGACGGATATGCTCCAGTCTATGGTCAACATGTATAAGGAAGGCGGATGGCTTCCGAAATGGGAGCTATTCGGACGTGAGACCTACACCATGGAAGGCGACCCCGCCATTCCGGTGATTGTCGACTCCTGGCGCAAAGGCCTCCGCGACTTCGACATTGATGCCGCCTACGAAGCAATGAAGAAATCGGCCACAACCGAGGGCTCCAAAAACCCCATGCGTCCCGATATCGACCCCTATATTGAAAAAGGCTATGTGCCTCTGAACTTCTTCCATGCCGACGATTCTGGCGACAACTCCGTGAGCCACGCTCTGGAATATTACGTGGCCGATGCCGCTCTCGCATGGCTTGCCGAGCAGCGCGGCGATGTGGAATTCGCCAAGGAACTCCGCAAACGTGCCGCCGGCTATAAGAACTATTACTCCAAGGAGAGCGGAACACTTCGCCCCATCAACCCCGACGGCACATTCCTCACTCCCTTCAATCCCCGTCAGGGCGAGAACTTCGAACCGGTGCCCGGCTTCCACGAGGGTTCGGCCTGGAACTACTCGTTCTTCGTGCCCCACGATGTGGAAGGTCTCATAAAGATCAACGGCGGCAACAAAAAGTTCACCGAAAAACTCCAGAAGGTATTTGATGACAATCTCTACGATCCCGCCAACGAACCTAACATCGCATATCCTTACCTCTTCTCACGCGTGAAAGGCGAGGAATGGCGCACACAGAAAGAGGTGAACCGTCTGCTTTCAAAATATTTCACCAATAATCCCGACGGTATTCCCGGAAACGACGACACCGGCACAATGTCAACCTGGGCTGTGATGTCGATGATGGGCTTCTATCCCGACTGTCCCGGCGAACCCTTCTACACTCTCACATCTCCGGTGTTTGACCGCGTGGAAATCGACACCCCCGAAAAGACCCTTGTAATCGAGGCCGACCGCACCGCTCCCGGCGACATCTTCATCCAGCAGATGCAGCTCGGCGGCAAACCCCTCAAAAACTACCGCATAAGCCACGACGACCTCATGAAGGCAGGCAATCTGAAATTCAAATTATCAAATCAACCTAATAAATGATGAAATCATCACTTCTTTTACTGCCTGCGTCGCTGCTTATGCTTGCCGCAGGATGTAAAACAGATAAGTCCACAACATCTGAGGCTGTCCCCGATTATGCCTCTCTGGTCAACGTAAGGACCGGAAGCGGAGGCCACGGCCACGTCTTTGTAGGTGCGGCCGTACCCTTCGGAATGGTTCAGGTGGGTCCCACCAGCATCCCTCAGCAGTGGGACTGGTGCAGCGGCTACCATTCGTCTGACTCCACCGTGATAGGATTCTCCCACACCCATCTTGAGGGCACAGGAATAGGCGACCTTTTCGACGTGACGATAATACCGGTGACCGGAAATGTCACCTACAGCCGAGGCGTGGAAGACAAACCCGGTTCGGGTTTGTGGAGCTATGCCGACCGCTCCAAGGAGATAGCCCAGCCCGGATATTACCGCGTTCCCCTCACCCGCTACGGCATCGATGCCGAAATGACCGCAACCAACCGCGTGGGTCTGCACCGCTACACATTCCCGGCATCCGACAGCGCCGCCATTGTGTTCGACCTTCAGAACGGCGGCTGCTGGGACCGTCCTACCGAGACCTCCATGCAGGCCGAAGGCAACAACCGCATAGTAGGCTCCCGCTATTCCTCCGGATGGGCCAAGAACCAGAAGGTTTACTTTGTGGCCGAATTCTCGAAGCCATTCGATGCGTTTGAGACCACTGGCCCCGATAATCTCTTTGGCCGCGCCTCGTTCAAGACCGATTCGGCCGAACAGGTGCTCGTGAAGGTAGCTCTTTCACCGGTTTCCATCGAAGGAGCCAAAGCCAACCTTGATGCCGAGCTTCCGGGCTGGGACTTCGAGGCTACAAAAGCGCAGGCCCGTCAGAACTGGAACACCGAACTCGCCCGCATAAAAGCCCAGGCTTCCGACTCCACGGACCTCAGAAAGTTCTATACTTCACTCTACCGCACCATGATTGTCCCCGCCACGTTCAGCGACGTTGACGGAAAATACCGTGGTGCCGACGACGCCGTGCACCAGACTGCCAACGGCCGCAACGTCTACACCATCTATTCTCTGTGGGACACTTACCGCGCTGAAATGCCCCTTCTCTCCTTCTTCCAGCCCGAGCGCAACGCCGAGATGATCAACAACATGATTGACATAGCCGACGAGCAGGGACGTCTGCCGGTATGGCATCTGTGGGGCAACGAGACAGACTGCATGGTGGGCAACCCCGGCATAATCCCCGTGGCCGACGCCATTGTGAAGAAAGTGCCCGGTGTCGACGCCGACCGCGCCTTCCAGGCTATGCTCAAGACAGCCGCCGACACAGCCCGCGGTGGCGCGCTCCGCGATAAATACGGTTTCATTCCCTCCGACAAGATGAATGAATCCATCGCCTTCGATATGGAATATGCCATTGCCGACGGTGCGATTGCCAACGCCGCCAAAGTTCTCGGTGATTCAGTCAACTATGCTAAATTCACCGACCGCTCGCATTCCTACCGCAACTACTTCGACCCAACAACCGGTTTTGTCCGCGGCAAGATGACCGACGGCTCCATACGTACTCCTTTTGACCCCAACGCCACCACCCACCGCATGGACGACTACTGCGAGGGCAACGCATGGCAATACACCTGGCTCGTGCCTCAGGATCTCGACGGACTGGTAGAGCTCTTCGGCGGAAAAGAAAAGACACTGGAAAAACTCGACCTGCTTTTCAATACGTCAAGCGAGCTGACCGGCGACAACGCTTCGCCCGACATCACCGGCCTCATCGGTCAATATGTCCATGGTAACGAACCCTCCCACCATATCATCTACTTCTATACCATGCTCGGAGATAACCGCAAGGCAGCCGACCGTATCCGCCAGGTGATGAAACAATTCTATACTCTGGAAGATGACGGTTACGCAGGAAATGCCGATGCCGGACAGATGTCGTCATGGTACGTGCTCTCAGCTCTCGGATTCTATCAGGTTGAGCCTGCGAGCGGCCGCTACTGGTTCGGATCGCCCGTGCTGGATGAAGCCGTAATCGAAGTTCCCGGAGGACAGTTCACTGTCATAGCCCACAACAACTCCGATACCAACCGCTATATCAAAAGCGTGAAACTCAACGGCGAGCCTTACGACAAGATGTACATAGACTATGCCGACATTATGAACGGCGGCACTCTCGAATTCGAGATGGGCAACTGATCATAACGGATAACCCCGATAACAAGGCGGTGTGTCTGGAAATCATTCCGACACACCGCCTGATTTTTTTCTGATTGCCGAGAGAAGCTATCTCTTGGAAACTACAATCTGAACGGAATAGGGAGAAGGCAATAAACCGCCACCTTATTCCCGCCTATATTTCCGGGCTCCCAGCGGGGCATATTCTGGATTACCCTCATGGCCTCGCGGTCAAGACTTTCGTCGACACCGCGCACCACTTCCACATTCGTGATCTTTCCGTCAGGCTCCACTATAAAGCTGCAGAGCACACGTCCTTCAATAGCGTTTTCGTAAGCCGAACGCGGATAGCGTCGCTCATTGTTGATGAACTGTATCATGGCTCCTTCTCCACCGGGGAAACGCGGTTGTTCATCCACCGATTCCGGAAGATATGCGGAGGTCTCCTGTATACTCACAGTCATGCGCGACTGGCTCCTATAGTAAATGACGCGATTCTGGGCAGTGGCCGAAATCATGTAGCCCGATCCGGCAAAAAGCGCCGGCATCAGCAATCTGCATAATACAGCATGTCTGGTGGTCATTTTTCGACTGGTTTATTAAATATTCATTGAGGACATCCTGTCCTTTACTTTTATTTAGAGACAAATTTAGTTCCTTGCGGAATAAATTTCAAACTACGCAATATATTTTTGCTCTTGATTACTTTTGTTTAGTGTTTGTTGACAATTTTTTGCCATAAGGATTACTCCATTATGTTAAAAAGATAGGTTAATCGCATAATATATGGCTCAAGGTCGCCGTTTAAGTTAAAAGAGAAGGGCCGGTCATGGCCTCCCGACACCATTCTGCAATGAAATTCCAGGCAATTCTACTCGCGGCATTCTCGGCAGCAATCGCGTCAACGCCCGCTGAAGCACGCGATAACATAGAGGACTCCTACGGTTTCCTCAACATAACGTCGTCGGCCCGTGCCTACGGACTCGGCGGCATAAACATATCCGATATCTGCTCCGACATAAATTATGTGGATCAGAATCCGGCGTTGCTCGGCCCGGAATTCGGCACACAGGTCGGCTTCAACTACATGAGATATATCGCCTCATCGAATTTCGCAGGCGTGAAATTCGGCAAAGGCGCGGGAGAGTATTCGGCGTGGGGTGTCGGATTGCAATACTGGGGGTACGGCTCTATCGAGAGCACCGACGAAAACGGCAACACACTTGGCGATTTCTCACCTAAAGACATAGCCGTTTCCGGCACTTATTCCCGCGACATCACCGATTACTGGCGCGGAGGCGCTACCCTGAGGATGATCTACAGTTCCTATGACTCATATACCGCAGTAGCGCTGGCCACCGATCTTGGCGTGAACTATTATGACCCCGAACGCGACCTGTCGTTCTCTGTGGTCGTGGCCAACCTCGGAGGCCAGGTGAAACGTTTAGATGAGACATACCACCGCCTTCCATTCGACATCCGTGCCGGCTGGACGCAGTCGTTCGGCACATTCCCCGTGCGCTTTTCTGTCACGGCTTGGAATCTCACCAAATGGCATCTTCCCTACTACGATGAAGGCGACGGCTCGGAAAGCGATCCCGGGAAAATGGTGGATTCTTTCGGCTCCAACCTTTTGAGACACCTTGTGTTCGCGGCCGATTTTATCCCCTCGGAGAGGTTCTACCTCGGCATAGGCTACAACTATAAGACACGCACCGACATGAGCTCCTATTCACGCTCCCTGCTGTCAGGAGTCTCTCTCGCCGCAGGCCTCCGCCTGAAGGCCTTCTCGCTCGGACTTGCGTTTGCACAGCCACACAAAAGCGCGTCAACATTCATGGTCAATATTTCCACCAGGCTTTCGGAACTGTTGTGACCCTCCCGGTGAGGGTTTTCCAACATTTATGCTTATTTTTGCAAAACAAAATGAGCATCAGAAATATGTCAGAAAACATCACTCCCATCACCATAGCCATTGACGGATATTCCTCGTCGGGCAAAAGCAGCATGGCGAAAAAACTCGCCAAAACCATAGGCTACCGTTATATCGACTCCGGAGCCATGTATCGTGCCGTGACCCTTTACGCAATGCGCCACGGAATGATTGCTCCGGACCATAGCGTTGACGCCGAATCTCTTGCCAAAGCCCTTCCGGAAATCCATATTGATTTCAAAGTAGAAGGCGACGCACAGGCCACGCTTCTCAACGGCGAAAATGTGGAAAGCGAAATCCGCTCCATGCCGGTTTCCTCAAACGTATCGCCGGTGGCCGCAATCCCCGCAGTGCGACACGCTCTGGTAGAAATGCAGCAGAGCCTCGGACGCAGCAAAGGGATAGTGATGGACGGCCGCGACATCGGCACCACCGTTTTCCCCGACGCCGAGATGAAAGTGTTTGTCACCGCCTCGGCCCAGACCCGCGCTCAGCGCCGTCTCGCCGAGCTCATAGCCAAAGGCTCGCAGACCACATTCGAGGAGGTTCTGGCTAATGTGGTGGAACGTGACCATATCGACGAGACACGCGCCGAAAGCCCTCTCAGAAAGGCTCCAGATGCATTCCTGCTCGACAATTCAGAGATGACACCCGACATGCAGAACCGTGTGCTCCTCGACCTATATCACAGCACAGTATCCGGTCTGAGATGAAAAGCCGCGTTGAAATAGAAATCGATTCAGAATCGGGATTCTGCTTCGGCGTCACTTCCGCCATAAGAAAAGCGGAGGATACTCTGGCCGCCGATGGTTGCCTTTACTGCCTCGGCGACATCGTGCATAATTCCGACGAAGTGGAACGGCTACGCTCAAAAGGACTCGTCACAATCACCCACGACGACCTGGAGAAACTTCACGATGTCAAGGTGCTGCTCCGCGCACACGGAGAGCCCCCTTCCACCTACGAAATTGCCCGGCGTAACAATATCACCATCATCGATGCCACATGCCCCGTGGTCCTGCGCCTGCAGCGCAGCATAGCCGAAGCATACGCCTCGGGCCGGAAAATCGTAATCTACGGAAAGCCCGGCCACGCCGAAGTCAACGGCCTCGTGGGCCAGACGCGCGGCAACGCTACCGTGGTGGAGCATACTTCCGACCTTGACAACATTGACTTCACATCTCCTCTGGCTCTTTTCTCGCAGACCACAAAATCACAATCGGGATTCTCCGAGATGTGCGCCACCGCACGTTCTCGTGGCGAGGATGTGGAAACCCACGACACCATCTGCCGGTGGGTGGCCAACCGCGGCACTCACCTCAGTGACTTTGCCCGCACCCACGATGTTGTGGTTTTCGTGGCCGGAAGCAAAAGCAGTAACGGCAAAGTCCTTTTCGGTCGTTGCCGGGAAGCAAACGTCGCTACATTCGCCGTGGAAAACGCCTCGCAGCTCCGCCCCGAATGGTTCAGCGGAGCGGGGAAAGTGGGAATCTGCGGCGCAACATCCACCCCCCGCTGGCTCATGGAGGAAGTGCAGGAAGCTATCGATTCAATGGTTAACCGCGATCCACAATAGAGTCCATGGACAATTTCGTTGCCATTGATGTGGAGACGGCCAATGCCGAGCCTACGAGCATCTGTGCCGTAGGAGCCGTAAAAGTGATGGACGGCAGCATTGTCGACCGTTTCTACACCCTTGTGCGTCCTTATCCCAACTATTACTTCCGGCATTTCACGGAAAATATTCACGGCATAGGCCGCTCCGACACCGATACCCAATCAACTTTCGACGTAATACTTCCCGACCTCAAGCTTTTTATCGGCCGACTTCCCCTTGTGGCCCATAATGCCATGTTCGACCGCGGTTGCCTGCGAAAGACCGCCGCTTATTACGGCATGGCTCTACCCGATGTCGCCTGGCACTGCACCCTACGTCAGGCAAAATACACCATCCCGCGCGCCCTCGTGGGCTCATACAGTCTTCCCAATCTCGCTGACTTCCTCGGCATACCGTTCAACAACCATCACAATGCCCTTGCCGATGCCGAAGCCTGTGCCAAAATCGCCATGACAATCTTATGAAACGTATCATACCCTCGCTGCTCCTCCTCACATTTATATGCGGATTCTCCTGCTCCGATCCAAAGGCAAAGAAAAACATAAGAAACTCACGCCACACCTTCACAGAACGCCCCGTATCGCGCCGCGATTCCGCTGCTTTCTATCTTGGAAGAATGGATGCGGATTCACTGCGCCGACGCGCCTCATCCACCGACCTCATTCGCGACGAACTTCTCGAACTGCAGGCCCGTCGCCACAATCTAAGGATAAGAGTGGGCGAAACCACCTCCGATGCCTATGTGGCCGGAATACGCCAGCGCCTCTCAGAGCTGAACGACACCCTCGCCGACATAATTGAATAACTCTTCCTTCTCCTCCCGTTCCCATACTTTCCTTTCCCTCTATTTATCACCTCATTACATTTTTCATTGGCAAAAAATCCCGAAAACCTTTGCCCATTTGAAAAAATCTACATACCTTTGCACGCAGAAAAACAAACCACGGTTCCTTGGTCGAGTGGTTAGGCAACGGTCTGCAAAACCGTCTACAGCAGTTCGATTCTGCTAGGAACCTCCATAAAACCCAGAGTGCCTGAGCATTGCTCAGGCACTCATTTTTTACCTCCCCGTTCAGGCAACGTCCGCTCAGACGGCGGACAACAGGAATTTTTCTAACATATAGACAGCAACTCCGGCCAGGTAGCCTATCAGGGCGAGCCAGGAGAACTTGCGCAGGTACCATCCGAAGCTTATTTTCTCCAGACCCATGGCAATCACGCCGGCAGCAGAGCCGATTATGAGCATGCTGCCTCCCACGCCAGCACAGTAGCTGAGAAGCTCCCAGAATGCACCGTCCACTACGAAGTTGGCCTCGTAGCCTGTCGCTGCAACATCGGCAATAGGATACATTCCCATCACTCCGGCTACCATGGGCACATTGTCGATAATCGAAGAGAATATACCCAGAAGTGTATCTATAATATAGATATTATGCACCCATTTATCCAGGAACTGTGCCATCATGCCAAGTATGCCGGTTGACTCCAGCACAGCCACTGCCATAAGAATACCGAGGAAAAAGAGTATCGAGGGCATGTCCACGCGTGCTATGACTTTAGGAATACGGTGCTCGCGCGCCTTGTCGAGTTTCTTGGCGTTATAGAATATCTCCGTGAATGTCCAGAGCACTCCAAGCACAAACAGTATGCCCACAAACGGAGGCAGATGGGTTATAGACTTGAACACGGGCACAAAAAGCAGACCGCCCACACCCAGAAAAAATATGGTGTTGCGTTCCCCTTTGGTAATATCACTGATCTGAGATTCCATTTTCACACTTGGCGCCAGCACTCCCGTGAGTTGCCGTCCTATTAAGAACAGCGGAACGGCCATGGAGACTATGCTTGGAAGAAGTACATAGCATATTAGTGTCTGGGCCGTGACATTGCCGTTTACCCACAGCATTATGGTGGTGATATCGCCGATAGGCGACCATGCGCCGCCGCTGTTGGCCGCGATCACTATCGCTCCGGCATACAGCCAACGCTCTTCCTTGACCGCTATGAGCTTGCGCAGAAGCATCAGCATCACGATGGTGGTGGTGAGATTGTCAAGCACGGCCGACATGAAAAATGTAGTGATACCCACTATCCACAGCAGCTCGCGTTTACGCCGGGTGGTTATGCGGTCGGTGATCACACGGAATCCCTCATGCACATCTATCAGCTCCACAATTGTCATAGCGCCGATCAGAAACAGCAGCGTCTGTGCTATATCGCCGAGATGCTCGAGAATATCCACTTTCAACACATACTGAAGCACCTGCTCGTGGAGGCTTTTCCCGGCAAGCGAAGGATGTGTTTCCAGAAAATATGCAAGTTTGTCGGGCGCAGCATCGGGAACTATCGACTCGGAGCCCATGGCATACACAACCCACATCAGCATGCCCAGAAGTAATGCCGAGGCGGTTTTATCGACTTTCAGAGGGTGTTCAAGCGCTATGGCAAGGTATCCTATCACAAACAGAACAGATAGAGCTATCAACATGTTACGGACAAATTCAGAACAATGGTTAAACTTATGTTGAAAATAGATTCAAGAGTATTTCAAAATTAAAGAAATTTTTCCATACTTATCACCCATTCCATGAATTTATACAAATTTTAACCAAAAAAATAGTGCGGCGCCCATAAGCGTCGCACTATTTTCTGAATATTTATCCGGAGATTGAAGCGGATTACTTCTTGAGAAGATGCTTCACGGCACCCTCAAGCTGGGCATCGCGACCATTCTCCACATCAGCGGGATCATTGTAAATCAGCACATCGGGATTGAGCTGCTGGTTTTCCAGCGGCTTGCCGTTACGGTCGAGCGAAGTCACCTGGGGTATACCGAACACCAGCGTGGGGTCAATCTGGGTCTCCCACCACACAGCCGTCATGGTTCCGGGGATAGGTGCGCCTACCACGTCGCCGATCTTGAGTGTCTGATAAACGTAGGGAGTGCCGTGGGCGTCGCTGTAGTTGCTCTCGTTTACGAGCATCACTGACGGTTTGGTCCACTGCGAGAACGGATCGGAACCGATATAACGGCCACGGGGCGAATAGCGCACATATTCCTTGCCTCCGAGCAGAAGTGCAATATCGTTGTGGAGCCAGCCGCCGCCATTCCATCGTGTGTCCACAACCACGGCATCGCAGTTGCGGTATTTGCCGAGAAGCTTGCTGTAGACCTCGCGGAAAGAGGGAGAGTTCATACCCTGGACATGAACATAGCCCACGCGGCCGCCGGAAAGGCTGTCAACGTAGTGTTCGTTACGCTCCACCCAACGGTCGTAGAGAAGGCTTGACTGCATTCCTGCCGAAATCGGCTTCACATTGATATTGTCGGTGGTCTTGCCGTCGGCACGGGCTATGGTCAGACGTACTTTCTTTCCGGCTTTGCCGTCGAGAAGAGCATTGTAATCCTCACCGGCCTTCACGGGTGTGCCGTCGATAGCCTTGATTATATCGCCGGGCTTGACTGACGCGCTCTTGTTAGCAAGCGGTCCGCGTGCTATCACTTCCTTCACTTTCAGGCCGTCGCCCTTGTAGGTATCGTCGTAGAAAGCGCCAAGAACCGCTGTCGACATAGCCGCGCCGCCTCCGCCGTAGCGTCCGCCGGTGTGGCTGGCATTGAGTTCACCGAGAATCTCGCTGAGCATTTCGGCGAAATCGTAGTTGTTGTTGATATGGGGCAGGAAACGCTCGTAGGCTTTTCCATACATTTCCCAGTCAACACCGTGAAGGTTCTTGTCGTAGAACTTATCCTTCACCTGCTTGAGCATGTGGTGATAGATATACTCACGCTCCTTGGAGGGATGGCGGTCATACTCGGCCTCGAATTCCACGCGGTCCTGCTTTCCGTCCTTGACGGAAACCTTGCTTATGCCGCGGCCCTGCACATAGAGGTTGTCGCCTTTGGCATCAGGCTCCAGACCTCCGGAGAGGCCCTTCACCAGCACCTTGGTCTCGCCTTTGCGCATATCGCGCACCATGAGGTTGTAGCTTCCGTCGGCTGAACCGGCTACGTAGTAGAGCTTCGAGCCGTCGTTGTTGAGCCAGTGGTCGCCTATGCCCGATATGGATGTGAGGCGGCGGGTGCGGAAATGGCGGTTGTCAAGGTCGAATTCCAGAGGCTTCACTTCATCCTCCTTTTTCTCTTTCACATCCTTTTTGCCATCTTTCTTGCCATCCTTTTTGCTGTCCTTGCCTTCCTTGTCGGCATCGGCTTTCTTCTTGTCTTTTTCAGCTTCCTTGGCAAGAGCTGCTTCCTCTTCAGTGCGGTTGAACTCGTCCCATGCGTCGCCGTCGAGAGCCATCAGCACCACGTCGTACTGCTCGCCCCACGAACCATGGCTGCGCATGCCGTAACGCGAAGTATTGTATGTAATGGCGCGGCCCCCCAGGGCCCAGCGGGGATTGGAATCGCTGTAACCGCTTTCTGTAAGGTCAACAATCTTTGTGCCGTCGGCCTTCACGAGTGCTATGTCGGAATTGTTCCAGCCACCCGTGCCGATATAGTCGGTAAGGAACCAGCGGCTGTCGGGGCTCCAGGTGAAGCCTACGTCGCCATCCTGATAGCTGTAGTTGTATTTGCCGGGAAGAGCTGTGGTCACCTTCTTTGACTTGAGGTCAATCACACGAAGCTCCGTGCGGTCCTCGAGGAAAGCCACCTTTTTGCCGTCGGGGCTGTAGTCAGGGCGCTGGGCGGTTTTGCCCTCGGCGCTCTTGTAAAGAGGCTTCTCCTCTATCTCGGTGGCATACACCATCGATTTTTCATCAGGATTCTTGATGGTGGCGGTGAAGAGCTGCCACAGACCGTCGCGCTCACTGTCGTAAACTATCGAGCGACCGTCGGGAGCGAAGTCCACCACGCGCTCCTGAGCCGGAGTGTTGGTGATTCGTTTGGTGGTCTTGTATTTTGTGGAGGTCACGTACACATCGCCACGGAGCACGAAGGCTATTTCAGATCCGTCGGGCGACGGCGACATATATGTCGCACCCGATGAGCGCAGCGAGCGCTGGAGATCGGCCGTATAGTCGTCGGCCACAATGTTTACGTTGACCTTTTTAGGCTGCCTGCCGGGAACGAGGGTATAGAGCTCGCCATCCCAGCTGAAAGCCATAGTTCCGTCGTTGGCACGGCTGAGGGAGCGCACAGGATGCTTGGTGAACTTGGTCAGAGCCTTGGCGCCGGTGCCGTCGGCATTGGATTCCCACACGTTCATCGTACCGTCCTTCTCGCTTATATAGGCAATCTTATCCTTGCCCACCCACACGGGACACTGGTCCTGGCCGTTGAAGTCGGTGATTTTGGTGAATTTCTTGCCATCCTTTATCCAGATGTCGGCTGTGCCGCTTGAGCGCTCATGCTTGCGCAGAACATCCTCAAAGCCTTTGCGGTCCTGATAGACCACACGGCCGTCGGCAGCCACTGAGAGGGCCTTCATGGGAGTGGAGCTCCACAGATAATCGCGGCCACCCTTGGTGCTCACGGCATAAACCTGCTGCACGCTGGGGGGGACAATGGCTGTGGTTGAAGGCATGCGCGAGGTGGCAAAGAGCACTGTGTCGTCGTTGAGAAACGCCAGGGGTGTCTCATTGCCTGAATTGGTGGTGAGGCGCTTTGCGGTGCCACCGGTGGCCGGCATCAGGAAAATATCCATCGACCCGTGCCGGGCGCTTGCAAAGGCTATCTGCTTGCCGTCGGGGCTCCACACCGGGTTGGTGTCGTGGGCCGCGTTGGTGGTAAGCTGACGGGCGGTGCCTCCCGCTACAGGCACAGTGTAGATATCGCCCTTATATGTGAAAGCCAGAGTCTTTCCGTCGGGCGATATGGCCGGATTGCGGAGCCACAGCGGGGCTTCGGCTGCTGAAGCCGAAAGTGCTACTGCCAGAGCGGCCAGTGATAATGTCAGTTTCATTTTTTAGTTAATTGAATGATATGGTTTATTGATTTCTTGAACGGACACCGCATCTAAAAAACTTATCCCCGGCCTTGATGAGAGACCGGGGAAAGTGTGACGATGCTCCGGAATGAAAAAACGGAGTATTTACTGCTGTCCGCTAACCTGGGCTGCTCGGTCAATCTTGCTTATCAGACCCTGAAGAACTTTGCCCGGGCCGAGTTCCACGAATTCGGTGGCGCCGTCGGCAATCATGTTCTTTACAGTCTGGGTCCAGCGAACCGGAGCGGTAAGCTGTGCAATGAGGTTGCCTTTGATTTCAGCGGGGTCAGTGTGGGGAAGAGCGTCAACATTCTGATAAACGGGGCATACGGGAGCAGAGAAATTGGTGTGCTCTATTGCCTCGGCAAGCTCGGCGCGTGCAGGCTCCATGCAGGGCGAATGGAAAGCGCCGCCCACCTTGAGTTTGAGCGCACGTTTTGCGCCGGCCTCGAGAAGTTTTGCGCAAGCTGCGTCCACAGCCTCTATCTCGCCGGAAATCACTATCTGGCCGGGGCAGTTGTAGTTGGCGCATACCACCGTGCCGTCTACACCCTCGCAGATTTCTTCCACTTTCTCATCGGGGAGTGCGAGAACGGCTGCCATGGTCGAGGGCTTGAGCTCGCATGCTTTCTGCATGGCCTGGGCGCGGGCCGAAACCAGACGGAGGCCGTCTTCAAACGTAAGGGCGCCTGCTGCCACAAGAGCCGAGAATTCACCGAGTGAGTGTCCGGCTACCATATCGGGCTTGAATTCGTCGCCCATACATTTGGCGAGAATTACCGAATGGAGAAATATGGCGGGCTGTGTTACCTTGGTCTGTTTAAGTTCCTCATCGGTGCCGGCAAACATTATGTCGGTGATTCGGAAACCGAGTATCTCGTTTGCTTTCTCAAAAAGTTCGTGGGCTGTGGGATTATTGTCATACAGATCTTTTCCCATGCCTATAAACTGTGCTCCCTGTCCGGGAAAAACGAATGCTTTCATAAGTTTTTTATATGATTGGTTATCGTAAACTTGCCTGTGCGCAGCAACATATACGCGCACGCGCCGCAAAATTACTGAAAAAATTCGATATTCCCAACCTTAGCAAGCATTCCCCACCGTTGGCGTCAAGCTATTTGAGCTATTTGAGCGGGCTGTCGGGGTGGCACTCGCTGCATTCGGGATGGGGATCATGGTCCAGGTCGCATCCGTAACGCACAAAATGACTGGCCGAATGGCATATTTCTATGTGGCCGTCAACGCTGATGTGGCGGTTGGCCATTGCGGCAATCTCTGTAATTTCGTGCGACACCAGCACAATTGTGGTAAACGACTTGATATGCTGCATAATGTGATAGAATCTATGTTCGAAACGCTTGTCGACGTAGCTCAGCGGCTCATCGAGCACCAGCACTTCCGGACGTGAAATCAGCGCTCTTCCCAGCAACGCACGCTGAAGCTGGCCGCCCGACAGGCTGCCTATCGCCGAATCACGATGGTTCCCGAGGCCAGTGAGGTCGAGCATCTCAGCCATTCTTTTTCTGCCTTCTTCACATTTCGGACTGATATCGGTCCCCTCCAGCCCCATGGCTATTACCTGCTCCACCGTTATCGGGAAATGGTAATCGATCATATTTTTCTGCGGCAGATAGCTGAGACGTAGCGAAGAATGGCCGTTGCTGAAATATTCCACAGTTCCCCGGGTGGGTTTGAGCAGCCGGAGCATGATGCGGAGTAAAGTGGTTTTGCCGCCCCCGTTCGGTCCGGTTATGGCTATAAAATCACCCTTGTTGACGGTGAGGTCTACATCCGAGAGCACTTTCCTGCGCCCCCAGCTCATCTCCACACCTGACAGCCGCACCAGCGGCACTCCTGTTAGATCTGTTTCGCTCATCTTGCTATCGTTATTTATCTATCGTGAAGAAAGGGCCTGGGCAATTTTCATCAGCTCATCAGGCCAGTCGTAGGCAAGCGTGTTGATGCTTACCTCCTTTCCGGCAAGCGCCTTTATTATCTGCCCCACGCGGCCGCTCCCGCTCTGGGGCTCGGTGAAGAACACCGTGGCACCGTCGGCGCGGCCATGGTCTATACCCCGCCTTATGGCCGATGCCGAAAGTTCTTTCCCCTCCCCGCCCAGAGCTATCTGTTCAAGGCCGTAGTCATGGGCGAAATAGCTCAGCGAGGGATGTTCCACCATGAAAGCCTGGCTGTTGTTCCAGGCCATTACGGCCTGAATGCGCGAGTCAAGCGAGTCAAGCGAAAGGTTGAGGGCACGGAGATTTTCCTTATACGCACCGGCCTGAGCGGAATCAATCTCGCAAAGCACACGGGCCATATTGGCGGCAACAATCTTCATGTTTGCCACTGATGTCCAGATATGGGGATCGGCATCACCCTCATCATCCGTAGTGCCGTCGTGATGGCCATGGGAACCATCGCAGTCGTGGGTTCCGTGCAGACGTGGCACCCCTGCCGAAGAATCACTGAAACGCAGCCCGGGAGAGGCCTCGGCCAGTCTTTCGACAAGAGACTCCTCGAAAGCCCCCGCGCCTATGGTGAAATACACCTCCGACTGAGCCGTGCGCACAAGCGTGCTCATAGCCGGATCGAAGTTTTCAGGGTCGGCGCCTTTTGACAGCACGGTGTTCACCTTCCATCCGGGTCCGGCTATACGCTCAAGCAGATAACGCTGTGGCTCTATGCTCACCGAAAGCACGGGCACACCGGCCTGACGGCCTTTGCATCCTGACAGCAGGCATAGTCCTATAATTATCGTTAAAACTGCGGAGTACTTCATAATTGGGTAACGCGAAGTTACACAAAAAAGATTATTTTTGCCAAAACTAAGCTACACTACACATTGTCAGTAAAGACATTCATATTATCATCAATCGCATTTCTTACGGCGGGGGCGGCTCATGGCGTGACGCCTGAAACGCCTGACTCTCTGCGCGTCAACCCTTTGAAGCCAGACTCTCTCTCAGCACCCCTCCTGACTCCTGAACGGCCCGAATCTCCCGGAATCTCCACCCTTCCCACCCTTCACCAGCTCGACAGCCGATTCGTCGAGGAGATGAAAGAGCGGGCCGTAGCCCCGCTATTCTCCACCAAGGGTCTCTACGTCCCAGTCCCCGGCCATGCTTCCATAGCAAGCCTCCCGGGCCTTGAAATAGCGGCTTCCGGAGGCTCCGAATCGCTCCCGGGCCTAGCCGGAATAGAACGCGGACGCCTTTCGGCAACCGCCGCCGTGGGTCCGCTCACCCTCTCTGCATGGGGCGGTGCCGAGAAATATGGCTATTTCGGAGGTCTGCAGACCATCTACGGTTTCGGGGGCTCCCTCACCTACCGCATCTCACCCCGCATGAGCCTTACAGCCTATGGCAGTTATTTCACCGCACCCCGGGGAATGAATCCCGCTATCGGAGGTATGATGTCTATGACCACACTCGGCGGATACGTGAGCTATGACCTTTCAGAACGCTGGGGAGTGAGCGTGGGGGCCGAAACCACCCGCTCCATCTTCGACGGGCGCTGGCACGCGCAGCCCATAGTTATGCCCTACTATAAGGTGAACGAGAATGTGTCAATCGGAGCCAACATAGGCGGCATTGCCTACGGCCTCCTGCAGAACTATATCGACTCCCGCAACGCGCGCCGCCACCGCATGCCTGCGGCTCCGCCGCCACCCCGCCGCTGAGCAGCGTAAAAAAGCTTTTCGGGAGCAGGTTTTCATGCTTATTTTTTCGCATTATTTTTTCCATCGCGAGAATAATTAAACTATCTTTGCAATAGTTTATTCTACAATACCATCATCATGAAAACCAATCTAAGTTCACAAATCAAACTCGATCAGGTGCCTAAAAAATACTACGACCCTGAAACTGAGGTTGAACTTGCGGCCCTAACCCGCGAAGAGAATGTCTATACCCGCATCTTCGAGACTGCCAACGACGGCGGCAAATACCTGGCCGACTGCATAGTGCGCTATATCAAGCGCTACGTGGCCGAAAAAGGCAAATGCGTGCTCGCACTCGGTGCCGGCGTAAGCACCCACATTGTTTATGCCGAGCTCATCAAAATGCATAAGGAAGGAAAGGTAGACTTCAAAGACGTGATTGTCTACAACATCAGCGAGTTCTTCCCCCTTCTCCCCGACGGCCCCTCCACATTCAAACGCCTCAAGGAAGTATTCCTCGACCAGGTTGACATCAAGCCCGAGAATGTGCGTACATTCAATCCCGCGGTCACCAAGGAAAACATGTATGAATATTGCAAGGATTACGAAGACTCCATAGCTGCCGAAGGCGGTATCGACGTCACTGTATGTGAAATCGGCGCAATCGGTTCGCTGGCCTTCAACGAGCCCGGCAGCGCGGCCTCAAGCCTCTGCCGTCTGGTGCTCCTCGGCAGCGAGGCCCGTCACAATATTTCCAGCGACTATAAGTGCGACACCATTCCCACCACAGCCATCACCCTTGGCATCGCCAATCTGCTCAGCGCTCAGCGCGTGCTCACAATGGCATGGGGCGAGAACAATGCCGCAATCATCAAGAAGACCGTAGAAGAACCCGCGTCCACCGCAGTTCCCGCATCGTTCCTGCAGGATCATCCCCATGCCAAGGTGGTTGTGGATCTTCCCGCCGCCGAGGATCTCACCCGCATCTCGCAGCCCTGGAAAGTAACCTCCTGCGAATGGAACGACAAGCTCATACGCCGCGCCATTGTATGGCTATGCAACATGACCTCCAAGCCCATCCTCAAGCTCACCGACAAGGATTACAACGACTGGGGTCTCGGCGAACTTCTGGCTCTCTTCGGATCGGCCTATAACGTAAACATCAAAATCTTCAACGATCTCCAGCATACCATCACCGGATGGCCCGGCGGCAAGCCCAACGCCGACGATACCTATCGTCCCGAGCGCGCCAACCCCTATCCCAAGCGCGTGATTGTATTCTCGCCCCACCCCGACGACGATGTGATTTCGATGGGCGGCACTCTCAAACGCCTCGTTGACCAGAAGCACGACGTGCATGTGGCCTACGAAACCTCCGGCAATATCGCCGTGGGCGACGAGGACATGATGCGTTACTTCCTGATGATGGACAAGATTTCGCCCATGTTCAATTTCAACACCCCCGGATATGAAAAACTCTCCGAGGAAGTGCGCGATTTCGTGGCCGCCAAGAAGTCGGGCGACATGGACACCAAGGAAATCCGTGAAATCAAGACAATGATCCGCCAGGCCGAGGCTACTATCGCCTGCAACTATATCGGTGTAAAACCGCAGAACATCCACTTCCTGCGTCTCCCCTTCTACGAGACCGGAACAATCAAAAAAGGCGACC
The DNA here is from genome assembly GCA_001689535.1 of Bacteroidales bacterium M5. GTDB lineage: Bacteria > Bacteroidota > Bacteroidia > Bacteroidales > Muribaculaceae > Paramuribaculum. Next base: position 29,355 of record LUJP01000096.1, read on the forward strand.
TTTCCGAAGCCGACATCGAGATTGTAAAGAAACTCCTCGAGGACGTGAAGCCCCACGAGATTTTCGTGGCCGGTGACCTTGCCGACCCCCACGGAACGCACCGCGTGTGCACCGACGCCGTTCTCGCCGCTCTCTATGAGCTCCGCGACGAAGAGTGGATGAAGGACTGCCGTATATGGATGTATCGCGGCGCATGGGCAGAATGGGAAATCGACCATATTGAAATGGCAGTGCCCATCAGCCCCGAAGAACTCCGCTTCAAACGCAATTCCATCCTCAAGCATCAGAGCCAGATGGAGAATGCTCCCTTCCTTGGCGACGACGACCGTCTGTTCTGGCAGCGTGCCGAGGACCGCAACCGTGCCACCGCACAGCTCTACGAATCGCTCGGTCTCGCTTCCTACGAGGCTATGGAAGCCTTCGTGGAGTATCACCCCATCCACTGATAACTGACATGCACCCGATTCTTCCCGGGTGCTGACAATACTGAAAAAGGCGTCGGAAAATGAGTTTCCGGCGTCTTTTTTTGTCCTGTTCCAACCCCCGCCTCATTATTTTTGTTATAAAGTCAGTTTCCCAGGTGCAATCATCTGTTGCCCCACCTTTATATTAACTTTTAAATGAAAAAACAATGACTTATAACGAAGCTGTAAACTCAAGCAAAGTAGTTCTCGTGGAATTCTATGCCACCTGGTGTCCCCACTGCCAGAAAATGATGCCTGTAGTTGAACAGGTCAAGGAATTGCTCAACGGCCGTGTGCCCGTGTTCCAGCTGGATATCGACCATAATTCTTCACTCGCCGACCAGGAAGGTGTGAAATCCGTGCCTACCTTTATTGTCTACAAAAACGGTAAGGCCGTATGGCGTCACAGCGGAGAAATAGAAGCCGACAGTCTGCTCGGAAAAGCCGAAGCCGAGCTTTCCTGACACCACGTCCCGTCATAAGACAGAAGACTGACAAGAACAGGTTCTGAGAATATTTCGCGATATGGCCGATTCCGATATACTCAACGATTTTCTGGTGGAGCTCGAGGTGCCTCACACTCGAGGCTATACCGCCGCGCGTTACCGCGACATGCCTTTCAAGACACTCTTCGGCCTCTCCAAACTCCTTGACGAATATGGCGTGGCCAATGAAGGATTGTTCCTGGCCGATAAGAGCGAGCTTTCAAAGCTTTCGCCACCGTTTCTGGCACATACAGGCGCAGGCCTTGTAATCGTTACGGCAATAGACAAAGAAGGCCGTAACGTGGGCTATCTCACCCAGGGGGTGACAGAGACAATTCCTATGGACCGTTTTCTGAGGGCATTCGACGGGAACGTACTGTTGGCTTACCCCGAGCAGGGGCGTTCACATGAGCCGGAGTACTGCGTTCACCATCGCTCCGAGATTTTCTCTACTGCAAAGAAATGGGGCCTTGTAGCCGCCCTGCTGTTTATCTTCGGGTGCTTCTTCATCACCAGCCGCACGTGGAGTCATGTCTCCACAGTTTTGCTGACTCTCTTTAATCTTGCCGGGCTTTTCTTCACCTATCTTCTGGTGCAGAAATCGTTCAATATCCACAACCCCACGGCCGACAGCGTATGCAAGGTACTGGAGGAAGGCGGCTGCGACAGTGTGCTCAAGACGTCAGCTTCAAGCTTCTTCGGCATTTTCAGCTGGAGCGAGGTAGGGTTCACTTATTTTTCGGTGAGTCTGGTATATCTGCTTGTCAGCCCCGGATGGATAGGCTATCTGGCGCTCTGCAACGCGTGCTGTCTGCCTTTCACGTTCTGGAGTTTCTGGTATCAGCGGTTCCGCGCCCACGCATGGTGCACGCTCTGTGTGAGCGTACAGGCCACTCTCTGGTGTCTCTTCTTCTGCTATCTGGGTGGAGGATGGTTCCACGACATTTTCCCACTGCGTCTGCCCCTGTTCATTATCGGAGCGACCTACATTGCTGTACTGCTCGGCATCAACCGTGTGAACACTTTCTTTTCAAGTAAAATCAGCCGTAATGAAAACGATATCTAAACCCACCCTGCAATCGGCCAGAAGCCTCACGCCGCCGGAAATGAACCATATCCACTTCTCGGCACAGCGCACCGTGCTCACGCCCCAGTTGCTTGCCCGAATTTCCTCGCAGACCTCAACGGCAAAAAAAGCAACGGACGTAAGTACACCCCCCGTCGCGCCTGCAGTTCCGAAGGACGCGGCAAATGCACCCATTTCCGCGTCCATGCCGGGCGACACCGAAATCAATTTCGGCTGACGGGAATCTCATAAAATCTCATCAGAACAGATAAAACGCAAGAACGGCGCTGTAACACGAGTTACAACGCCGTTCTTTATAGATTCAGAGGATTATGTCCGTCAGGCTACGGCTATGATGCTATCGTAGAAGAAGCTTACAATACCGAGACCGATGATGCCTGCAACGCACACCCACAATGCAAGACGCTCAGAGAACGCGCTGCGGAATGTGGCAATTGTCGAAGGCTCTTCGCTGATGAACATCGCCTTTACCACAAGCAGATAGTAGTAGAGTGATATGATGGTGTTGATCAACGCTATCAGCACGAGCACGTAGATGGCTGTGGTGCCTACGCTCAGCGCACCGGTGAAGATGAAGAACTTGCTGAAGAATCCTGCAAACGGAGGAATACCTGCGAGCGAGAACATGGCAAGCATCATGGTGAATGCCAGACGAGGATTGGTCTTGTAGAGACCGTTGTAATCCTGCATCCACACCTTGCCGGTGTTGTTCTCTATCGCGCCAATCACACCGAAAGCAGCGAGATTGGAGAAGATGTAAACCAGAATATAGAACATCAGCGAGGCAATTCCTATAGTGTTGGGATAGGCCATGATGCCGAGCATTATATAACCGGCCTGCGACACCGACGAGAAAGCGAGGAATCGCTTGAGGTTCTTCTGACGGATGGCGAAGAGGTTACCTACAGTGATGGTAGGGATAATCAGTGCATAGAGCATCCAGCCCCAGGCTTCGGGATAAACGGCTCCGAACACCTGCCAGAGTATCACGAGGAACGCGAAGGCGGCAGAACCTTTCGATATTACCGAAAGATAGGAAGTGACGGAGGTGGGAGCACCCTGATATACGTCGGCTGTCCAGAGGTGGAAGGGAACAAGCGACAGCTTGAATCCGATACCGGCCATGACAAAACCGAGAGCTATCACAAGCGCGGTGAGCCCTGCGCCGGAGGTGATGTCGACTGCCACGCCTATCTGCGAGAAATAGAGCGAACCGGAAATTCCGTAGACGAGCGAGATACCCATCAGGAATATTGCCGAGGAGAATACGGCGGTGAGCACATACTTCACGGCAGCCTCGGTGCTTTCGTAGCGGTGCTTGTCGAATGCCACGAGAGCGGCCAGAGGGAGCGATGCAGTCTCAAGGCCGATGAAGAACAGCAGGAAGTGACGGGCCGATACCATGAAATACATTCCGAGGAGTGTGATCAGCACCAGTTCGTAGAATTCGCCGCGGCGAACAAGCTGGACTTCCGAGTTGGCCCATTTGAGCGACTGTATCAGAACGATAAGAACACCTACATTGAGTATATTCTTGATGGTGGCTACAGCGGGAGTGGTCACATACATTCCTGCGAACACGGTATCGCTTGTGTTCCATACGTGGGGGCAGAACCCGAAGGCGGTGAACAGGGCGAAGAGCACACAGGTGATCCAGCCGAGGCTGTCCTGCGAGCGGCGCGGAAGGAATGTGTCATTGAGAAACACCAAAAGAAACACAACCAGAAGGCATATTTCTTGTTTCATTGCTAAAAACTGTGAATAATCCATTTCTTTATTCTTTTAGTGCATTCCTATTACTGTGAAAATCTCAGGGCTGAATGTGAAGCGGATCACATCGGCGAAGAAGTTGGGGAAACAGCCTATGGCGGCCACGCAGAGTATGAGGGTGATGGTTGATGTACGCTCCCACCATTCTGCGTCGGTGAGGGTGAGATGATGCTTGTCGTAGACCGGACCGAACAGCAGCTTGCCTACCACGCGCAGGATATAGACTGCGGTTATCACGATCGAGCAGCAGGCCACGATGGTGAATACGCGGTGGAACATGTCGGCATGTTCAAAAGAGCCTACGAAGATTGTCATCTCGGCCACGAATCCGCTCAGACCGGGCAGACCCAGAGAGGCGAAACCTGCAATCACGTAGCATACGGCGAGGAACGGCATTATCTGCATCAGACCTCCCATCAGGCGGATGTCGCGGGTGTGGGTGCGGCCGTAAATCATACCGATCAGAGCAAAGAACAGGGCCGTCATAAGACCATGGGAGAGCATCTGCATGATGGCTCCGGTCATCGCAGTGGTGTTGAGCATGAGGATGGCGAAGAGCACCAGACCGCAGTGGCTTACCGACGAATAGGCATTTATATATTTAAGGTCGGTCTGCACGCATGCGCTGAACGCACCGTAAACGACCGAAATACCTGTAAGAATCAGGAATATCCATGCCAGATCGTGGGCACCCTCAGGCATAAGATAGATGGCCACACGGAAGCATCCGTAACCACCCAGCTTCATGAGCACGCCGGCGTGGAGCATGGATACGGCGGTAGGCGCTGAGGCATGACCGTCGGGGCTCCATGTGTGGAAGGGGAACATTGCGCCGAGCACGCCGAAGCCCACAAATGTCATCGGGAAGAGGAAGTACTGCCAGTTCTTGTCGATGCTTGAATTGGCGGCAATCTCCAGAAGGTTCCAGGTGAGGGGTTCGCCGGCGGGAGCCGAATGATAATAGATGCCGATGAGGCCGAGCATGAGGAATGCCGAACCACCCATGAGCATCAGGGTAAGCTTCATTGCCGAATAGTTCTTATTGCCGCTGCCCCACACGCCGATAAGCAGGTACATGGGGATAAGAGCGACCTCATAGAACATAAACATGGTGAAGAGGTCAATCGAAATGAAGAATCCGAACACACCGGTGGAAAGCAGGATGAGCCAGAGGAAGAATTCCTTGGTCATGGGCTGGATTTTCCATGAGGCGAACGAGCCGGTGAGAAGTATTATCGACGAAAGAAGAAGCATAGCCACGGAAATTCCGTCTACTCCCACCGCCAGATTGATATTAAGCGGCGTGAACCAGCTCCATGTTCCGGTGAAGAGCATGGGAGCGGTGAGGCCGGCTCCGCGGAGAGCGAGATACTCTACCAGCAAGTAGACCGACAGAGCCGTCAGCGCCAGCGAGCCTGTCACGGCCACGGCGCGGATCTGCCTGATGTTGCGGCACAGCCCTAAGGCGCCCAGCATCACCAGCGGTATCACCACAAAGTATATAAGTATATTTGAAAACATAGTTACTATGATTGGTTATTTTCTATTTGCACGAAAGATATTTGTATCATCACTCACACTGTCAAAGCAGGCATACGGCGGTTACCGTTCCGAGCAGGAGAGCGCCGATGAGATAGATCCAGACATACATCTGTACCCTGCCGCTCTGCAGGCCGCGGATAGCCCACGATACTTTGTTGGTGACTATTGCGAAGCCGTCCATGGTGCCGTCGATCACATGGCGGTCAAACCATGCTATGGGGCGGCAGATACGGGCGAATATAATCTTGTGGGTGATAAACTGATAGAGTTCGTCCCAATAGAAGCGGTGGAAACACCAGCGCCAGAGTGCCGGGAATGCGCGCTGCATCTTGTCGGGGAGAGGATTTTCCTTGCGGTACATCACCATGGCGATACCTATGCCGATGATGGCTACCACGAGGCCCACTGTTGCCACGTTCCAGTTGAAGTGCTTCATGAAGTCGTAGGGCTCGCCGTTCCAGCTCACGAGGTTGCCGAAGGGAACGAAACCGGCTACGACGCTCACTGCTGCCAGGACGATGAGGGGAACACTCATGGTCCAGGGCTGATCGTGGGGAGCGTGATGACCCTCGCGCACGGGATGCTCTTTCCACCAGAAGATGAGGAAGTAGAGACGGAACATGTAGAAGGCGGTCAGACCTGCCACAAGCGACATCCACAGATAGGCCACCCAGTTGTAGCCCATGCAGGCGCTCAGAATCTCGTCCTTGGAGAAGAAGCCCGAGAACGGAATGATACCTGCAATGGCAAGACAGCCGATGAGGAAGGTGATGTGGGTGATGGGCATGTATTTGCGCAGACCGTGCATCTCGGTGTAATCGTTGCTGCCTATCGCGTGGATAAGGGCGCCGGCGCCGAGGAAGAGCAGAGCCTTGAACATTGCGTGGGTGAACAGATGGAACATGGATGCCATGTAGCCGAGGCCCTCGTGAATTTCAGGACGGGCCACACCAAGCGAAACCATCATGAACGCGATCTGCGAGATGGTTGAGAACGCGAGCACACGCTTGATATCTACCTGTGTGCAGGCCACCATTGCGGCATAGAATGCCGTGATGGCACCTACCACGGTGATGATCACCAGTGAGGTTTCCTCCATGAGGTAGAGCGGGAACAGACGGGCCACAAGGTAAACACCGGCCACAACCATGGTGGCGGCGTGGATGAGGGCCGAAACCGGGGTGGGACCTTCCATGGCGTCGGGGAGCCAGATATGGAGAGGAAGCATGGCCGATTTACCCATGCCGCCCATGAATATCAGCACGAGCGCCCATGTGAGCACCGAGCCGCCCATGAAGACCGGAGCGGCGCTTGAGGCGAAGATGTTGCGGATATGCTCGGAAGTGGCGATGTTGACCGCAAACACATTCGACGAATCAGCAACAGCGCTCGATGTGAGGTCTGTGAAATTGAATGTTCCGGTATAATAGGAGAGAATCAGAATGCCGATGAGGAAGCCGAGGTCGGCAAATCGGGTAACGATAAAGGCCTTCTTTGAAGCGGATACCGCAGAAGGCTTTATGTAATAGAATCCGATGAGCAGATATGACGAAGCGCCCACAAGCTCCCAGAAGATATACATCTGGAAGATGTTGGTTGCCACTACAAGGCCGAGCATCGAGAAGCTGAACAGAGCGAGGAAAGCGTAAAAACGCTGGAAACCGCGCTCATACACTCCGTGGTGGTCGCGCATATAGCCGTTGCTGTAAAGGTGGACCATAAACGAGATGGTGGTAATCACCACAAGCAGCAAGGCTGAGATCGGGTCGAGCAGGAATCCTATGCGAATCACGAGGTCCTTGTAGAACTGCAGCCAGTCAACGTTGAACACAACGTACTGCAGGTGCTGTCCTTCGGCGCTTACGAAATCGGGATTGCCCGAGAAGAAATAAGTGAAGGCAGTGATGTAGGCCAGGACGAGAGTCACTCCCATTCCGGCGGTGCCCAGGATACCGGCCATCTTATGGCTCATCTTGTTGCCGAGCAGACCCAGCAGCAGGAACATGAACAGCGGTATCGCAAGTATCAGTATTGGTAAAGTAGCTTCCATAGTGCCTTATTCTTTCATTTTGTTGAAATCGGTTACATCCACGTTCTTTATCGAACGATAGGCGTTGATGATGATTGCTATGGCCACGGCCGTTTCGGCGGCGGCTATCGCAATGGCGAAAAGCGTGAACATCATGCCTTCCATCGCCTGGGGGTAAAGATAGCGGTTGAACACCACGAAGTTGATATCTACGGCATTGAGCATCAGCTCAAGCGAAATCAGCATTGCTATCATGTTTTTGCGTGTCACAAAGCCATAGACTCCGCAGCAGAACATTATCAACGCAGGCACAAGATAATAAATCATTGTTATTTCCATAGCTGCAAGGGATTATCTTTTGCGGGCGATGACCACGCCGCCTATTATACATGCGAGTAACAAAACACTGATTGCCTCGAAAGGCAGAAGATACTGATTCTCACCTGTGCCCATCAGAGCCTCTCCGATCGCGTTCATCTTGGGATTTTCCATTGCCGGAAGGCAGGTGAACATCTGGGAGCAGCGGCTGAGCAGGGCGTAGAGTCCTGCAGCGAGCATTGCCACTCCGGCCACGAGGCCGAGAGTCTTGCGTTTCGACACAAGCTTCTCGCTGTTGCTTCCGGGATGCGATGTGAGAAGAATGGAGAATACAAACAGCACCACTATACCTCCGGCATACACTGCTATCTGCACGGCTCCCAGAAACTCATAGTCGAGCTTGAAATAGAGAGCGGCAGTGGCAAACAGTACGAAAAGAAGATAGGTGGCGGCACGCAGTATTTTCCTGGTGGTTACCGTCAGTACCGAAAAGATGATAATCGACAGCGCGATTATCACATACATAATGATACTTCCTACTGATTCCATATAATTACTTGATTGTTTCTTTCAATGATTGGTTTTTCCGGGGATCTGATTGCCCCGGGGGCCTCAGGTTCAGGCTTTGGGGGCCTCCCCTGCTCCGGCTTCGGGTGCCTTCGGTGCGGATTCTGCTGCCTTGGGAGTCTCGGCTGCCGGTGCGGGAGCATCCCCTGCGGCTGCGGCCTCGGCTGCCTTTTTGGCTGCAAAAGCAGCTTTTGCGGCGGCTATCTTGGCTTCCTTCTCTGCCTTTATGCGGGCCAGCTCCTCAGGAGAGAGTTCCGGTTCCGGAGGCTCGGGAAGATAATTGAGTTTCTTCACAAGTTTGTCGCGGGTGAACACTGCCTGCTCGAAGTCATTGCTGAACTCAAGAGCGTTCTGGGGGCACGATGTCACGCACAGCTGGCAGAATGTGCAGCTTCCCAGATCATACTGATACTTGTCGAGCTTGCGCTTCTTCTTGCCGTCGGGCGTATCCACCATTTTGGTGGTAAGCGAAATCGTTCCATTAGGACAGTTGCGTTCACAGATGCCGCAGGCTATGCACTTATGGTGGCCGTCAGCATCGTATTTGAGCTGAAGAATGGCGCGGAAGCGCTCAGGCACATGCACGGTCTCGCGGTCCTCGGGGTATTTTTCTGTGATTTTAGGGGTGACAAATTCTTTTCCCGTTACCTGCATGCCTTTTACAAGACTTGCGATACCGGACCCTAAAGACGAAAAATATTCTTTTACACTACCCATGGGTTAAATGGTTTATTACTTAAATTATGATATTACAGTTGGATAATTCGATTGGTTTCATCTAACTTGACCGCCAAGTATGTCGAGGAGCTCGGTCGTGATGCTCTGCTGACGCAGCTTGTTGTATTCAAGCTGCAGCTGCTCGAGGAGTTTCTTGGCGTTGTCGTTGGCGCTCTGCATGGCCATCACGCGTGCGGCCTGCTCGGAAGCGCGGTTCTCGGTGAACACCTCCTGTGTCACTGCCATCAGGAACATCGGGAGCACCGAGCGGAATATGGTGTTGGCGTCGGGTTCGAAAATATACGGACGGCACTGCTCTTTGACGTCGGCCACGCGGAAGGTGTCCTCGGTCACGGGCAGCAACGGGTCGGATTGCGGACGCTGGCGGCCTGCGCTCAGGAATTTCATATACAGAAGTTCCACGCGGTCGGTCTCCGAGGCCAGGAAACGGCGCTGCAGTTTCTCGCAGAATATCTTCACGCCGTCGCCCGTGGTTTTGGAATCGCCCTGAGGCTCTACCCTCACGTTGCGGAGCGAGGCATCCTTCATCTTTCCTACGATTTTCACCATTTTCGCACCTACGGGATAGATGTCGAAAGTGATGTCTGAACCGAATTTATCGCGCAGCGCGGCCATGCGGGCGCGGAGCTGCTTGAAGATGTTGACGTTATAGGCTCCGCACAGACCGTCGTCCGAGCCAAACACCACAATGCTCACATTGCGCACCTCGCGTGTCTCAGTAAGGGGTGAGGTGAAGTCGGCATCAGCCGTCAGCAGATTGCCGATTATCGACTCTATCTGGCTGCGGAAAGGCAGAAGGCGTTTGAGGCTGAGCTCGGCCTTGTGCATTTTGGCCGATGAAATCATCTTCATCGCGCCGGTAATCTTCTCGGAAGATGCTACCGAGCCGATTCGTCCTTTGAGTTCGCGTAATGTGGCCATGAAGCGGAGTTTTAGTTATTGGTGTATTTTCCGGCTACGTCGCGTGCTGCCTCCTCGATGGCGGCGGTTACTTCATCGGTCAGTTTGCCGGCTTTTATATTGTCGAGCACCGTTTGCTGATATTTTGCATGAAGAAGAGTGAGAAGCGACTTCTCGAAGTCGGCCACACTCTCGGCGGGCACGTTTTCGAGCAGGCCTTTGGTACCGCAATAAATCACGGCCACCTCTTCCTCCACAGCCATGGGATGGTACTGGGGCTGGATGAGAAGGCGCTCGTTCTTGCGGCCTTTGTCGATCACGCGGGCGGTAACGGGGTCGATGTCGCCGCCGAATTTTGTGAACGATTCAAGCTCGCGGAACTGTGCCTGGTCGATTTTCAGCGTACCGGCCACCTTCTTCATAGGCTTGATCTGTGCGTTGCCGCCCACACGCGAAACGGAGATACCCACGTTGATGGCCGGACGGATACCGCGGTTGAACAGTGCGGTCTCAAGGAATATCTGGCCGTCTGTGATCGAAATCACGTTGGTGGGGATGTAAGCGGAAACGTCGCCTGCCTGAGTCTCGATGATAGGAAGGGCCGTTAGCGAGCCGCCACCTTTCACCATAGGCTTCAGGGCTTCGGGAAGGTCGTTCATCTGCGATGCTACCTCCTGGTTGTCTATTATCTTTGCGGCGCGTTCCAGCAGACGGCTGTGGAGATAGAAAATATCGCCGGGATAAGCCTCACGGCCCGAAGGACGCTTGAGGATAAGCGAAATCTCGCGATAGGCCACGGCCTGCTTGGAAAGGTCGTCGTAGACTATGAGGGCGTCGCGACCGGTGTCGCGGAAATATTCGCCGATGGCCACGCCCGCAAACGGTGCGTAGTAGCGCATCGACGCTGAATCGGAAGCGTTGGCTGCCACAACCACAGTGTAGTCAAGCGCTCCGTATTTTCTCAGGGTTTCAACGGTTGCAGCAACGGAGGAGGCTTTCTGGCCTATTGCCACATAGATGCAATATACGGGCTTGCCCTCTTCGAAATTTTTCCGCTGATTGATGATTGTGTCGATAGCAATGGCGGTCTTGCCTATCTGGCGGTCGCCGATTATAAGCTCGCGCTGTCCGCGGCCTATGGGCACCATGGAGTCAACAGCCTTGATACCCGTCTGCAGAGGCTGCTTCACAGGCTGACGGAAGATTACTCCGGGGGCTTTGCGCTCCAGGGGCAGACGCATGAGGTTTCCTTCGATAGGACCGCAGCCGTCTATAGGCTCGCCTAGAACATTGATGACGCGTCCCAGCAGACCCTCGCCTACGGGAATTGACGCGATCTCGCCGGTGCGTTTCACCGACATGTTCTCGGTAACCTTGTCGACATCGTTGAGCAATATAACGCCCACGTTGCTTTCCTCAAGGTTAAGGGCCACACCCTTGACGCCGTTTTCAAACTCCACCAGCTCGTTGGCGCACACATTGTCGAGTCCGTAGACATGAGCCACGCCGTCGCCAACCTCAAGCACGGTGCCGGTTTCTTCAAACGACACTTTGGAGTTGACCGTCTCAAGCTGCTGCTTTAATATTTCCGAAATCTCGCTGGGATTTATCATTAGTGAAAATTTATTTGCTGATAAGACTGATACGCATTTGTTTTAACTCGTTACTGATTGAAGCATCGATACGCTCGTTGCCTACGCTCACGGTAAAGCCGCCTATCAGAGACGGATCCACCGATGTTGTGAACTCCATTGTGGAGCCTTCGGGAAGATGCGACTTCACCATCTGCTGAAGCCGCTGCAGCTGGGCTGCGGGCAGAGGCGCCGCGCTCACCACCTTCACCACATAAATGTGATGTTCGGTGCGATAAATCCGGCAGTAGGCGCGAGCTATGTCGGCCATCATGTCGGTGCGGCGGTTGCGGTCCAGAAGTTTGAGAAAATCTGCATAGACAGTGTCGTCCGGCGTTGCTCCCGCTGCCGTGGTCAGCAGAAGACTCTTGTCGGAGGCGGCAATATACGGGTTGGCTATTGCCTCCTGCAGTCCCTTCTCCCGGGAAAAGCTTTCCGCAAGGGCTGTCATCAGCCCGTAAAGACGCTTGTCGGCTCCCTTTTCGAGAGCCACCTTATAGAGCGCTTTTGCGTAGCGGCGGGGTATCAATCCTTCGTTCATCGGGTCTATGCGTTAGTTTTGTTTCTCCATCTCGTCAAGCAGTGAATCCACAAGACGGGCCTGTGCCTTCTGGTCGCTGAGCTGGCCGCGAACCACTTTCTGGGCAATGTCGAGAGCAAACGAGCTCACCTCATTGCGGAACTGCTGCTGCGCTTCCTTACGCTCCTGCTCTATCGACAGGCGCGCCTGGTCCATTACCTTACGGGCTTCCTGCTGGGCTTCGCGACGGGCCTCCTCGATGATCTGTGATTTCATCTTGTCAGCCTCCCGCAGCATCTCGGCCTGCTGTTTGCGGGCTTCGGCCATATACTGTTCGCTCTGCTCGCGGGCATGCTCCAGCTGTTCCTTGGCATTCTGAGCATATTCGACGCCCTTGTCAATCAGATCGGCACGGCCTTCTACACCTTTGATGATTAAAGGCCAGCCCCATTTGTAAAGGATTAGGAAGACGATGGCGAAAGCCACGAACATCCAGAATATCAGTCCGACTTCAGGCGTGAATAGTTCCATAAAAAGGGTTGTTTAGAGAAATCTTATTTATATAGAGAATTGCGGGTAATGCCGTACGGGGGCCTTACACGAACATTGAGAGGATGCAGACGATGATTGCGAACAGAGCCACACCTTCAACGAAGGCGGCGGTCATAATCATGTTGCTTCGGATGTCGCTTGACGACTCGGGCTGACGTGCGATAGCCTCCATGGCTGCTGCACCGATTTTGCCGATACCGATACCTGCGCCGATTGTTGCGATAGCTGCGCCGATACATGCGCCAATACCGAGTTCACCTGCAATTGCTGCTAAAATCATTGCTAACATAACTTTGTGGTTTTAATGTGGTTATTTATTTGATATTTGTTTATTTCTTATTCAGTTTCTTCTTAATTGGCACCTGGAATTTTTGCCGGCTGCGGTTCATGTACGGGATTGGATTCATGGCCTTCCTCCTGTGCAAACGAAATGAACATGCAGGAGAGCATCATGAACACGTAGGCCTGGATGCAGCTCACAAGCACGTCAATCAGAATCATGAACACCGAGAACATTACCGATATCACCGACGACAGGCCCAGCGCGAAAGCGCCCATGGGAGCGAAGATGAAGATGAGGAGCGTGAGCACGAGAACTATCATGTGGCCTCCCATCATATTTGCAAACAGACGGACCGTGAGAGCCGCCGGCTTGGTGAACACACCGAATATCTCGATTACCGGCATAATGGGCAGAGGGAATTTGAGCCACACGGGTACATCGGGCCAGAATACCTCTTTCCAGTAATGCTTTGTTCCGAAAATGTTGGTTACCAAGAACGTGAGAACCGCAAGGGTGAGAGTCACCGCAATATTGCCGGTAAGGTTAGCTCCACCGGGGAATATCACTATCAGACCCAGAAGGTTCATGAACAGGATGAAGAAGAACACCGTGAGAAGATATGGCGCGAACTTCATGGATTTCTCCTTGAGCACCGGTTTAATGGCGCCATCGTAGATAAACGAAATAGCCATCTCCATCAGGCCCACTCCTTTGCGGGGAGCCTTGTGGCCCATTCTTGCGTGCCAGCGGGCTACTGAGAGCACTGAGAGCACCACAAGTATGGCTGTGATGAAAATTCCGGCCACATTCTTGGTGATTGAGAAATCGAGAGGGCGGAATTCCTCGCCGTTCACAATCTCTACGAGCTTGCCTTTATATTTGCTGTCGTGACCACCGATTTTGAATATAGCGTCACCGTCGGTATAGGTTGCGCCATGAGCCACGCGCGACGAACTGAAACAGTGTATTCCACCGTCCTTGCCAAATACTATGATGGGCAGCGGGATGCGCGTCTCATGGCTGAAAGGCACTTCCCAGCCGTAGGCATCGCCAAGGTGTTCGAATATGATTTCCTTGGGGTTGATAGCCTTTGACGAGTCTGCCGGCGCAGCCTCAGAGGCCTGAAGCGTTACGCTCCCGGCGGCCAGAAAGGCAATCATCAGTATTAACAGTCGCTTTATCATGGCTTCAGTATATGCAGACCGACACAACATTGTTGTCAACATCAACCAGGCCGCCGCTCACGGGCAGCTCAACCGTCTGGCCGTCCTGAATGTATCGGATCATGCCGGGGTCGAGGGTCGACACAAGCGACGCATGGTTATGAAGTACTGTAAAAGAGCCCTTGGTTCCCGGAAGGGTCACGGACTGGACCTCGCCTTCAAATACCACGTCTTCGGCCGATATGATTTTCAGTGTCATCTGTTATTGTGTCTGTCGTTAATATTTATATTTCCTTATTACGGTTCCCTTACACGCCTGCCTCGGCGAGCATCTTCTTGCCCTTGGCTATGGCTTCGTCGATGGTGCCGACGTTGAGGAATGCCTGTTCGGGATACTCGTCCATCTCGCCGGAGAGAATCATCTTGAAACCGCGGATAGTCTCCGAAAGGGGCACCATCACACCGGGAAGTCCGGTGAACTGCTCGGCCACGAAGAAGGGCTGCGAGAGGAAGCGCTGTGCGCGGCGCGCGCGGGCCACCACGAGTTTGTCCTCGTCCGACAGCTCGTCAACACCAAGAATGGCAATGATGTCCTGAAGCTCGTTGTATTTCTGCAGAAGCTGCTTCACGGCCTGGGCGGTCTGATAATGCTCCTCGCCTATGATATTGGGATCGAGGATTCGGGATGTAGATTCCAGAGGATCCACGGCCGGGTAGATACCAAGCTCGGCAATCTTACGCGAAAGCACCGTGGTGGCGTCGAGGAAGCTGAAGGTGGTTGCGGGAGCGGGGTCGGTCAAGTCGTCGGCCGGCACATAGATGGCCTGCACCGAGGTGATGGAGCCGTTCTTGGTTGAGGTGATTCGCTCCTGAAGCTTACCCATTTCCGAAGCCAGTGTAGGCTGATAGCCCACAGCCGAAGGCATACGGCCGAGAAGAGCCGAAACCTCCGAACCTGCCTGGGTGAAGCGGAAGATGTTGTCGATAAACAGAAGTATCTCCTTACCGCCGCCGTCCTGATCGCGGAACTGTTCGGCTACAGTCAGACCCGAAAGAGCCACACGCAGACGTGCGCCCGGGGGTTCGTTCATCTGGCCGAACACCAGCGTGGCCTGCGAATCTTTCACCTCGTTCATGTCAACGTCGTGAAGATTCCATTCGCCTTTCTCCATACCGTCGCGGAACTTCTGACCATATTTCATTACTCCGCTCTCGATCATCTCGCGGAGAAGGTCGTTGCCCTCGCGGGTACGCTCTCCAACACCGGTGAACACCGAAAAACCGTTATGGCCTTTGGCAATATTGTTGATGAGCTCCATGATAAGCACGGTCTTGCCCACACCGGCACCACCGAACAGACCGATCTTACCGCCCTTACTGTAAGGCTCAAGAAGGTCTATCACCTTTATACCGGTATAGAGCACTTCGGTACCGATGGTAAGCTCGTCGAATTCGGGCGCAGGCTGATGGATAGGACGGAGGTCTGTACGCTTCAGTGCCGGCAGACGGTCAATGGCCTCGCCGATAACGTTGAGCAGACGGCCTTTGACCTGCTCGCCTGTAGGTACGGCGATAGGACGGTCGAGATTGTCCACACGCATGCCGCGCTGAAGTCCGTCGGTGCTTTCCATGGCCACACAGCGCACGGTGTTCTCGCCTATATGCTGCTCTACCTCGAGAATCAGCATCGAGCCGTCGTTACGGTCAATCTTAAGAGCCGTATAGATAGGAGGAAGCACATTGCCCTCACCTTCAAAGCTCACGTCGACCACAGGACCGATTACCTGGGATATTTTTCCGAATTTGTCGCTCATAACAGTTGGAAGTGTTGGAATATAGTTTTAAGGAGCTGTATTTTTAGAAGTGGATGCCGTAGACGATGATAAGAACCATCACCACGAGGTTTACAAGATTGATGGGGAGCAGGTATTTCCATTCCAGCGCCAGCATCTGGTCGATTCGCAGACGGGGGAATGTCCATTTGAACCATATTATGATAAACGAGATCAGTATGGCCTTGCCGATGAACCAGAGCACCGAAGGTATCCAGTCCATGACCATGTTGAATGAATCCCATCCGGGGATATGCAGAGGCATCCATCCGCCGAAGAACAGGAGTGTAGCCACGCCCGATACCACAAACAGATTCAGGTACTCAGCCAGGTAGAAGAAACCAAAGTGAATACCGGAATACTCGGTGTGGTAACCTGCTGTAAGCTCGCTCTCGGCTTCGGGAAGGTCAAACGGGCCGCGGTTGGTCTCGGCCGTACCTGCTATCAGATAGATTATAAACGCTATGATAGCGGGAACGTGAGCCGTGAAGATAAACCACAGATTGCTCTGTGCCTCTACTATCTCCACCACATTCATGGTGCCTGCGAAAGCCACCATGGTAAGAACAGACAGGCCGATGGAAAGTTCATAGCTCACCATCTGGGCTCCCGAGCGGAGAGCGCCGATGAGAGTGAACTTGTTGGCGCTGGACCATCCTGCGAGCAGAATGCCGAGCACACCTATCGACGAAACGGCAATCAGGAAGAAGATGCCAATGTTGAAGTTGATTATCTGAAGTCCGTTGCCCCAGGGAAGCACGGCGAAAGCCAGCATCGAGGCGAGAATCACAAGATAAGGAGCCAGGGCAAAAAGGAACTTGTCGGTATACTTGAGCGAGATAAGCTCCTTGATGAGAATCTTGAACATGTCGGCCACACTCTGCAGCAGACCCCAGGGACCTACACGGTTCGGGCCGAGACGGCACTGGAATGCGGCGCATATCTTGCGTTCATACCATATATAAAAGAGGGCGAGCACCGAGTAGGTGAGCAGCAGCAGAACGCCTATCAGGACACATTCGGTCGTGATGGCGAGCCATTCAGGCATATACTGCAGAAGCGTGGTGTGGACCCAATTGGTCAGAAATGAAAAATCAAACATAAATGTGATATCTTTTGGCTATATGATTTGTCTTTTTTGTTTCTTACTCTCAGGGTCAGCGGTCCATGTCAGGCACAATATAGTCGAGCGATCCGCCAATGGTGATGAGGTCAGCAACTTTCTGGCCGCGGGTGAGATGGTCAACCACTGCAGCGGCGGGAAGCGACGGCGGAACAATCTTGAGGCGGTAAGGCGATGTGGTGCCGTCGCTCTCAAGATAGATACCGAATGTGCCGCGGCAACCTTCAACGGTGCGGAACCAGTGTCCCACGGGAAGTTTGAGCACCTTGGGCACTTTCACGCAGATTTCGCCTTCGGGAATGTTGTCGATAAGCTGCTCGATGATACGGGCGCTCTCCACAATCTCGTCCATGCGCACCTTGAAGCGGGCCATGGAATCACCCTCATGACGGATAACCTCCTTAAAGTCAAGCTCGGAATAGATGCTGTAGGGATCGGTCTTGCGGACGTCGCATGCCCAGCCGGAGGCACGTCCCGACGGGCCGGTAACGGACCACGAGATTGCATCCTCTTTCGTGAGCACACCCACGCCGTCCATACGGTTGTGGGCTATCACATTGCCGGTAAACACCTTGTTGTATTCCTTGATATTGGCGGGGATAACGGCCAGAAGGGCCTTCACATCCTTCACGAAGTCGGGATGCAGATCCTGCATCACACCGCCAATGCACTCGTAGTTGAACGTCATACGGGCGCCGCAGGTCTTCTCCATTATGTCGAGAATCTGCTCGCGCACGCGCAGCGTATAGAACAGCATGGTGGTTGCACCGAGGTCCATGCAGAATGTTCCCATGAACAGACAGTGGCTGGCGATACGGGAAAGCTCGTCCATCAGCACGCGTATCACCTGGGCGCGGCGGCTTATCTCAATGCCGGCGGCCTGCTCTATGGTCATGCACAGACAGTGGTGATAGGGATGGGCCGAGAAGTAATCCAGTCGGTCCATGAAATGAAGTGTCTGAGGATAAGTGAGCTTCTCGCATATTTTTTCGATGCCGCGGTGGATATATCCCATGTAGACATCGATTTTATTTATGGTCTCGCCATCGATCGCCGTGCGGAAACGGAGCACGCCGTGGGTGGCGGGATGCTGCGGGCCGATGTTGACCACGAAGTCCTCGGGCTGGAACACCATCACCTCTTTTTTCTCGACTTTTCCGTCGGCGGTTTCCACGTATGTGTCGGTGAAATCGCTCTGACGCTCGCTGTCGGTGGTCACGGGGTTGAGCTCGGGATTTTCGTCGTAGTTCTTGCGGAGCGGATGACCGTTCCAGTCTATGCTCAGGAAGAGACGGCGCATGTCGGGGTTGCCTATGAACACTATTCCGAAGAAGTCGTAGACCTCGCGCTCGAAGATACCGGCTATATGCCAGAGATCAGCCACGCTGTGGAGCATAGGCTTCTCTACATTGTCGGTGGTAACTTTCACGGCCAGATGGCGGCAGTGGGTGGTGGAGGTGAGATAATAGATACAGCCCACCTTCTCCTTCCAGTCCATACCTACGATTGTCACGAGGAAGTCGAACCGGAGTTCCTCGTTATCGCGGAGCTGTCGGGCAAAATCGGGCCATTGGGCGTCGGGAATGCATACTGTCAGTGTGTCACCGGGCTCGAAAGTGGCCTGGGGCTGCAGTCTGGCAATTATTTCCTGAAGTTCTGCCATATTGATTGTCTGTTGATATTTTCTCTGTTATGATAATGATGGTTGGGGAGGAGAAAGATGAAGCCTCGGCAGCGGGAAAGGGCAATCCGTCAGTCCTTCACCTCATCGAGGGGATGGTCTTTCAGGAACTCTTCCTGCTTCTGCTTGCGGTTCACGCCGCCGAAAAAGTTCTCGACCTTGATTTTGCGCGAAAGCTGCATTATGGAATAAATCATGGCTTCGGGACGCGGAGGACAGCCGGGGAGGTATACATCCACGGGGATTATCTGGTCCACACCCATCACCACATGATATGATTTCTTGAACGGACCGCCCGATACGGCGCATGCGCCGCACGCAATCACATATTTAGGTTCGGCAAGCTGATCGTACAGACGGCGAACGACCGGCGCCATACGGTTCACGATGGTTCCGGCCACCATAATAAAGTCGGCCTGACGTGGCGACGAACGGGCAACTTCCCATCCGAAGCGGGCCATATCATAGCGCGCTGCGCCAAGGCTCACGAATTCTATGCCGCAGCAGCTGGTGGCAAACGTAAGAGGCCACAGAGAGTTGGAACGGCCCCAGTTGATGAGTTTGTCGAGCGATCCCACAACCACGTTGGTGCCGTGGGCGCGAAGCTCGTCAACGAGTTTCTCTATATATTCGTTGTCTTTCCATGCCGCGTAGGGCATATTTTTGGTAGTTACTTCCATTCAAGAGCTCCTTTCCGCCAGGCATACACAAGGCCCAGCACCAATATGGTGAAGAATATGGCAATGCTTATGAGGCCTGCTCCTCCAAGCTCCTTGACGCGAACCGCCCAGGGGAAAAGAAACACGCACTCAACATCAAACATTAAAAACAGAATTGCAAACAAATAGTAGCCTACCTTGAACTGAGCCATTGATTCACCGCGGGTAGGAATACCGCATTCATAGGCCTCCCCTTTCTGGGGATTGGTAGAGCTTGGAGAAATTAATCCTGCCAGCCATAGAGCCAGAGCCACCAGACCTATGCCCGTAAGGGCCGCAGTGATGGCGAGTGTAGAGGACTGAATACCTAAAATTAACATATTTATTTATATTTGTACTATAATCTAAGACAATCATAGATGCCGATAGCACAACGCGTTG
Source organism: Bacteroidales bacterium M5 (assembly GCA_001689535.1). Lineage (GTDB taxonomy): Bacteria > Bacteroidota > Bacteroidia > Bacteroidales > Muribaculaceae > Paramuribaculum. Next base: position 49,140 of record LUJP01000096.1, read on the forward strand.
CAGTCAGCCCACACATATAAAATCCGGGCACGACCGCCGTGTTTTCTATGGCATTCATACAATATACCGTGCAAATATAGTCAAAATATTAGAATTACCCGCCACTTTAACACTCTAATTTTTCGCAATTTTTCACATTTATATAGTATCCGCTTTCTCCGACAATCACATTCCCTCACGGACCCCCCTCCTCTATTCTGAAAAATTCAGATTGCTGTAAAGAAATGCCGTGACGCGATAGTCGCCGCCATCCACGGTGAGAACGAAATCCACCTCCATCGATCCGGTCTCGTCGGCCTCGACGGTTATGTCGCTTATCTCGGCGTCGGTCCCCGTCGGCACCGCCTGCCATGAAGTGCCCTCCTTCTGCGATAGGCCGAAGCCTGTATTTGAAAGCGTGAGCCCCATTCCCTCCACACTCAGGCTCTCTACGGGCCCATCAAGTCCTGCCACCGTCATTGAAGCCGTCATCGCCTCGGGATCGAGCGTCAGGGCGAACTCAGTATCATAATCAACAGTCTCGACACCCGTTGATTCGTCGCGCACCCGCGTGGCGCCGGCCGACTGCATGTCATACGGAAAAGCCGTCACCTCGTAGACGCCGTTCACATAATAATGTATGTAAAATCCATGGCTATGGTTTTCATCTGCGGCCGAGGCCTCGAAATACACTATCACCACATCTTTCAGTGTGATTCCGCCGGAAGTCTCGACATTCGACGGTATCAACTCGTCAGCCTTTATCATCCTCGCTTTTCCGGGCACATCAAGCCTATAGGTCCACTCCACGTCGTCAAACATCAGCGTGACAGGCGTTTCGTCAGACGTCATGGCAAGATTGCTTATCGTAAGGGACGCCGTGCGGTTATCATCATCGAATGTGGCGGCATAGCCAACATCGGGCATCACTACCGCGCTACGGCCCTGACTGCTGACGTAATTGAACGAGCGCACATCCACGGCGGTGACAAATTTTGCCAGTGGATCCTCGCCCCGGCACCCTGCCAGCAATGCCAGCGCAAAGCATAATACAAGAAGCGGTCGGATAGTCTTCATGACTTTCCAACCGCCTGAATGCATTTTTTGTTCGGGCCTTCGGCCGAAATCTGAAATCTATTTCCGCTAGCGTCCGCTTTCAGCGCCGTCCGAAACCGAAATCAAGCCGCACGGTGATGCCGCCGCGGGCCGGCTTGCCACGCTGCAGAAATCTGTAGCCGAGCGATTCAAACTGGAACACATCGAACTTGGTGGCCGTAATGTTCTCGCCCCAGAGTTCAAAACTCAGCCATTTATACGTTGCCTTGGCCGATGCGCCCAGCTGGGCGTAGAAGTTCTGGCGATAGAGATTGGCATTATCCCAATAGATCGGCCCTACCCCCTTGCATTTCAGATTGAAGTCAAGAACCCAGTCGCGCCCTGCGGGAACAATGTAGTTTACACCGGCAAACAGGGTGTTGGACGGAGCGTAGGGCACTCTTTTACCCTTGAAATCATCGTCGCCGTCGTGATACTCCATGAATCGTGCGTTGGTCAGACCATAGCTCAGGTTGAACGCCCACCGGCTTGTGGGAGCATAGCGTATCTGCGTCTCAAGGCCATAGCTGCGGGTGCGTCCGGCATTGGTGGTGATTCGGCCGGTGGTGGTATCATCGTCGGGGAAGGTGGTCAGCTGCTGGTCGCGGCAGTCGATATAAAACAAGGCCAGATCCGTCATAACCTTGCCGTCGGCACACGCTATATGCGCCCCGGCCTCATAATTCCAGCTCCGCTCGGGTTTATAACTGGTTATGCGGTCGATATCGGGAGCCTGCTGCTGACTGCCGCCCATACCGGGCATATGCTGCATCATCTCGCCCATCAGACGCTGCTGCAGCACCTCCGAGAACATCTGGGTGTTGAAGCCTCCCGACTTATACCCTTTGCCCACGTTGAAATAAACATCGCTCTTCGATGGCATGGGAAGAGTGTAGCTCACCTGAAACTTAGGCAGGAATTCGAGCGAACGTGTATGAAGCCTGCCTATGTCGTCAATATCTATTGTCTGGGAAAGGATGGGAATCGACGGCATTTTTTTCAAGAATGCCTTGAATGATGTACCGCCCAGACTGTGATAGCGCATATTGGTGCGCTCGTAGTCCAGACGCATTCCCAGGGCAAGATTCCACGCTCCAAGCGACAGCTCGCTCTGATGATAGAGGGCCGCGCCGAAATTCGGCAGGGCGAAGTCGCTGCCCAGCAGCAGATGGTCATTGTCAAACTCAAGTTTCACCGGTATGCGGTCATTGAGATTCACGCGGTCGGTTATCAGCCGGGCGATACCTTCGTCTTTCAGCGTTACGGGCGCCCACATCGAAGTGCGCCGGAAGAAGCCGAAGCCGCCGGCTGTCCAGTTGTAGGCTCCCGCACGACCGCGCACCACCACATCCTGCGTCACGGCCCATTCATGGCGGCGCTGCTTCATTATGAAGTAATTCACCGGCTGGAAGTCCTGGTCAAGCCCCATCTCGTCATCGAGATACTGGATGCTGGAAATGCTTGCCACCGACACATTTTCGCCGAACCATTTCACCGTCAGACCGTCCGACAGCGAATTGCGGCGATAATAACATGTATCGTTATAGTTTATCTCACGGTTGTTGGCTTCTTCATAGGGATAACCGCCCTGACGCGACAGTCCGAACGACGCCACATTGTCGATGAGCACCTTCGAGGCCGGACGCCATTGCGTGCGCCAGCGGAGATTGAGGCCCTTTTCCGTGCCGGTGCGTGTATCGTTGTAATGGTTGCGGTAGAACCCGTCGCTGAATGTCATCTCCCCCACGAATCCCATATAAAGATTGCGTCCCATCTCCTGATAGGAGCTTACGGCCATCCGCGCCTCAGGGCCGGTGGATATCCTGCCCATCACACGGTTGCCCCGGTAATGCATGGGCCTCACGGTATATATGTTCACCTGACCGCCCATGGTGTTGCGGCCATAGAGAGTGCTCTGCGTGCCGCGGATCACCTCGACGCGCTCTATGTCGAAGAGGTCGGTGTCGTAATTGTCCTTATTAAGGATAGGCACATTGTCTATATTCAGTCCCACAACGGGCTGGTCCATACGGCTGCCGAGGCCGCGCACATAGATGCTCGAGGTCATGCGGCTGCCATAATCGGGTATATAGAAGTTGGGAGCAATCTCGCTCATTGCCTTGAGGGTGCTCACGCGCCATCGCTCGGCCTGCTTCAGAGTGAGGGTGGTGGAAGCATCCGGAAGAAGGCTCAGGTCGGAACTCTGCTTGATAGATGTAACGGTAACATCGTCGAGTTGCCTTATATTGGGATCTGTGTCAAGTTCTTCCCCGGCTACTGGAAACACTGCAAACGCCACGCTCAACGCAACGCCTTCAAGAGCTTGTTTCATTGCAAAAAAATGTTATAAATGAGCCTGCAAAGTTAATATTTTACCTCTATACTTCCAAAACGCCTCCAAAACATCAATTTGTATGCCGATGGCTGTGATTCAAAAAACTGCATATTCCAAAAATTAGTTGTAAATTTGCCCGCTGAACATCGCCGCATCCATTCCGACCGGCGTAAGAAAACCCAACAGAATAATTAGACCGCTATGGCTCAACAAGAAGATGTATTCAAAAAGATAGTGTCCCATGCCAAAGAGTATGGATTCGTATTCCCGTCAAGCGAAATCTACGACGGCCTCGCAGCCGTTTACGATTACGGCCAGAACGGCGTGGAACTTAAAAACAACATAAAACGCTACTGGTGGGACGCCATGACCATGCTCCACGAAAACATCGTGGGCATTGACTCAGCCATCTTTATGCATCCTACCATCTGGAAGGCTTCCGGACACGTCGATGCCTTCAACGATCCCCTCATCGACAACCGTGACTCGAAAAAGCGCTACCGCGCCGATGTGCTCATCGAAGAGGAGATTGCCAAGATGGACGACAAAATTGAAAAAGAAGTCGCAAAGGCCCGCAAACGCTTCGGCGAGTCTTTCGATGAAGCGCTTTTCCGTCAGACCAACCCCCGCGTGGCTGAAATAGCCGCCAAGCGTCAGGCCCTCGACGAGCGCTTTGCAAAAGCCATGAACGACAACGACCTCGCCGAACTCCGCCAGATAATCATCGACCAGGAAATCGTGTGTCCCATCTCCGGTACCCGCAACTGGACCGACGTTCGTCAGTTCAACCTCATGTTCCGCACCGAAATGGGCTCCACTGCCGACGGTGCCATGACCGTATATCTCCGCCCCGAGACCGCCCAGGGCATTTTCGTGAACTATCTCAACGTACAGAAGACCGGCCGCATGCGTCTGCCCTTCGGCATAGCCCAGATAGGCAAGGCCTTCCGCAACGAGATTGTGGCACGCCAGTTCATTTTCCGCATGCGTGAGTTCGAGCAGATGGAAATGCAGTTCTTCGTGCGACCCGGCGAGGAAATCAAATGGTTCGAGACCTGGAAGGAACGCCGCCTCAAATGGCACAAGACCCTCGGCCTTGGCGACGAAAAGTACCGCTTCCACGACCACGAGAAACTGGCCCACTACGCCAACGCTGCCACCGACATCGAATTCCGCATGCCTTTCGGCTTCAAGGAGGTGGAGGGTGTCCATTCCCGCACCAACTTCGACCTCTCCCAGCATGAGAAATTCTCAGGCAAGAACATAAAATATTTCGACCCCGAACTTAACGAAAGCTATGTTCCATACGTTATAGAGACATCTATCGGTGTTGACCGCATGTTCCTCTCGGTGCTCTGCTCGAGCTACGACGAACAGGATCTCGGCGGAGGCGACAAGCGTGTCGTTCTCCATCTCCCCGCAGCCCTCGCTCCCGTGAAGTGCTCCGTGATGCCTCTGGTGAAAAAGGACGGACTCCCCGAAAAAGCCCGCGAGATCGTAAACGACCTCAAGTTCGATTTCACCACCCATTATGATGAAAAGGACTCCATAGGCAAGCGCTACCGCCGCCAGGATGCCATAGGCACACCCTACTGCATCACCGTCGACCACCAGACGCTTGAGGACAACACCGTGACACTGCGCGAACGCGACTCAATGGAGCAGACCCGAGTGGCTATCGCCGATCTTCATAAGCTCATCCACGACCGCGTGAGCATCAACTCGCTCCTCCGCAAACTCGTATGAGCTCCAGGTGCATAACACTAACTCCTCACTTATACACCCCTAACCTAATGAAAGCAATTATCCGTTTAGCAGCAGTTGTGCTGGCAGTGTTCGCACTCCAGTCGTGCAACTACAATTCCCTCGTTGAAGACCAGCAGGGAGTAGATCAGGCCTGGGCCGAAGTTGAAAACCAGTATCAGCGTCGCGCCGACCTCATCCCCAACCTGGTGAACACCGTGAAGGGTTACGCCAAGCATGAAAGTTCCACCCTCGAAAAAGTTACCGAGGCCCGCGCCAAAGCCACCTCGATAACCATCAACCCCGAGGATCTCAACGAAGAGAATCTCGCCCGCTTCCAGCAGGCCCAGAACGGTCTGACAGGCGCTCTCAAAAGCCTTCTTGCCGTCAGCGAGGCCTATCCTGACCTGAAGGCCAACGAAAACTTCCGCGACCTTCAGACCCAGCTCGAAGGCACGGAAAACCGCATCACAACCGCCCGCGGCCGCTACACTGAGGCTGTGCGCAACTACAACACCGCCATCAAAAAATTCCCAACTCTAATCTATGCCGGAATACTCGGATTCAAACCCAAGCCCCAGTTCTCGGCCGAAGCCGGAGCAGAAAAAGCACCCGAGGTAAACTTCGACTAACGGCATAACCACTGTCCCATTCATGAAAAAAATACTCATTGCAATAGCATTTTCCGCCTTAGCAGTAATCGGATTCACCTCGTGCAACGACGATGACAACATCAGCTCCGAAGACCGCGAGTGGCTTGAGCTCAATACCAACTGGTATCAGGAACAACTCAACCGCAAGAATCCCGACGGCACACCTTATTTCTCCTATGTGCGTCCGGCATGGTTCCCCGAGTCGAATGTCCTGATCCACTATTTCAACGACCGTTCCAAAACAGAGGGCAACCTCCAGCCCCTGCTCACCTCCACGGTCACCGTGAAATACAAAGGCCAGCTCTACGACGGAACCGTGTTTGACTCCACGGCCACCACAGGCAGCGACACCGTGCGCTCTTTCCAGCTCTCCAACCTTATCCTGGGATGGAAATTAGCGCTTACGCAGATGCACGTAGGCGACTCTGTGGAAATCATCATCCCATATCCCGAAGGCTACGGCGCCACATCGTCAAGCTCCATCAGAGCCTATTCCACACTCCGTTTCGGCATGAAGCTTGTGGAAACCACCTACGAGCTCCCCTGACACTCCATTTCTATTGGAAAATCATACTGACATGGCTGTGTAGCAATCAACTTTTTTGCACACAGCCATGCCTGTAAATATATTGCGAGTGGGAGTGTAGGCCTCCTCGTTTACCATAAATCATTCCCTCCATACTCACAATGAACCCTGAACAATCGCCACCTCCAAAGCGTTGTTCTTTCTGACATAAAAGATTTATAAACTCAATCACATATTTTTACTTTATACTCTATGAAAACAAAACTGACAGCACTCGCTATCGCTCTCATGGGCCTGGCTTTCACATCATGCAGCGACGACAACAACGATGATCCCGGTCTGTTTCCGCCGACTGTTACCGAGTCCATGAAAGAAAAGCTCAATGAGTCACTACATACCGACTTCCCTTTCACAAAGGACAAAACAGTGGAATGGAAATCCGACACCCAGAACAAATGCTTCAAAGCAGAATTCAAAGGTGAAGACGGCATTTCTGAAGTCGAGGCATGGTACACCCATACCTACAATCTAGTTATGACTGAATTCGACTACGACAAAAATGTATTTCTTGCCCCTGCCGGACTTAATGCCGCATTCAATCAGACCGACTACGCCTCATGGACCATCGACGACATCTCTTATTACCGCTTCCCCACCGAGCCGCGCAGCTTCTATGAGATTGAAGTGGAAAAAGCCGGGAATCCCGACACTTATCTGTATTTCAGAATAGACACCAACCCTGAGACCAAAGAGAAGGTCTACCAGCTTTATAAAGCCACAACGCAGAATTACGTTATCACCCCCTCGTTCGACATCAATTCTGTCCAATAAAAAGACCAATGTAACAAAATAGGTCGTTAAAACCTAACGAAATAAGATAGTTACACGGGGCGGCGATATCCTTATCACCGCCCCTTTCATAATAGATAGGGATGTCCAAAGGCTCGTGACAAGGCTGGGCCTCGGAGCGTCGATATCCTTCTGCCACCCATTTCACTGTCGATAAGGATATCGACGGTTCATGAGCCTGGACCTGGGAACGTCGGCCTCCGGCCGTCGATACACCAAGGCACCCACTTCATATCCGCCTAAAGATAAAATCCTAATCGGATATTTTTTAACATTTCTACCATTGCCCCCTTTTACAGGAGCAATGTAAAATAATGGTTATTAAAATGGGTCTGCAATACATGTATCAGATCAGCCAACTCGG